>NZ_WUMG01000053.1:0-42228 GCF_009827015.1 Delftia sp. CH05 | reverse complement strand
GCGCGCGGCCGCCGGAGACGATGATCTTGGCGGCCGTCAGCTCGGGGCGGTCGCTCTTGGTCACTTCACGGCCCACGAAGCTGCTCTTGCCGCTGTCGCCAGCGGCCGCCAGCTGCTCCACCTGGGCGCTGCCGCCCGTGGTGGCCGCTGCGTCAAAGCCCGTGCCGCGCACGGTGATGACCTTGATCTTGTCGCTGCTTTGCACCGTGGCAATGGCGTTGCCTGCGTAGATGGGGCGCTCGAAGGTGTCGGCGCTGTCCACCTTGGTGATGTCGCTGATCTGGGCCACGTCCAGCTTGGCGGCCACGCGCGGCGCGGCGTTCTTGCCGCTGGCGGTGGCGGGGAACAGGATATGGCTGTAGTTCGAGGCAATCGCCAGCACTTGCGCTGCGATGTTCTCGGCGAGGCTGTCCTTCAGGCTGGCGCCGTCGGCGTGGATGACCTTGGCAACGCCAGCGATCTGGGCCGCAGCCTGCGCAGCGGCGCCGGCATTCTCGCCCGCCACCAGCACATGCACGTCGCCGCCGCAGGCCAGGGCCGCAGTGACGGTGTTGAGCGTGGCGCTCTTGATGGAAGCGTTGTCGTGTTCTGCAATAACGAGGGATGTCATGTCTGCGAATTCCTTTAGATGACCTTGGCTTCGTTCTTGAGCTTGCTGACCAGGGTCGCCACATCGGGCACCTTCACGCCAGCGCCGCGCTTGGCGGGCTCGGCCACCTTGAGCGTCTTCAGGCGCGGGGCGACATCGACGCCCAGCTCTTCAGGCTTGACGGTGTCCAGCTGCTTTTTCTTGGCCTTCATGATGTTGGGCAGCGTGACGTAGCGCGGCTCGTTCAGGCGCAAGTCGGTGGTGATGACGGCCGGCAGGCTCAGGGCCAGGGTTTCCAGGCCGCCGTCCACTTCACGGGTCACGTTGACCTTGTCGCCAGCGACTTCGACCTTGGAGGCGAAGGTGGCTTGCGGCAGGTCGGCCAGGGCCGCCAGCATCTGGCCGGTCTGGTTGGCGTCGTCGTCGATGGCCTGCTTGCCCAGGATGATCAGGCCGGGCTGCTCCTTGTCCACCAGGGCCTTGAGCAGCTTGGCGACGGCCAGGGGCTGCAGCTCCTCGGTGGTCTCCACCAGGATGCCGCGGTCGGCACCGATGGCCATGGCCGTGCGCAGGGTTTCCTGGCACTGGGCCACGCCGCAGGAGACGGCGATGACTTCGGTGACCACGCCCTTTTCCTTGAGGCGAACGGCTTCTTCGACGGCGATTTCGTCAAAGGGGTTCATGCTCATCTTGACGTTGGCGATGTCCACGCCCGTGCCGTCCGACTTCACGCGGACCTTCACGTTGTAGTCCACCACGCGCTTGACCGGGACCAAAACCTTCATTGCAGCGGCTCCTGATTGATTGATAGATTGACGTTTACGTAAACCGAAATCATTGTATGCGGCGCTGCAGCAGCTGAGGCAGGTTTCCCTGACGGCCGAGGGCCGCATGCGCGCTCACAAAAAAGAACGATCGTGCCATTTTAAGCACGACCCTTGAGATTTCCTGCAGGGGAACAGCCTGAACTCAGGGTATGCACCTAGGAATAATCCTAGCTGCTTTTCTCTGCTGCCTGGGCCGCCACGCCCACGCGTTCGGTGATCTGTACTACCTGCCTGGGGACCGGCAGGCTCACGCCTGCGGCACGCAGGCCGCGCAGCACGGCGAGGTTGACCTCGGAGCGCACATTTCCCTGGCCATTTTGCGGGTCGTTGATGTAGTAGCTGAGACTGAACTGCAGGCCCTGCTCCACAAAGTCGACCAGAGCCACCGAAGGCGCGGGCGTCTTGAGCACGCGCGGCTGCGCGGCTGCGGCTTCGAGCAGGATGCCGCGCACCTGCTCCACATCGCTGTCCATGCCCACGACGATGTTGGTGGACAGGCCGAACTTGACGTCGAATCCGGTGAGGTTCTCCACACGCTGGGTGATCAGCGTCTCGTTGGGCACGATGGATTCGCGGCCGTTGAGCGCGCGGATGATGGTGTAGCGCGTGCGGATGTCGGTGATGCGGCCCTCGAAGCCGTCCACGCGCACGTTGTCGCCGATGCGCAGCGCACGCTCGATCAGCACCAGAAAGCCGCTGACGTAGTTGGAGGCGATCTTCTGCATGCCGAAACCCAGGCCCACGCCGATGGCGCCGCCCATGACGGACAGCGCCGTCAGGTCCACGCCCACCATGGACAGCGACACCAGCAGGCCCACCAGGATCAGCACGCTGCGCGTGATGTTCATGGCCACCTTGCGCATGGACAGGTCGCTGACCCACTGGTTGATGACCTTCTGCTCGAACAGCGTGGACAGCCAGAGCACGGCCACCATCATCAGGCCCGCCGACAGCGTGCCCTCGATCAGGTTGAGCAGGCTGACCGGCGTCTTGCCGATGTTGAACTGCAGGGCCTCCAGCTCCTCCATGACCTGCGGCAGCAGGCCGATGCTGTGCAGCACGGCCGCGCCCCAGGCCAGCCAGGAGAAGATGCGCTCGATCAGGCGCACCACGGTGGAGTGGGGGAAGGTCCGGCTGAGCACCCGCGCCACGAAGCGGATCACCGACAGGGACACCAGCAGCGACACGGCCACGCGCAACCAGAACACCGTGGAAAACCGCGCCAGGATCTCCTGGCTGGTGAAGACCAGCACCAGCGCCAGCAGCGGGAACAGTGCGCCATCGAGCGCATGGCGGCCAATCCATACGGAGGGCTTGCCATCGTTCAGATGGCCGTAGCGCGCATGCAGGCCGCGCATGGCGCCGTAGGCCAGCAGCAGGCAGCCGATGAGAACGGAGAACTCCAGCCAGGCGCTGGAGCTTTGGAAGTCGTTGATGAGCTTGTCGAAGATGTCCATGGATCAGGGCCGTTCCGCCGCAAGGGCGCAGGCCGCCATCATCGCGCAGATCCAGGACAGGCCAACCGGACCGGGGCCTACATGCAGGTCGGTCAGCGGCCCGTCTTCCAGGCCGGTTCGCGCTTGGCGGCGAAGGCCTGGGCGCCCTCCTGGGCATCGGCATCCATCATGTTGGCGGCCATGGTCTGGCCGGCCAGCTGGTAGGCCGCCTCGATGCCCATCTCGCGCTGGCGGTAGACCAGGGCCTTGCCCATGGCCACGGCCGCGCGGGGCTTGCTGACGATGGACTGCACGAAGTGCTCCACCGCATCGTCCAGCGCCTCCTCGGCCACCACGCGGTTGACCAGGCCCTGGTCCAGCGCCTGCTGCGCGTCGATGAAGTCGCCCGTGAGCAGCATCTCCATGGCCTGCTTGGCCGGCACATTGCGCACCAAGGGCACGCTGGGCGTGGCACAGAACAGGCCATAGTGGATGCCACTGGTGGCAAAGCGCGCCGCCTGCGCAGCAACGGCCAGATCGCACTGGGCCACGAGCTGGCAGCCCGCCGCCGTGGCAATGCCGTGCACGCGCGCAATCACGGGCACGGGCAGCCGGTGGATGGACAGCATCATGCGGCTGCACTGGGCGAACAGCTTCTGGTAGTAGTCCAGCTGCGGATGGGCCGCCATGTCCTTGAGGTTGTGCCCCGCGCAAAAGGCCTTGCCGGCCGCAGCCAGCACGACCACGCGCACGGACTCGTCGCGCGCCACATCGTCCAGCGCCTGCTGCAGCTGCGTGAGCATCTGCTCGCCCAGGGCATTGAAGCGCTGCGGATCGTTGAGCGTGAGCCGTACGACGCCGCGCGCGTCGCGCTGCACGTCGAGCAGGGGGCTGGCTTCAGAAGGATGGGTGCTCGCGTTCATGGTGCTCCAGATCGGGTTCAGAGGTCGGCCAGCACGCGCACGTGCGCTTCCACGCTGCGCGCAAGCGGCCCCATCACGTAGCCGCCTTCCAGGCAGGAGACGATGCGCCCCTTGGAGAAGCGCCGCGCAATGTCCTTGATGCGCGAGGTGATCCAGGTGAAGTCCTGCTCGGTCATGCCCAGCTGGCCCATGTCGTCCTCGCGGTGGGCGTCGAAGCCGGCGCTGATGAAGATCAGCTCGGGCTTGAAGGCTTCCAGTCGCGGGATCCACATCATCTCGACGATCTCGCGGATGTCCATGCCCTTGGTATAGGCGGCCACCGGCACGTTGACCATGTTGGCGGCCGGGTGCTGGTCGCCGCTGAAGGGATAGAAGGGGTGCTGGAAGATGCCGCACATGAGCACACGGTCGTCGCCGGAGAGGATGTCCTCCGTGCCATTGCCGTGGTGCACGTCGAAATCGATCACGGCCACGCGCTTGAGGTGGTGGCGGCTGAGCGCGTACTTCACGCCCACGGCCACGTTGTTGAAGAAGCAAAAGCCCATGGCCTGGTGGCGGGTGGCATGGTGGCCGGGAGGGCGCACGGCGCAAAAGGCGTTCTCCAGCTCGCCGGCCATCACCGCATCGGTGGCCGCCAGCGCGGCACCGGCCGCATGCAGCGCGGCCGAGAAGGTGTGGCTGTTGATGGAGGTGTCGGTGTCGATCTGGGAGTACTCGGGGCCGCCGGCCTGCTGCTCCTCGATGAGGCGCTGGGTCAGGCCCTGCAGCGCGGCCACATGCATGCGGTCATGGGCCAGTTCGATGTCGGCCAGCGAGGCCTGGGGGGCCTCGTGCCGCTCCAGCGCATCGGCCACGCCGGTCACCAGCAGCCGGTCCTCGATGGCGTCCAGCCGGGCCGGGCACTCTGGGTGCCCCGGCCCCATCTCATGCCGCCAGCACTCCCTATGGGTGAAATAACCCGTCTTGCCCACAGTGATGTCTCCGCGATGTTTTTTTTAGGATAACGTCGCGCCATGCAAGCTACACACAAGATCAAGGCGCTTCTGGATCAGCTTAACACGGTGGTTGTAGGGAAGCCGGCTCAGGTCCGCGACAGCGTGGCCTGCCTGCTGGCCGGGGGACACCTGCTGCTGGAAGACGTTCCCGGCGTGGGCAAGACCACGCTGGCCCATGCGCTGGCGCACAGCTTCGGGCTGCAGTTCTCGCGCGTGCAGTTCACGGCCGACCTCATGCCCAGCGACCTCACCGGCGTGTCCATCTATGAGCGCAGCAGCGAGTCCTTCGTCTTCCATCCAGGTCCCGTTTTCGCCCAGGTACTGCTGGCCGACGAGATCAACCGCGCCAGCCCCAAGACACAGAGCGCCCTGCTCGAAGCCATGGAAGAGCGCCAGGTCTCGTCCGAAGGCCGCACGCACCGCCTGCCCGAGCCCTTCTTCGTGATCGCCACGCAGAACCCGCAGGAACAGCTGGGCACCTTCCCGCTGCCCGAAAGCCAGCTGGACCGCTTTCTGATGCGCATCAGCTTGGGCTATCCCGACCGCGCGGCCGAGCGCTCCCTGCTGTCCGGCAATGGCCGGCGCGCCCAGGCCGATGCACTGCTACCGCTGCTGGCCACGGACGAGCTGCAGCAGTTGCAGGCCGCCGTGCTGCAGGTCCATGCCAGCGATGCCTTGCTCGACTATGTGCAGGACCTGCTGGAGGCGACGCGCTCGGGCCAGTGGTTCGTGCAGGGCCTGTCGCCTCGCGCGGGCATTGCGCTGCTGCGCGCGGCCAGGGCGGTGGCCCTGATGGAGGGGCGTGACTACGTGGCGCCCGACGATGTGCAGGCCATCCTGCCGCAGACGGCGGCCCACCGCCTGGTGCCCATAGGCTCCAGCGGCCGGGGTGCCGTGGAGCAGGTGCGCGCCATGCTGGACGCCGTGGCGCTGCGCTGATGCCGGCCGCTCCCGCGTCCTCGCCCGGCGCCGCCCAGCCGGGGGCATCGCTGCGCCAGCGCTGGTCTCCTGCGCGGCGCGTGCGCCAGTGGTGGCATGCCCGCCTGCCGCGCACCGACAGCCTCAGGCTGACCCAGCGCAATGTCTACATCATGCCCTCGCGCGCAGGCTGGGCCCTGGCGCTGACGCTGTGCGTTCTGCTGGTGGCGGCCATCAACTACCAGCTCAACCTGGGCTACCTGCTGACCTTTTTGCTGGCCGGAAGCGCGGCTGCGGGCATGGTGGTCGGCCACGGCAACCTGCGCGGCCTGGCAATGCACCTGGTGCCGCCGGCCGGCAGCTTTGCCGGCCAGCCCTGCCGCTTCGACGTGGTGCTGCACAACAGCCGCCGCAGCACGCGCTGGGGCATAGGCCTGGCCGTGCAGGGCGATGCCCCGGCCAACGACTGGACCTGGATCGATGTACCGGCACAGGGCAGCACCACGGCACAGCTGGCCTTCACGCCGCTGCGCCGGGGACGGCAGCCGCTGCCCACGATCACGGCGGCCACCCGCTATCCGCTGGGCACCTTCCGCGTCTGGGCGCTGTGGCGCGCACAGACGCAGGCCTGGATCTACCCGGCGCCCGAGCACAATCCGCCACCCCTGCCACCGGCCAGCGCCGATGCCGGCGGCCGCAGCGCGGCTGCCACGCGGCACGGCGACGAGTTCGACGGTGTGCGGGCCTACCGCCGCGGCGATCCGCTCAAGCTGGTGGTCTGGAAAAAGGCTGCACAGGCCTTTGCCACGGGCAGCAACCAGCTGGTGAGCCGCGACCGCCCGCTGTCCCAGCAGCACCGCCTGTGGCTGGATGCCAAGGCCACCGGCCTGGCCGACCCCGAGGCCCGCCTCAGCCGCCTGACCGCCTGGGTGCTGGCCGCGCGCCAGCAGGACCTGACCTGGGGCCTGCGCCTGCCCGACGGCCGCGAGATCGCCCCCGACCAGGGCCCGGCCCATGCCACGCTCTGCCTGGAAGCCCTGGCGGCCTGCCCATGAATCGCACGTCCATGCCCTCCTCCTTCCAAGCCATTGCGCAGCCTGCGGCCACTTGGCGCCAGCGCCTGGCCGCCCTGCCCCGCGATGCGCGCGACACCCTGTTCCTGCTGGCCGTGGTGGCCTGGGTGCTGATGCCCCAGGCCGCCCACACGCCCTGGTGGACCATGGTCTTCGTGGCCGGCCTGCTGCTGTGGCGCGCCCTGCTGGCCTGGCGCGGCCAGCCCCTGCCCGGCCGCTGGCTGCTGGGCGGACTGCTGCTGCTGGCCCTGGGCGCCACCTGGGTCTCGCACGGCACCTTTGTCGGGCGCGATGCGGGCGTGACGCTGATCGTGCTGCTGCTGGCGCTCAAGACACTGGAGCTGCGCGCCCGGCGCGACGCCATGGTGGTGTTCTTCCTGGGCTTCTTCGCGCTGCTGGCCAACTTCTTCTACTCGCAGTCCCTGCTGCTGGCCCTGGCCATGGTGCTGGGCCTGCTGGGCCTGCTCACGGCCCTGGTCAATGCCCACATGACCGCCGGCCGGCCGCCGCTGACCCAGGCGCTGCGCACGGCAGCCCTGCTGGCGCTGTGGGGCACGCCGGTGATGGTGGCGCTGTTCCTGTTCTTTCCCCGCATGGCCCCGCTGTGGGGCGTGCCGGGCAACGACCTGGCGGGCCGCAGCGGCCTGTCGGAGAACATGCGCGTGGGCTCCATGGCCTCGCTGGTGCTGGACGAAAACGTGGCCCTGCGCCTGCGTTTCGATACGCCCGATGGTGCTCCTCCGCCTGCCAACACCCTGTATTTCCGGGGACCCGTTCTGTCTCGCTTTGACGGACAGGAATGGCAGATGGACACGGAGGCCGTTCTGGAGGACGCGCAGTTGCGCGTCTCCGGCGAGGGCGTGAGCTACCAGATGACCATAGAGCCCAGCCGCCGCCCCTGGCTACCCCTGCTGGACGCCGCGGCCAGGACTCCCGAGCTCCCCCCAGGCATGGGCACCGCCCGCATGACGCCCCAGTTGCAATGGCTGACCTGGCGCCCCATCACCGACGTGGTGCGCATCAGCGCCCAAAGCCATGTGCAGTTCAGCTACGGCCCGCTCAAGCCCACGCGCGCCCTGCGCCGCTACACCCAGCTGCCCGAAGGCAGCAACCCGCGCACGCTGGAGCTGGCCCGGCAGATGCGCGCCGACCCGCAACTGGCCGATGCCGCGCCCCGCGCCTGGGTGCAGGCCGCGCTGGCGCGCCTGCGCAAGGGCGGCTACACCTACACGCTGGCGCCCGGCGTGGTGGACAGCGTGCACACGGCCGATGACTTCTGGTTCGACAGCAAAGAGGGATTCTGCGAGCACATCGCCTCCGCCTTCGCCGTGCTGATGCGCGGCATGGGCGTGCCTGCCCGCATCGTCACCGGCTACCAGGGTGGCGAGCGCAACCCGGTCGACGGCTACTGGACCGTGCGCAACGCCGACGCCCATGCCTGGACCGAGGTGTGGCTGGAGGATGAGGGCTGGGTGCGCATCGACCCCACCGGCGCCGTGGCCCCGTCGCGCGTGGGCGAGTTCCAGCGCCTGCGCGCGCCGCAGGGCACCATCGCCGGAGCCATGGGCAACTTCGTGGGCGTGGGCATGCTGCAGCAGATGCGCGCCGTGTGGGAGGCCGTCAACAACGGATGGAACCAGTGGGTGCTGAACTACACGCAAAGCCGCCAGCTGGACCTGCTCAAGAACCTGGGCGTGCAATCGCCCTCGTGGGTGGACATGCTGCGCCTGCTGGGCGCGCTGGCCGGCGTGGCCGCGCTGGCCTGGCTGGCCTGGATGGCCCGCGCCCAGCGCACCAGCCGCGACGAATGGCTGCGCCTCATGGACAGGACCCGCGCCCGGCTGCGGCGCATCGGCCTGGACGCCGACGCCAGCCTGCCTCCACGTGCGCTGGCAGCCCAGGTCATGGACCGCTGGGGCCGGGACGATGCCAAGGCGGCCCAGGCCCTTCACGACTGGCTCCTGGGCATGGAGCGCCAGCGCTACGCACGGCCATCCCCATCCCCATCCCCATCCTCATCCGCACCCGACACCCCCGGCCTGCCCGCCCTGCGACGCCAATGGCGGGCGCTGGACTGGCCACGCAATCCGCAGCCACGGCCACAAGCCGCCGCTGCCGGTCCCACGACAAGCACACCATGACCAAGCAACGACTGATCCCCTGCGCCCTGCTGCTGCTTGCGGCCGCGGCCGTGCCCTGCGGCGCGCTGGCCGGCAAGCCGGCAGCCAGCCCTGCCGCCCAAGCCACGACCAAGTCCACGGCCAAACCTTCCACGAAAAAGCGCACGGCCGCTGCTGCCGCCGCCACGGCCGCTGGCGGCGCCGCCGTGGCAAGGACCGTGCAGGGCAGCACGCCCTACGGCGAACGGCCTCAAGCCATGCAGATGGCCGCCGACATTGCGATGCGCCACGACCTGCCGGTGGACTGGGTGCGCGAGACCGTCGCCCAGGCCCGCTTTCTGCCCCAGGTGCCGCGCCTGATGACGCCGGCCGTCCAGGGCACGGCCAAGAACTGGGGCGTCTACCGCAGCCGCTTTGTCGAGCCCGTGCGCATACGTGCCGGGACACGCTTTTGGCAGGCCAATGCCGCTGCGCTGGCGCGTGCCGAAAAGCAGTACGGCGTGCCGGCCGAAATCATCGTCGGCATCATCGGCGTGGAGACCATCTACGGCCAGCAGATGGGCAACTTCCGCGTGATGGACGCCCTGGCCACGCTGAGCTTCGACTTCCCTGCCGCCCACCCGCGCGCTGCGGCGCGCACCGAGTACTTCCGTGGCGAGCTGGAGCAGTTCCTGCGCTTCACCCACCGTGCGGGCACGGACCCGTTCTCGCTGCGCGGCAGCTACGCAGGCGCCATGGGCATGGGCCAGTTCATGCCCAGCAGCTGGGTGAAGTGGGCCGTGGACTTTGACGGCGACGACCGCATCGACCTGTTCGGCAGCGCGGCCGATGCCATCGGCTCGGTGGCCAACTACTTTGTCGCGCATGGCTGGAAAAGCGGCATGCCCACCCACTACCCGGTGATCATGCAGGCCCAGGGCGCCGACCTGGCCGCCCTGCTGGCGCCCGACATCCTTCCCCAGTTCACGGCCGACGAGATGGCCGCACGCGGCGTGCAGGTGCCAGGCGACGGCGCCGCGCACCCGGGGCCGCTGGCCCTGGTCAAGCTGGAAAACGGCGCGCAGGGCCAGCCGCTGTACATCGCGGGCACGGAGAACTTCTATGCCATCACGCGCTACAACTGGTCCAGCTACTACGCGCTGTCCGTGATAGAGCTGGGCCAGGAAGTCGCGGCAGCCATGGGCCGCTGATCCAGGCCATCCAAACCGTCGAGGCGGTCAGGGCCGGCGCATGCGGCACATCGCGGGCTGCTCGGCACGCGCGGCCTCGATCTCTCGCACCACGCGGAAGCCGTAGCCCGAGCCTTCCACATCGAAGGGCACGCCTGGCGCCCCCTGCCTGTCCATGACGCCGACCACCAGCGCCTGCTGGAACTGGTGGTCGGCCGCGCGCATGCGGCCCCTGCGTCCGGCCAGCGCCACCTCGGCGCCTTCCAGCGCCTGCGCCACGGCCACCGTGTCGGTGCTGCCCGCACGCGCCATGGACTGGGCCAGGGCCTCCATCATCAGCTGCATGCGCATGTGCACATAGTCATCGGCAGGCCTGGGAAAGCGCTCGCGGAATGACTTGTAGAAGGCCTGGCTGTCGGGGCCCGGCACGTTGGGCAGCCAGTCGGCCACGGCCAGCACCTTGCCCACGCCGGCCTCGCCCAGGGCAGCGGGCGCGCCCAGCGCATTGCCGTAGAAGGTGTAGAAGCGGCCCTCAAAACCCGCCTCCCGCGCGGCCTTGACCAGCAGCATCAGATCGTTGCCCCAGTTGCCCGTGACCACGGCCTGGGCGCCGCTGGCCTTGATCTTGGCCGCATAAGGCGCAAAGTCCTTGACGCGCCCCACGGGATGCAGCTCGTCGCCCACGATGGCCACATCGGGCCGCTGCGCGGCCAGCTGGCGCCTTGCCTCGCGCAGCACGGCCTGGCCAAAGCTGTAGTCCTGCCCGATCAGGTAGGCGTTGCGCACGGCCCCGTCCTCGCGCAGCACCTGCATCAGCGCGGCCATGCGCATGTCGGCATGGGCGTCGAAGCGAAAGTGCCAGAAGCTGCAGCGCTCGTTGGTGAGCGCGGGATCGACGGCCGAGTAGTTCAGGTACAGCACGCGCCGGGCCGGATCGCGCTCGTTGTGCTTGGCAATGGCGTCGACCAGCACGGCGGCCACGGCCGATGAATTGCCCTGCATGACCACGCGCGCGCCGCCGTCGATGGCTGCGCGCAGCGCAGACAGCGCCTCCTCGTTCTGGCCCTTGCTGTCATGGCGTTCGATGGCCAGGGGCCGGGCGCCGCCCTGCGCAGCCGGCAGCAGCACACCGCCGCGCGCGTTCACGCGCTCGGCGGCCCACAGCAGGTTGCGGAACACGGCCTCGCCCGTGTTGGCAAAGGGGCCGGACAGGCTTTCGATCAGCGCCAGCCGTATCGGCTCGCCGCGCGGCGGCGACACGGGCCGGTCGTGTCCGCTTGACGCCCGGGCCAGCAGCGCGGGCGCCGCAAATAGCGCCATGGCGCCGCTTTTCAAGACCTTGCGGCGCAATTTATTCATGGCTTTTTCCTCTTGAAATGCGTTCAACACCGCTTAACTAGGCTTCATGCGGCGACAACTTCGATGAAGCCGCGCAGTTTATAGGAGCCAACCCACCATGATCTTCACGCCTGTTCTCCGCCGCAACGCCTTCGCTCCCCAAGCCGCCGATCTGGCCCTGCAGCGCTTCTTGCAAGGCACCCTGGGCAACGCGGCCCCTTCGCTCTCGTCGGTGCAGGTTCAGCGCGATGAAAAGGCCACGACCTTGCAGCTGGATGTGCCCGGCCTGTCCCGCGAGCAGCTGCAGCTGAGCATCGAAGGCGCCGTGGTCCGTCTGTCCAGCGTCGAGGGCGCGCCCCGCCAGGTGCAGCGTGCCTGGGAGCTGGACCATGAAATCGACACGGCCGCCAGCAGCGCCAAGCTGGAAAACGGCGTGCTCACGCTGTCCCTGGCCCGCCTGGAACCCCAGAGCAAGGCCACCATGCTGAGCATCCAGTAAGTCCGGTCACGGCCAGCGCGTTTGTGCACCCGGGCTGTCAACCATCCTTTCTTCCATCCTCTTGGCAAGGTGACAGCCCGTTTCCAGAGCCCGGCCCGCGCCGGGCTTTTTTTGCGCCCGCCGTGCAGGCCGGGCACGCGGCCCCGGACCATCAGGCCAGCGAATCGAGCGGCCAGCGCGGCTTGACGTCGAACGCGTAGTGCCTGTTCGCCATTTCGCGGCCTGCCTGCAGGCGCATGGCGGCGGCCATGGCGATCATGGCGCCGTTGTCGGTGCACAGGTGCAGCTCGGGGTAGTGCACGCGCAGCTTGCGCTTGGCACAGGCCGCATCCAGCTGGGCGCGCAGCAGACGGTTGGCGCCCACGCCGCCGGCCACGACCACGCGCTTCATGCCGGTCTGCTGCAGCGCCGCCAGCGTCTTCTTGACCAGCACCTCGACGATGGCCGCCTGCGTGCTGGCGGCCAGGTCGGCCTTGCGCGCCTCAAGGTCATCGCCCAGCTTCTTCGCCTGGGTCAGCACGGCCGTCTTCAGGCCGGCGAACGAGAAGTCCAGGTCGCCCGAATGCAGCAGCGGCCGGGGCAGCTTGAAGGCCTGCGCGTCCCCGCCCTCGGCCAGGCGCGAGAGCACGGGGCCGCCCGGATAGGGCAGGCCCATGAGCTTGGCCGATTTGTCGAAGGCCTCGCCGGCCGCGTCGTCGATGGTCTCGCCCAGGATGGCGTAGCTGCCCACGCCGTCCACGCGCATCAGCTGCGTGTGGCCGCCCGAGACCAGCAGGGCCACGAAGGGGAATTCGGGGGGATCGGCGCTCAGGAAGGGCGACAGCAGGTGGCCTTCCAGGTGGTGCACGCCCAGCACGGGCTTGTCCAGCGCCGCAGCCATGGCGCAGGCCACGCCCGCGCCCACCAGCAGCGCGCCGGCCAAGCCGGGGCCGCGCGTGAAGGCGATCACATCGACCTGGTCCAGCGTGCGGCCGGACTCGCCCAGCACGCTTTCGGTCAGCGGCAGCACGCGGCGGATGTGGTCGCGGCTGGCCAGCTCCGGCACCACGCCGCCATAGGCGCGGTGCATGTCGATCTGGCTGTGCAGCGCATGGGACAGCAGCCTGGGCACGCCCGTGCCATCGGGGGCCTCGACCAGGGCCACGCCGGTTTCATCGCAGGAGGATTCGATCCCCAGAATCAGCAAACTCATGGGACTGAAGTGTAGAACCTGCGGGCGCGGCGCACGGCCGCCCGCGTCAATGGCCCCTGGCCGGCGGGCAGTTGCGGGGCCGGCGGGCCGCTACAGGTTGTCCAGGTATGACGAGCGCGAGAACTGCACGGGCTCGATGCCGTCGGAGGTCCAGATTTCGCTGGCGATCAGCGCCTGGGCGTTCATGGGGCGAGCGAAGTAAAAGCCCTGCAGCTCGTCGCAGCCCAGCGTCTGAAGCACTTCGCGCTGCTGCTGGTCGGTCACGCCTTCGGCCACCACGCGCAGCTCCAGCGCATGGGCCAGGCGCACGATGGCATCGACCACGGCCCGCGCGTCGCTCTTGATGGCCACGTCCCGCACGAAGCTGCGGTCGATCTTGACCTCGTCGGCGCCCAGCTGGCGCAGCAGGGCCAGGCTGGAGTAGCCGGTGCCGAAGTCATCGATGGAAATCTGCACGCCCATGCCCGTCAACTCGGCAATCACGGCCATGGTGGTCTTGTCGTCCTCCATGGCCACGGACTCGGTGATCTCGAAGACCAGCTGCTCGGGCCGAATGCGGTGCCGCTCGATCGCTTCGCCGATGTACTGCGCCAGCCGTGTCTGAAAGAGCTGATAGCCCGAGATATTGATGGAGACGCGCATGAAGCGCCGCTGGCGCGTCCACTGGGCAGTCTGGCGGCAGGCCTCGTCGATGACCCAGTCGCCGATCTCGCTGATCAGGCCGAAGCGCTCGGCCAGCGGAATGAACACGCGGGGGCTGATGAGGCCGAATCGGGGATGGTTCCATCGAACCAGCGCCTCCACGCTGCGGATGCGGCCCGTGCGGGCATCGATCTTGGGCTGGTAGAACAGCACCAGCTGCTGGCTTGCGACGGCGCGGCGCAGGGCTTGCTGCAGGTCGAACTGCACGGCCACATCCTTGCGCATGCTTTCCTTGAAGATGGCGCAGGAATTCCCGCCGGCGCGCTTGGCCGTGTACATGGCGAGGTCGGCCGCCGCCATGAGCTTTTCCTTCTGGCCATGATCGGGATAGATGGCCACGCCGACGGAGCTGCCGATGGAGATGGACTTTCCCGGCAGATCGAAGGGCTGGCCCAAAACCTTCTGCACCCGGCCGGCCATGGCCACGGCATCGTCCTCCGATGCCAGGCAGCCCAGCAGCAGCACGAACTCATCGCCCCCCACGCGCGCCAGCGTGTCCGACTTGCGCGTCATACGGTTCAGGCGCACAGCCACCTGGCACAGCAGCGCGTCACCTGCGGCATGGCCCTCCACGTCGTTGATGGGCTTGAATCCGTCCAGATCGATGTACAGCAGGCCCACGCGCACCGGCCCGCCGGGCCCTGGCTGCTCCACCGAGCTGTCGGCGCGCGCAATCGCCCGGCCAAGCCGGTACTCGAGCAGCGCCCGGTTGGCCGTGCCGGTCAGCGGGTCCCTGAAGGCGATGCGCTTGAGCTTCACATTGGCGCGCAGCAGCTTTTCATTGGTCTGCTGCAGCGATTGCGTCAGGCGCTGAGCCTTCTCGCGCAGGCGCACATGGACCACCAGCGAAACCAGCAGGAATATCAGAACGGGAATGGCGCCCCACAGGCCGAAAGCGCTCCACCCCGCGGCCCAGCTTCCCTGGCCATCGGATGGCGCCGATGCGGCCAGGAGCACGCCCCCCTCCAGTGCCCGGCACTGCGCCAGGCCCAGCAGCAGCGCAGCCAGGGACGGGCCACGCCGGCGCACAGCAGTCCGCCCCAACACCGCCTGGGTCATGAACCGCCAGCGCACGGGGGACATCCGATCTTCTCGTGATATTGCAAGCTCATGCTGATTCAGCCTCGCTGCCGCATTGCGCAGCCCGATCTTGTGGATGGCTATGCCATGGTTGTCGTGTGTGCCGGAAAGCCGGGCTTTTTCCTGCAGGACGCCCGGCAAATACTCGACACATTCGCGCGTCCAAATTTGTATCGACGATTTCAAAACGTTAGAAAAATTCTATCAAACCCTGCGCCTTGCTTCTACTTCTCCTTTTGCGCCACGGCAGGCCCGGCATGGGAATTGCATCAATGCAGGCAGACAGGACCCGTCCCCCATGAAAACCGCTCTCAACTTTCTTGTGGCCGCGCGCCAGTGCGAAATCGGCGAGCTGGAGCAACTGCAGCGCACCAGCGCACTGGTGGATCTGCTCAGCCGCCTCATCCATGCGCTGCAAAAGGAGCGCGGCCTGTCCAACGTCTTTCTGGCCAGCGCGGGCGCGCATGGCGGCGAGGCACGGCTGGCGCAGATGGCCGAGTGCGACCGGATTGCCGCGGCGGCCCTTGACGGCTTCGACCGGCTGGACATGCAGCCCGGCCAAACAGACTCCACGGGGCACCCCGGCCATGGCGCGCGGCTGTTCAGCCGCATCGCCCATGTGCTGCAGTGCCTGGACGCCCTGCCTGCGCTGCGCGAGCGCGTCGCCAGCCACGACCTGTCGCCGGAGGCGGCCACCGCCATCTACATCGAGCTGGTGGCAGGCCTGCTGGCCGTGGTGTTCGAGGCGGCCGACAGCGCACCCGAGCCCGGTATCTCGCGCCTGCTGGTGGCCTTGTTCAACTTCATGCAGGGCAAGGAATTCGCGGGCCAGGAGCGTGCCACGGGCGTGGCCGCCTTTGGTGCGGGCGTCAGCGATGCGCCGCGCCAGCAGCACTGGCTGCACCTGATCGCGTCGCAGGAGCGCTGCTTTCAGGTCTTTGCGGAGTTTGCGCCGCCCCATTCCCTGGCCCTGTGGCAAGAAAGCAGCGCGGCCGATGCCACGCTGGCCGTGATCGAACGCCTGCGCCGCGTGGGCTGCACGGCCGCGCCGGGCACTCCCCTGGCGCCGGAGATGGCCGAGCCCTGGTTCGACAGCTGCTCGCGGCGCATGGATGCGCTGCACACCGTCGAGGCCCGCCTGACGGCCGAGCTGCAGCAGCAGTGCCAGCGCTGCATTGTCGATGCGCGCGCCGCCCTGCAGACGCTGCTGCAGGCGCCGCAGGCAATGGAGATCACGCCCGTCTCCGCCACGCTGGCGCTGGGCGGGCTGCAGCCCCCGGCCGCGCGTCTGGGCCCGCAGCTGGACCGATCCGTGATGGACCTGGTGCAGGACCAGTCCCAGCGGCTGCAGGCCATGCAGGCCGAGCTGGAGACCGTGCGCGCCACGCTGACGGAACGCAAGCTGCTGGAGCGCGCCAAGGGCCTGTTGATGACACGGCGCCAGCTCAGCGAAGGCGAGGCCCACAAGCTGCTGCGCCAAACCGCCATGAACCAGAACCGCCGCCTGGCCGAAGTGGCGCAGGCCGTGCTTTCCATGGCCGATCTGCTGCCGCCCGCCCCATGAACCCGTGCCGCTGCGCGCCATGTTGCAGCGCAGCACCGACTTGGTGCAGTGCTGCGGCAAGTCGCGCACCAGAAGGTGGCCCGGCGCGGACGGCAAGGCCGGTGGAGTGCATGGTCCCCCTTGAACGCCGCCTGGCACGGTTTCTGCATTGACTCTGGCAAATCCCGGCCAAAGGCGGCCGGGAACCCGGTCTTGATTCAGGGCCCCAGGACAACGGCGTCACTCTCCCCGCGCAGCGCGGCCGGAGAGGACGCCGTTTTGCTTGGGACATGCCGGTTTGCAAGTGTTCCATTCCCGACGATCGAAGGAGTTCCGCCATGGCGTCCACGCCCCAGCCCACCACAGGCCCTCTCACCTCCGGCCCGGCACTGCCCCGGCGCGATTTTCTGCGCCAGGCCGGCACGCTGGCAGGCGGCGCGGCGCTCTACACCCAGCTGGGCCACCACGGCGCCTGGGCGGCCGGCTCGGATGCGCCCGAGAAAAAGGAAGTGCGCATCGGCTTCATTCCGCTGACCGATTGCGCCAGCGTGGTCATGGCCTCGGTGCTGGGGATCGACCAGAAGTACGGTGTCAGGATCATTCCCTCCAAGGAAGCGAGCTGGGCCAGCGTGCGCGACAAGCTGGCCAATGGCGAACTGGACTTTGCCCATGTACTGTACGGCCTGGTCTACGGCATGCACCTGGGCGTGGGCGGCGCCCGGAAGGACATGGCCGTGCTGATGACGCTCAACCACAACGGCCAGGCCATCACGCTGTCCAAGAAGCTGGCCGACAAGGGCGCCGTCAACGGCGCAGGCCTGGCCAAGCTGATGGCCAGCGAAAAGCGCGAATACACCTTTGCCCAGACCTTTCCCACGGGCACGCATGCCATGTGGCTGTACTACTGGCTGGCGGCCAACGGCATCCACCCGCTCAAGGATGCCAAGGTCATCACCGTGCCGCCGCCGCAGATGGTGGCCAACATGCGCGTGGGCAACATGGACGGCTTTTGCGTGGGCGAGCCCTGGAACCACCGCGCCATCATGGACGGCATCGGCGTCACGGCCACCACCTCCCAGGCCATCTGGCAGGACCATCCCGAGAAGGTGCTGGGCACCACGGCCGAATTTGCCCGCCAGAACCCCAATACGGCACGCGCCGTGACGGCCGCCATCATCGAGGCCGGCCGCTGGATCGACGAGAGCCTGGCCAACAAGACCCGCATGGCCGACACCATTGCCGGCAAGGCCTATGTGAACACCGGCGTGGACGCCATCAACCAGCGCATCCTGGGCCGCTACCAGGACGGCATGGGCAAGACCTGGGACGACCCCCACCACATGAAGTTCTATGGCGACGGCAGCGTGGGCTATCCCTATCTGTCCGACGGCATGTGGTTCCTCACCCAGCACAAGCGCTGGGGCCTGCTCAAGGAGCACCCCGACTACCTGGGCGTGGCCCGCTCCATCAACCGCCTGGACATCTACCAGCAGGCCGCCACCGCCGCCAAGGCCCCGCTGCCCAAGGGCGAGATGCGCAGCAGCAAGCTGATGGACGGCACGGTCTGGGACGGCAAGGACCCGCGCAAGTACGCGGACAGCTTCGCCATCAAGGCCTGAGAGATCCCCTTTGAAGACCCATCCCACCGAGGAACACACCATGGTCAGCGCCGTCTTCCACTTCCCGGCAGAGTCCTCCACCGCCGCCGCCCCGCCTGCGCCGGCTTCCCCCACCCCTGCATCCCCGGTCCCGGCCATGCAGGCTGCACCGGCAACGCCCAGGACTACCACCCCTGCGCGCGACTGGGCGGCGCTGTCGCGCGCCTTCTGGCTGGCCGTGCTGCCGCCGCTGTGCGGCCTCGGCCTGCTCGTGGGCGTGTGGTCCCTGGTGGCCGCAGGCTCGGGCCAGAGCATTCCGGGGCCCCTGGCGACCTGGCAGCAGGCGGTGGAGATTTTCAGCGACCCGTTCTACCGCAACGGCCCCAATGACCAGGGCGTGGGCTGGAACGTGCTCGCTTCGCTGCAGCGCGTGGCCGTGGGCTTCGGCCTGGCGGCCCTGGTCGGCATTCCGGCCGGCTTCGTGATCGGGCGCTTCAACTTCCTGTCGCGCATGTTCAACCCGCTGATCAGCCTGCTGCGCCCGGTGTCGCCACTGGCCTGGCTGCCCATCGGCCTGCTGGTCTTCAAGGGCGCCAACCCGGCGGCCATCTGGACCATCTTCATCTGCTCGATCTGGCCCATGCTCATCAACACCGCCGTGGGCGTGCAGCGCGTGCCGCAGGACTACATGAACGTGGCGCGCGTGCTCAACCTCAGCGAGTGGAAGATCGCCACCACCATCCTGTTCCCGGCCGTGCTGCCCTACATGCTGACCGGCGTGCGCCTGGCCGTGGGCACGGCCTGGCTGGTCATCGTCGCGGCCGAGATGCTCACCGGCGGCGTGGGCATCGGCTTCTGGGTCTGGGACGAGTGGAACAACCTCAACGTCAAGAACATCATCATCGCGATCTTCGTGATCGGCATCGTGGGCCTGCTGCTGGAGATGGCCCTGGTCAAGCTGGCAACGGCATTTACGTTCGAAGAGGTGAAGGCATGAATGCATCGTCCAAGTTCATCGAGATCCAGGGCGTGGAGCAGAGCTTCAAGACCGCCAAGGGCCTGTTTCCGGCACTGCGCAATATCGACCTGACCATTGCGCGGGGCGAATTCGTCTCGCTGATCGGCCACTCGGGCTGCGGCAAGTCCACCCTGCTGAACCTGATCGCGGGCCTGACCACGCCCACCACGGGCGTGCTGCTGTGCGCCAACAAGGAGATCAAGGGCCCCGGACCCGAGCGCGCCGTGGTCTTTCAGAACCACTCGCTGCTGCCCTGGCTGACCTGCGAGGGCAACATCCACCTGGCCGTGGAGCGCGTCTATGGCCGCACGGAAAGCCGCGCCCAGCTCAAGGCCCGCACCCTGGCCGCGCTGGAACTGGTGGGCCTGGCCCATGCCGCGCACAAGCGGCCCGGCGAGATATCGGGCGGCATGAAGCAGCGCGTGGGCATTGCGCGCGCGCTGTCGATGGAGCCGCAGGTGCTGCTGATGGACGAGCCCTTCGGCGCGCTCGATGCGCTCACGCGCGCCAAGCTGCAGGACGAGCTGCTGGAGATCGTGGCGCGCACGCAAAGCACCGTGGTCATGGTCACGCACGATGTGGACGAGGCCGTGCTGCTGTCCGACAAGATCGTGATGATGACCAACGGCCCGGCCGCCACCATCGGCGAGGTGCTGCAGGTCGGCCTGGCCCGCCCGCGCAACCGCGTGGCGCTGGCCGAGGACGACCTCTACCGCCAGTGCCGCAAGGCCGTGATCGATTTCCTCTACACCCGCCAGGGGCATGTGGAAAAGGCGGCCTGAACCTTCACAGGTCCTGCCGCCTTCGAGACCCTGCCCATGGCGGGCAGGCCGAGCCCCGGCTCAGTGCCGGCCCGAGATGTAGTGCTCCAGCTGCTCGATGATGAACTTCTGCTCGGAGATGATGTCCTTGACCAGGTCTCCGATGGAGATCAGGCCCAGCAGCTTGCCGCCTTCGTCCACCACGGGCAGGTGGCGCAGCCGGTTCTCGGTCATCACCGCCATGCACTCCTGCGTGGTCTGGGTGGGGCCGACGAACAGCACGTCGCGCGTCATCACGTCGCGCACCAGGGTGGCGCCCGAGGTGCGCCCCAGCAGCGCGATCTTGCGTGCGTAGTCGCGCTCGGTGACGATGCCGGCGATCTCGCTGCCCTCCATCACGAGCAGGGCGCCAATGCCCTTGTCGGCCATGAGCCGCAGCGCGTCGAGCACGGAATCGGTAGGCGCGATGCTGTACACCGCGCTGGTGGCCTTGGACTTGAGAATGTCTGCAACTGCTGTCATGGGTGCCTTTCAGTCGTTCGCCAATTCGGTTCTAGTGTCATCCGAACTGCGCCCAAAAAGCAACAGGGCCAGCGCGTGTATGCACACGCACCGGCCCTGCCCGATTCAGTGAATGCGGCCCTTCAGCGGCGGCCGCCCAGCAGGCTGCCACCAATCTTCATCAGATCGCTGAGACCTACCTGGCCGTCGCCATCCTGATCGAGCAGGCTTCCCAGCAAACCACCACCCAGGCCGCCCTGCTGCTGCGCCTGCGCATGCTCGCGGCCCAGCACCTGGCCCAGGCCGCCGGCATCCATGCCGCCTGCGCTCACGCGCTGTGCAAGAAAGGACATGACGATGGGGGCCAGCAGTTGCAGCAGCTGGGCCGCGCCGCCGCTGCCCAGGCCCGTGGCCTGGCCCAGGCCGTCCTGCGCGCGCTGCTGGTTGCCGCCCAGGATATGGCCCAGGATGGCTGCGCCGTCGAGCCCGCCGCCCGCATTGCCGCCTGCGCCTGCGCCGCCGCCCAGCAGCGAGCCCAGCAGGCCTCCCAGATCCAGCCCGCCGGCGCCACCGCTGGCCGCGCCGTGGTCGCGCTGCAGCGCGCCGAAGAGATTGGCCGCGCCCTGCGGATCGGCCGCATTGCGGCCCAGCGAGCCCAGCAGCACGGGAAGGGCCGCGCCCACGGCACTTTCGGTCTGAGCGGGGCTGGCGCCGATCTGGTCTGCCATCTGCTGCATGGGCGCGCCCTGCAGTTGGGCCATCAGTTCCGCGGCCAGGGAAGAGCTGGAGTTCATGGTCGTTCCTTCATCCGGTCGCCCGGTCAACACAAAGTCACATGGTAGCGCCGGCCGGCGCAGCGGGCATGACGGCGCAGCGCCCCAAGTGTCAACGATGTTTTCCAGCGCCCGGATCGCGCTCAGCCCGTGGTCAGCGCCGGCTGCGGCTGGGTGCGCGGCGGCCGCAGCGGCGGCAACGGCGCCTGCGCCTTCATGGACCGGCGCAGCGCCACTGCGTCGGCCACGGCCGCCGGTGCCCGGGCCGTGGCGTCCAGCCGGAAGACCTGCACGGTCTCCGACACGGTCTGCGCCTGGGCCTGCAAGGCCATGGCCGATGCCGCGTTCTGCTCCACCAGCGCCGCGTTCTGCTGCGTGATGTTGTCCAGATGCGCCACGGCCGCGTTGACCTGCGAGATGCCGCTGAGCTGCTCGTTGGAGGCGCTGTGGATTTCGCCGATCAGCAGGTTCACGCGCCGCACCAGGTCCAGCGATTCGGTCATGGTTTTCTGCGCGACCTCGGTGCGCTGATTGCCATCCAGCACCTTGGCGGCGGAGTCGTCTATGAGTTCGCGGATCTCCTTGGCCGCTGCCTGCGTGCGCTGCGAGAGGCTGCGCACTTCGGCCGCCACCACCGCAAATCCCCGGCCCTGGTCGCCCGCGCGCGCGGCCTCCACGGCGGCGTTCAGCGCCAGGATGTTGGTCTGGAAGGCGATGGAGTCGATGAGCTGCGTGATCTCACCAATACGCCCCGACGCGGCCTGGATCTGCTTCATGGTGGCCGCCACGCCGTCGACGGCGCCGCTGCTGCGCTCGGCCACCTCGCTGGCCTGGGTGGCCAGGTCCGTGGCCTGGCGCGCCGACTCGGCCGTGTGCTTGACCGTGCCCGTGATCTCCTCCATCGAGGCCGCCGTCTGCTGCAGGTTGCCGGCCTGGGTTTCCGTGCGCGCGGACAGGTCCTGGTTGCCCTGCGCGATTTCCCGCGTGGAGATCTGCATCTTGTCGCTTTCCTCGCGCGCATCGCGCACGATGGACAGCAGGTTCACATTGAGCTGGCTCAGCGCCTTCTGCAGATCGCCCACCACGTCCTTGCGCGTGATGCGTATGGTCTGCGTCAGGTCGCCGGCCGCCAGGCGGTTGGCCTGCAGCACCATCTGCGCCAGCGGCGCCACGGTCAGCCGGTACGCCCAGGCCCCGGCCAGCCCCGTGAAGATGCAGACCGCCAGCCAGGCCAGCGCGGACCATGCATCCAGCGTGTGCCCTCCCGCCATCGCCGCGCCAAAGGCCGCCGCCACCACCAGGAAGAAGATCAGCACCAGCTTGCCTGCCAGGCCCAGGCTCAGCGCGCTGGCAAGGCGTCCGCGCAGGTTGTTGCGCACCAGATGGCCGGCGCGCAGCACGTGGACCTTGCGCCCTGCGTCCTTTTCGGCGCGCATGGTGGCGTAGAGGCGCTCGGCCGCATCCGTCTGCTCGCGCGTGGCCTCGGTGCGCACCGACATGTAGCCCGAGGGCCGGTCGCCTTCCATCAGCGGCGTGACATTGGCCATGACCCAGTAGAAGTCGCCGTTCTTGCGCCGGTTCTTCACGGGCGCCGACCAGGGCAGGCCGGCCGAGATGGTGGCCCACATGTCGCGGAAGGCTTCCTCGGGCATGTCGGGGTGGCGGATCATGTTGTGGGGCTGGCCCAGCAGTTCTTCGCGCTCGTAGCCGCTGACCTCGATGAACATCGGGTTGCAGTAGAGGATGCGCCCCTTCAGGTCCGTGGTGGACACCAGGGTCTGGCCCTTGGGAAATGCGTATTCACGCGTGCTGACTGGCAGATTCACTCTCATAGGCGTGGTCCCTTGAAGAAGAAAAATCCTTCACGTCATTGCAGCCCTGGCTTACTGCAGGACCCGGTGGCTTGTTGTACCCCGATTCGTCGCATTTGAAACAAATCGCCACAAAACCTCCATTCGATTCAGACATCTGATTGCGCGCTCTCGATAGCGGGCGCACCGCCTTGAGGCATGCGGCGCACCACCATGGCTCGGCCGCCGGGCGGCAGCCCCGAGGACAGCGCCCGCGCAGGGCTGCGCGCCCTGGCATGCTGCTTGCTTCATCCCGTGCGTGGCCATTGCAGGCCATGGGGGCAAGGCGCAACGAGGTGCCGCTGCCCCAGGGACAAAGGCGTCAACCCGCGCGCAGGCAGCAGCCGCGCAGTGGGGATGACGCCTTTTTGCTTTTCGAACCAATGCGGGGGCGCAATGAAGAAATCCAGGCTGGTGATGGTGGGCAACGGCATGGCCGGCGTGCGCACGCTGGAGGAGCTGCTCAGGATCGCGCCCGACCTCTACGAGATCACCGTGTTCGGCGCCGAGCCGCACCCCAACTACAACCGCATCATGCTGTCGCCGGTGCTGGCGGGCGAGCAGCAGCTGGACGAAATCATCCTCAACGACTGGTCCTGGTATGCCCGGCACGGCATCACCTTGCATGCAGGCTGCCGCGTGCATGCGGTGGACCGGGCGCGCCGCGTGGTGCACGCCGTGGACGCGGCCGGACAGCCGGTGAGCGCCGGGTACGACCGCCTGATCCTGGCCACGGGATCGCGCCCCTTCATGCTGCCCGTGCCCGGGCGCGAGCTGGAAGGCGTGCTCGGCTACCGCGACATTGCCGACACCCAGGCCATGATCGCGGCGGCCGCCAGCCACCGCCATGCCGTGGTCATCGGCGGCGGCCTGCTGGGCCTGGAGGCCGCCAACGGCCTCATGAAGCGCGGCATGGAGGTTACCGTGGTGCATGCGGGCGAGCGCCTGCTGGACCGCCAGCTGGACGAGACCGCCGCCGCCTTGCTGCAGGCCTCGCTGGCCGAGCGCGGCATGCGCTTTCTGATGCAGGCCCAGACCCGCGCGCTGACGGGCGACGGCCGGGGCCGCGTGGCCTGCGTGCACCTGCAGGACGGGCGCGATGCGCCGGCCTCGCTCGTGGTCATGGCCGTGGGCATCCGGCCCGAGACCGCGCTGGCCGAGCAGATGCACCTGCACGTGCAGCGCGGCATCGTGGTCAGCGACACGCTGCAGACCGTGACCGACCCGCGCATCTACGCCGTGGGCGAGTGCGCGGCGCACCGGGGCGTGGCCTACGGGCTGGTGGCGCCGCTGTTCGAGCAGGGCAAGGTGCTGGCCAACCACCTGGCCGAAATCGGCATCGGCCGCTACCCGGGCTCGCAGACCTCGGCCAAGCTCAAGGTCACGGGCATTCATCTGTTCAGCGCAGGCGACTTTCGCGGCGACGAGGGCACGGAGGAAATCGTGCTCAGCGACCCCGGCGCGGGCGTGTACCGCAAGCTGGTGCTGCGCGGCGACAGGCTGGTCGGCGCCTGCCTGTATGGCGACACCGAGGACGGTGGCTGGTACTTCCGCCTGTTGCGCGATGGCGTGGCAGTGCAGGAACTGCGGGACCGCCTCATGTTCGGCGAAAGTCAAGCCAGCCAGGCCGACCCGGCCAGCGGCCCGTGACGGCGCCCGCCCCCGTGCCCTGCCCTTCCCTCATCCACCCCAGGCCCACCATGCAAGAAACCCGATCCACCTGCCCCTACTGCGGCACAGGCTGCGGCGTCATCATCGAAAGCGATGGCGCCCGCATCACGGGCGTGCGCGGCGACCCGGTGCATCCGGCCAACCACGGGCGCCTGTGCACCAAGGGCAGCACGCTGCATCTGACGGCCTCGCCCGCCCTGGCGCGGCAGACCCGGCTGCTGCAGCCCGCCCTGCGCACCACGCGCGGGGCGGCGCCCCGGGACATCAGCTGGGATGCCGCGCTGGACCTGGCAGCCGGCAGGCTGGCCTCCATCGTGCAGGAGCACGGCCCCGATGCCGTGGGCCTGTATGTGAGCGGCCAGTTGCTGACCGAGGACTACTACGTCTTCAACAAGCTGGCCAAGGGCCTGATCGGCACCAACAACATCGACACCAATTCGCGCCTGTGCATGAGCAGCGCCGTGGCGGGCTACAAGGCCACGCTGGGCGCCGACGCGCCACCGGCCTGCTACGAGGACGTGGACCATGCGGACTGCCTGTTCATCGTGGGCAGCAACGCGGCATGGGCCCATCCCGTGCTCACGCGGCGCATCGAGCAGGCGCGAGCCGCGCGGCCGCAGATGAAGATCATCGTGGCCGACCCACGCCGCACCGACACGGCCGGCATGGCCGACCTCTTCCTGCCGCTGCGCCCCGGCAGCGACACCCTGCTGTTCCACGGCATGCTGCACATCATGGAGCTGGAAGACTGGCTGGACCGGGCCTACATCGCGCGCCACACCAGCGGCTTTGCCGACCTGCAGGCCCTGGTGCGGGAGGCCACGCCCGAGCGCGTGAGCGAGGTCTGCGGCCTGCCCCGCCACGACCTTTTCCAGGCCGCGCAGTGGTTCGCGCTGGGAGGAGATGCGCGGGACGGCGCCGCCCGTGGCGCAACGCTCAGCCTGTACTGCCAGGGCCTGAACCAGAGCAGCAACGGCACGGCCAAGAACGCCGCGCTGATCGGCCTGCACCTGGCCACGGGCCAGATCGGGCGCGCAGGCGCGGGACCGTTCTCGCTCACGGGCCAGCCCAATGCCATGGGCGGGCGCGAGGTGGGCGGGCTGGCCAATCTGCTGTCGGCCCACCGCGACCTGGCCAACCCCGCCCACCGCGCCGAAGTGGCCGCCCTGTGGGGCGTGGACGCCGTGCCGCCCCGCCCTGGCAAGACCGCCGTGGAGATGTTCGAGGCCGCCGCCGAGGGCGAGATCCGCGCGCTGTGGATAGCCTGCACCAACCCTGCGCAAAGCATGCCCGACCAGGCCCTGGTGCGGCGCGCGCTGCAGCGGGCCGAATTCGTCATCGTGCAGGAGGCCTTCGCCACCACCGCCACCTGCGCCTACGCCGACCTGCTGCTGCCCGCCACCACCTGGGGCGAGAAGATCGGCACGGTGACCAACAGCGAAAGGCGCATCTCGCGCGTACGCCCCGCCGTGGCCGCACCGGGCGCCGCGCGCCATGACTGGCACATCGCCGTGGACTGCGCGCGGCGCATGGAAACGCGGCTGCGCCCGGGCCGGCCCAGCCTCTTCCCCTACGACACCGAGGACGCCGCCGCAGGCGCCGAAGCCATCTGGAACGAGCACCGCGAAAGCACGCGCGGGCGTGACCTGGACATCACCGGCCTGTCCTGGGATCTGCTGGACGCGCAAGGCCCCCAGCAATGGCCGCTGCCCGAAGGCGCAGCCCTGGGCCGCGCACGGCTCTACGAAGACGGCCGCTTTCCCACGCCCGATGGACGCGCCCGCTTTGCCCTGCTGCCCTGGCAGCCGCTGGCCGAGTCGCCCGATGCGAGCTACCCCTTCAGCCTGACCACGGGCCGGCTGCGCGACCAGTGGCACGGCATGAGTCGCACGGGCCAGCTGGGACGACTGTTCGGCCAGGCTGCCGAGCCCAGTGTGCAGATGCATCCACAGGACATGGCCGAGCGCGGCCTGGGCGCGGGCGACCTGGTGCAGGTGAGCAGCCGCCGCGGTGCCCTGCTGGTGCCGGTGCAGCCCGATGCCACGCTCGCGCCCTCCCAGCTCTTCATGGCCATGCACTGGGGCGGCGAGTACCTGGGCGGCACGGCCACGGGGGGCCTCAACGCACTGACCACGCCAGCCTTCTGCCCCGCATCCAAGCAGCCTGAACTCAAGCACACGGCCGTCAAGCTGCAAAAGGCCGCTCTGCCCTGGACCCTGCTGGCCATGGCCTGGCTGCCCGAGGACCGCGTGCTGGCCGTGCGCGAGCAGCTGTCTGCCCTCATGCCGCGCTTCGGTTTCGCCAGCTGCGTGCCTTTCGGCAATGCCGTGCCGCTGCAGGACGCCGCCCGCGCCCGCCACGGCGTGCTGCTGCGCGCCGCCGCGCATGAGGCGCCCGACGACGCCCTCATCGCGCAGATCGAGTCCCTGCTGGGCCTGGATGCCGCCGACACCCTGCGCTACAGCGACCGCCGCCGCCAGCACAGCCGTGCGCTGCGGCTGGACCGCACCAGCCTGTCCACCACGGTCGAAGCCTTGCTGCTGGCCGGAGACACACGCGCCGGCAGCTGGCTGGGCACCCTGCTGAAGGACCAGTTGCCGGCCCAGGACTATGGGCGCCTGCTGCTCATGTCCTCGGCCTCGGCACCGCTGCCCCTGGCGCAGCGCACGCGCCAGGTCTGCGCGTGCTTCGACGTGGACGAGGCCGCCATCGAAGGCGTGCTTGCACGCTGCGAGGGCAGCGACGATGCCCGCCTGGCCGCTTTGCAAGGCCAATTGCGCTGCGGCACCAACTGCGGCTCCTGCCTGCCTGAACTCAAGCGCCTGGTGCGCCACATCCCCGTTGCGCCCAGCCCGCAGGCGGCATGAAAGAGGCCATGGAACGACAGGTTTGCATATATAGCGAAAAGTAATGAAACCTGCGGGAAAATATGCGCCCACAGGATTCCACCCACGATCACCACGCCATGGGCATCAGCCAATATATCAAGGAAATAGGCCGCGGCGCACGCGGAGCCAAGGCGCTGGAGCGCGCGCAGGCCGCCGACCTGTTCGGCCAGGTGCTGGACGGGGGCGTCACCGATCTGGAGATCGGCGCCTTCTGCATCGCCATGCGCATCAAGGGCGAGACGGTCGAGGAGATGAGCGGCTTCCTGGATGCCGTGCATGCGCGCGCCGCGCGCTTTCCCGCCTCGGCCCATGGCCGCCCCGTGATCGTGCTGCCCAGCTACAACGGCGCGCGCCGCCTGCCCGTGCTCACGCCCCTGCTGGCCCTGCTGCTGGCGCGCGAAGGCCTGCCCGTGCTGCTGCACGGCATGCGCACCGAGGCGCGGCGCATCCTGGCCAGCGATGTGCTGCAGGCGCTGGGCATTGCGCCGCTGCGGGCACCCCAGGCACTCGATGGCGGCCAGGTGGCCCATCTGCATACCGAACACCTGCATCCGGCACTGGCCCGGCTGCTGTCCGTGCGCGAGGTCATCGGCCTGCGCAATCCGGGCCACAGCGTGGTCAAGCTGCTGGCGCCCTGCGACGGCCCGTCCTTGCTGGTGACGGCCTACACCCATCCCGAGTACCTGCCCATGCTGCACGGCACCTTCGGGACGCTGGGCATGAATGTGCTGCTCTCGCGCGGGCTGGAGGGCGAGGTCGCGGCCGACCCGCGCCGGCTGCCGCGCTACGACGGATTCGTCGCAGGCGCCCACCAGCTGCTGGCCGAGCAGCAAAGCGGCACGGCCTCCGAAATCCCGGGCCTGCCCGCCGAGATCGACGTGGACACCACGGCGCGCTACACCGAGGACGTGCTTGCGGGCCGCCTGCCCGTGCCGCCGGCGCTCACGCGCCAGGTGGAACACATCGTCCACCTTGCCGATCAGATTCGCTGAACACCCCAGAAAAACGGAGCCCCGCCATGACGACCCCGTCCCACACCCCCGCAAACACCGCCCGGCGCGGCAGCTGCACCCTGGTCGGCGCCGGCCCCGGCGACCCGGAGCTGCTGACCATCAAGGCCCTCAAGGCCATACAGGCGGCCACCGTGCTGCTGGTCGATGACCTGGTCAGCGATGCCATCGTGGCCCATGCCTCGCCCACGGCGCGCATCGTCTACGTGGGCAAGCGCGGCGGCTGCAAGAGCACGCCCCAGGCCTTCATCGAAAAGCTCATGCTGTCCGCCGTGCAGGATGGCGAGACGGTGGTGCGCCTCAAGGGCGGCGACCCCTTCATCTTCGGGCGCGGCGGCGAAGAGGTGGAGCATCTGCGCGAGGCCGGCGTCGAGGTCCAGGTCGTCAACGGCATCACGGCCGGCCTGGCCGGGCTCACCAGCCTGGGCGCGCCGCTCACGCACCGCGACCGGGCGCACGGCGTGGTCTTCATCACCGGCCACGCCAAGCCCGGCGACAGCGGCACGGACTGGCGCCAGCTGGCCGCCACCGCGCGCGATGCCCGGCTCACCCTGGTGATCTACATGGGCGTGAGCAGCGTGGAACACATCCGCGCCGAGCTGCTGCACGGCCTGCCCGCCGCCACGCCCGTGGCCGTGATCCAGCACGCCAGCCTGCCGCAGCAGCGCCATGCACTGGCCACGCTGGACACGCTCGTGCAATGCATTGCCGACACCGGCCTGGGCAGCCCCAGCGTCATCGTCGTTGGAGATGTGGTCCATGGCATTCGGGCAATGGCCGAACCCCAGGAGCAGCCCAACCCTGCGGTTGCTGCCGCCTGAGTGCCGAGCTGCAACAAAGAAAAAATCTATCGATAGATAAAATCATTAGTTTTCATTAAAAATCTCCTGTTGGTTGCCGAAAACAGCGTCTAGACCGTTTTCGCAGGCCGTCAGCTGCGCCGGACGGCGGCAGCGCCACCGGGGGATTCAATGAAAACATCAAGCCGTACTCTCACTTCCACAGCGACGCAGGCATGGTGGCCGGCATGCCGACACCTGGCGGCCCAACTGCTGGCCGGCTGCGCACTTGGCATGGCCATGCCCATGCCCGGCCTGGCCAGCGGCGCCGACATGGTGCTGGCCACGCGGGTCACGGCAGGCGCCAAGCCCTGGCTCACGCCTGCGCACCGCCAATGGCTGCAGGCGCGCGGGCCGCTGACGCTGGGCATTTCCACGCCGGACCATCCGCCGCTGGGCATGATCGATGGCGATCGCTTCCAGGGCATCACGGCCGACCACCTGGGCCTGCTTTTTCCCACGCCCGTGCGCTTCAAGTCCTATGGATCGCGTGCGGCCGTGCTCGATGCGCTGCGCCGCGGCGAGATCGACCTGGCCTGCGGCGGCACCGAGCTGGAAGCCGAGCGCGCCGACCTGGCCCTGAGCGTGCCCTACCTGCCCAGCCAGCCCGTGCTGGTCTCCCCGTCGAATGCTCCCTTCGACGCCCGGCGCCGGGGTGCGCGGCTGGCCATGACGCCCGACCAGCTGCTGCGCTCCCAGGTGGCTGCCGCCTACCCCCTCAGCGAGCTGCTGACCTATGAAACACCCCGCCGCGCGCTGGAGGCGCTGAGCCTGGGCGAGATCGACGGCTTCGTCGGCGACACGGTCACGGTGCACTACCTGATCCAGGCCAACTACCTGCTCAACCTGCGCGTGCAGGGCTTTGCGCCCATAGAAAGCCGTGGCTTCGGCATGCTGGTGAGGCATGGCGATGCACAGCTGAAGGCCTACCTGGACCAGGCCCTGCCCAGCATCACCGTGCAGCACGGCGACGACATCCTGCGCAGCTGGAGTGGAAGCCGCCGCCCGCTGCTGGGCGGCGACCGCGTGGCGCTGACGCCCTCGGAAAAGCAGTGGCTGGATGCCCATCCGCGCATTCCCGTGGTCCTCAACGGCTCGCTGGGTCCGCTGGGACAGCTCGATGCCGACCGCCAGGCCCAGGGCATAGGCCCCGACTACCTGGACCTGATCAGCCGCCGCGCCGGCCTGCAGTTCGAGTACATCGCCGCGCGCAACTATTCCGAACTCGAAACCATGCTGGGCTCCGGCAAGGCCCTGCTCACCCCGGCGTACACCTCGCCGCCCACGGCCTCGCCCGATATCAGGCTGCTGCCGCCCTATCTGCGCAGCACGGTCGTGGTGATGGCCCGGCCCGAGGCCAACGCAGGCACCCCGCGCGACAAGCCCATACACCACCTCCAGGGACTGGAGGGCAAGCGCGTGGCCATGGTGGCGGGCTTCTTTCTCGAAAGCACGGTGCGCAGGGAGCATCCGAGCATACGGCTGCAGCTGTATGCCGACCTGACCCAGGCCCTGGCCAGCGTGGCGGCCAATGACAGCGATGCCTTCGTGGGCAACGACTACGCGGCGCGCTATGCCAACGCCCAGCAATTGGGCAGCCGGCTGCAGCTCACCGGCATCCTGGACGACTACACCCGCCCCATCAGCCTGGCCGTGCACGCCGCCGAACCTGAACTGCTGGGCATCCTGGAAAAGGCCCAGCTGTCCATCGCACCCGAAGAGGTGGCCGAAATCGTCCACCACTGGGCGCCGCACCATAACGGCAACGGCGCGAGCTTCTGGCGCGAGCACCGCCAGCGCCTGCTGCTGCTGGCCGGGGCGCTGGCCCTGGTCACGGTCATCTCCCTGGTCTGGGGCTTTTACCTGAGCCGCCAGATGCGCAGGACACGCCGGGCCGAGCGGCGCGCCGAGGCCGCCAACCAGGCCAAGAGCCTGTTTCTGTCTACCACCAGCCACGAGATACGCACGCCGCTGAGCGCCGTCATCGGCTTGCTGGAACTGGCGCAGGACCGGGAAAAGCTCGGCCTGCCCCACCGCGATATGCTGGCCTCCGCCCACAAGGCCGCCCAGGGCATGCTGCTGTTGCTGGGCAATGTGCTGGATCTGCACCGCATCGAGTCGGGCCATATCGACTCCACGCTCCAGCCCGTGGCACTGCGCCCGCTGATCGAAGACATGGCCCCGCTGCTGCAAGGCCTGGCCCACGGCAAGCGGCTGTCGCTGCGCACCGAAGTGGGCAGCGGCGTGGACCACAGCGTGACGGCCGACCCGCTGCATCTCAAGCAGGTGCTGTTCAACCTGCTCAGCAATGCCATCAAGTTCACCGAGCGCGGCAGCGTCACCCTGCGCGCGCATGGCGCCAGCCGGCATGACCGCCTGCTGCTGCAGATGGAGGTCGAGGACACGGGCATCGGCATTGCGCCGCAGGACCAGGCCCGGCTGTTCCAGCCCTTCTCGCAGGTGGAAGGCGCCCACCAGGACAGGGCCTTTGGCAGCGGCCTGGGCCTGAGCATCACGCGGCGCCTGCTGGAGCACATGGGGGGAACCATCACGGTGGACAGCGCACCGGGCCGAGGCTCGCGCTTCACGGTCAGGCTGAGCCTGCCACTGGTGGAGCCGGACCATCGCATGCAGGCCGACGTCACGCCCGCGTCAGAGGGAATATTGCCCCTGGTCCTGCCCGCCTCGGTGGCGCTGCAAGGAAAGCCCCAGGCCAGTGCCGAGCCCCTGCCCGCATCACAGCCCGGGTCCGGGTCCGACCTCAGAATCCTGGCCGTGGAAGACTATCTGTTCAACCGCGAGCTGCTCAAGAGCCAGCTGGCCACGCTGGGCCACGGCATCTGCCTGGCCGGCGATGGACAGGAAGCCTGGGCACGCTGCCTGGTCGAGTCCTTCGATCTCATCATCACCGATGGACGCATGCCGCTCATGGACGGCTTCGAGTTCATCCGGCGCCTGCGCCAGCGCGAGGCCGAAAACCAGCTGCGCCGCTGCCGCGTGATCGCACTGACCGCCAGCCCCGAAGCCTCCGAAGCGCTGCGCTACCTGCAGGCCGGCGCCGACGAGGTGCTGTCCAAGCCGGCTGCCATGGAAGACCTCAGGCGCGTCATCGAACAGGTGCGGAACGAGCTGCAGGGCGGCACGCCCGGCACCTGGCATCCGCCGCCCGCCGCGCCCTCCACGCTCAGCCCGGCCTGACCGTGCTGCTGGCCGTCACGCGGCTTTGCTCGAAGCGCTGGGCCAGCTCGCGGCGCAGGTCCTTGCGGATCAGCGCAGCCTGCCAGCGGCGCCTTTCCTCGTCGTTGGACGGCACCAGCGTCGGCACGGCGGCCGGCTGCTTGTTCTCGTCCACGGCCACCATGGTGAAAAAGCAGCTGTTCACATGGCGCACCACCTGGGTGCGGATGTCCTCGGCCACCACCTTGATGCCGATCTCCATCGACGACTTGCCCGTGTGGTTGACGCTGGCCAGGAACGTCACCAGCTCGCCCACGTGGATGGGCTGCAGGAACATCACCTGGTCCACGCTCAGCGTGACCACATAGCGGCCCGCGTAGCGGCTGGCGCAGGCATAGGCCACCTGGTCGAGCTGCTTGAGAACGGCGCCGCCATGGACGTTGCCCGAAAAGTTCGCCATGTCGGGCGACATGAGCACAGTCATGCTCAGCTGGTGCGATGGGAAATTCATCACGGGATTCTAGGAAAAAGCGCCATTGCGCGAGAATGGGCGCCCTTTTGCCCCCCGAGTGACGTTTTTGTGACCTCTTCCCTCTCTTTCGACGCCATCGTCATCGGCGCCGGCGCGGCCGGTCTGTTCTGCGCGGCCCAGGCCGGACAGCGTGGCCTGTCGGTGCTGCTCCTGGACCACGCGGAGAAGGTGGCAGAGAAGATCCGCATCTCGGGCGGTGGCCGCTGCAACTTCACCAACCGCGACCTGGACGTGCGCGCGCCCCACAAGCACTTCGTGGGCGGCAATCCGCAGTTCTGCCGCTCGGCCCTGTCGCGCTACACGCCGGCCGACTTCATTGCGCTCATGGACAGGCACGGCATCGCCCACCATGAAAAGCACAAGGGCCAGCTGTTTGCCGACCGCTCGGCCGAAGACATCATCGCCATGCTGCTGGCCGAATGCCAGGCCGGCGGCGTGCAGCGCTGGCAGCCCTGCAAGGTCGATTCCGTGGCGCACTCGGACGGCCAATACCACCTGCAGACCAGCCGGGGCGCCGTGCAGGCCCCCAGCCTGGTCATCGCCACGGGCGGCCTGTCCATCCCCAAGATCGGCGCCACCGACTTCGGCTACCGCCTGGCCCAGCAATTCGGCCTGCCCCTGGTCGAACGCACGCCGGGCCTGGTGCCGCTGACCTTCGATGGCGACGCCTGGGCCCCCTACGCCCAGCTCGCGGGCCTGGCCCTGCCCGTGGAGATCAGCACCGGCAGCAAGAAAGAGCGCATGGCCTTCATGGAAGACCTGCTGTTCACGCACCGGGGCCTGTCGGGCCCGGCCGTGCTGCAGATATCGAGCTACTGGAAGCCCGGCACGCCCCTGAGCATCAACCTCGCGCCCGAGGTGGACCTGCAGGGCGAGCTGCTCAGGGCCAAGTCGCGCTCGCGCAAGCTCATCGCCAATGAACTGGCGCAGTGGCTGCCCTCGCGACTGGCCGATGCCTGGGTGCAGCAGGATGCTGCCTGGCAGCGCCCCATCGCCGAAGCCTCCGACAAGGCCCTGAACCAGCTGGCCGAGCGCCTGTCACGTTGGGAGATCGTGCCCACGGGCACGGAAGGCTACAAGAAGGCGGAAGTGACGCTGGGCGGCGTGGACACGCGGGCGCTCTCGCAGCAGACCATGGAATGCAAGACCCAGCCGGGCCTGTACTGCATTGGCGAAGTGGTGGATATCACCGGCTGGCTCGGCGGATACAACTTCCAATGGGCCTGGGCCAGTGGGTACGCCTGTGCGCAGGCCTTGCCTTCTGCCTGATTTGTCAGACCGCTTTCGTCTCGCGTATAATCGCCCGCTTTGCTGGCAATCGCCCCGTCGGCCAATACTAGTTAACTTTGGACGGGGACCAACCGCTGAACATGGCTCTCAGGCCCGATCTTCCCGGGAACCCGCTGTCAGCACAGATATCTGGAAATCTAGCTAATGACCACCATCCGCGTAAAAGAAAACGAGCCCTATGAAGTTGCCCTGCGCCGCTTCAAGCGCACCATCGAAAAGCTCGGCCTGCTGACCGACCTGCGCGCTCGCGAGTTCTACGAGAAGCCCACTGCCGAACGCAAGCGCAAGAAGGCTGCCGCCGTCAAGCGTCACTACAAGCGCGTTCGCAGCATGCAGCTGCCCAAGAAGCTGTACTGATCAGCCCTTGACCAGCCGGCTCTCGTCAGCCGCAAAACCCGCGCTCGGGACGCCAGGCGCGGGTTTTTTGTTTTTTGTTCCGTGTTTTCCGACGCCATCACCTCAGGAGAAAAGCCATGAGCCTCAAGGCCCAGATCACCGAAGACATGAAGACCGCCATGCGCGCCAAGGACAGCGAGCGCCTGGGCACCATCCGCCTGCTGCAGGCAGCGATGAAGCAAAAGGAAGTCGATGAGCGCATCGAGCTGGACGACGCCGCCGTCATCGCCATCGTGGACAAGCTGATCAAGCAGCGCAAGGACAGCATCGCCGCCTTCGAGGGCGCGGGCCGCCAGGACCTGGCCGACAAGGAAAAGGCCGAGATGGCCGTGCTGACCGCCTACCTGCCCGAGCGCATGTCGGCCGAGGAAGTGGCCACCGCCGTCAAGGCCATCGTGGCCGAGTTGGGCGCATCCGGCCCCGGCGACATGGGCAAGGTCATGGGCGCGGTCAAGGCGCAACTGGCAGGCAAGGCCGACATGGGCCAGGTCTCCGCCGCAGTGAAGGCCGCCCTGGCAGGCTGATCCCCGGCCAGCCCGCTGCAGCAGCCGCCCCGCTCAGGGAGCGGCTGCCATCCACTCCTTCTTGAAGTGTTCCTGCAGGAACTCCACGCACACCCGCACCTTGGCCGACAGCTGCAGCCGCGTCGGATACACAGCCCAGACATTGGCCTCCTGCCGCCATTCGGGCAACACCTGCACCAGGCGCCCGGCCTGCAGATGGGCGCCCACATCCCATAGCGAGCGCAGCGCAATGCCGCGACCGTCCACGGCCCACTGCACCACCATCTCGCCGTTGTTGGCCGACAGCGGCCCCGTGACCTTCACCGCCTGCTCGGCCGCGCCCGCGCGCAGCCGCCACACGCCAAAGGCCTGGTCGCGCTCCTTGATGGCCAGGCAGTCATGGGCCGACAGCTCGGCCGGCGTGCGCGGCGTGCCACGGCGCGCCAGGTAGGCAGGCGCGGCGCACAGCACGCGGTGGTTGTCGGCCAGGCGCCGCGCAATCAGGTGGGGCGCGATCTCGTCGCCCACGCGCACATCCAGATCGAAGCCCTCGCCCGCCACATCCACCAGCCGGTCGAACACGTCCAGCCGCACCTGCAGCCCCGGATGGCGCTCCACCAGCCTGGAAAGCGCGGGCGCGATCACATGCCGCCCGAAACCGAAGCTGCTGCTCACGCGCAGCAGGCCGCGCGGCTCGCTGCGCGTGATGGCCACCTCCTGCATCAGCTGGTCCATGTCGTCGAGGATGCGCTGCGCCCAGTGGAAGACGCGCTCGCCCTCCTCGGTCACGGCCACGCGGCGCGTGGTGCGGTGCAGCAGCTTCACGCCCAGCTCTTCCTCCAGCAGGCGGATGCGCTTGCTCACATAGGCGGGCGAAGCCCCCAATTCCTCGGCCGCAGCGGCAAAGCCGGATTTGCGGGCCACCACGGTGAAGACGCGCAGGTCTTCGGGAGACGGCTGTTTATTCACGATCTGTAAATAATGGAACCACAGTTGGCCGATTGTATTTAGCCCTGGCGCAGCCAACAATGCCATGCATGCGGCCAGGCTGTCAGCGGCGCCGCTTCATATCAATCCATTCCAAGGACAGACACCATGCAAGACACATTCAAGATCGCCGTCATCGCCGGTGACGGCATTGGCAAGGAAGTCATGCCCGAAGGCCTGCGCGCCCTGGAAGCTGCCGCCAGCCGCTTTGCGATCAAGCTCGAATTCCACCATTTCGACTGGGCCCACTGCGACTACTACCTGGCCCACGGAAAAATGATGCCCGACGACTGGAAGGCGCAGCTGTCCGGCATGGATGCCATCTTCTTCGGCGCCGTGGGCTGGCCCGCCACCGTGCCCGACCATGTCTCGCTGTGGGGCTCGCTGCTCAAGTTCCGCCGCGAGTTCGACCAGTACATCAACCTGCGCCCCGTTCGCCTGTTCGAAGGCGTGCCCTGCCCGCTGGCCGGCCGCAAGCCCGGCGACATCGACTACTACGTGGTGCGCGAGAACACCGAAGGCGAGTACACCTCGCTGGGCGGCATCATGTACGAGGGCACGGACCGCGAGATCGTGATCCAGGAATCGGTCTACTCGCGCAAGGGTGCCGAGCGCCTGCTCAAGTACGCCTTCGACCTGGCCCAAAGCCGCGAGCGCAAGCACGTCACCCTGGCCACCAAGAGCAACGGCATCGCCATCAGCATGCCCTGGTGGGACCAGCGCGCCGAGGACGTGGCCAAGGCCTACCCGGAAGTCACGCTGGACAAGCAGCACATCGACATCCTGACCGCGCGCTTCGTGCTGCAGCCGGGCCGCTTCGACGTGGTGGCCGCCACCAACCTGTTCGGCGACATCCTCAGCGACCTGGGCCCGGCCACCACGGGCACCATCGGCCTGGCCCCCTCGGCCAACCTCAACCCCGACCGCAGCTTCCCCAGCCTGTTCGAGCCCGTGCACGGCTCGGCGCCCGACATCTACGGCAAGAACATCGCCAACCCCATCGCCATGGTCTGGTCGGCGGCGCTGATGCTGGACTTCCTGACCCACGGCCAGGGCGCAGGCCGCGCGGCGCACGACGCCATCGTCTCGGCCATCGAGGAAGTCATCAGGAGCGGCCCGCGCACGCCCGACCTGGGCGGCACGGCCAGCACCACCGAGGTGGGCCAGGCCATCGCCCGGCGCATCGCTGCCGCCTGAGGCGCCGCGCCGGGGTTCATGCCGCCCGGCAGCCTGGCCTACCGGCCCATGCGGCCCCTGCGCAGCCTGCCGGCCCCCATCCCGGCCGCCAGCAGGCTCAGCATGACCAGCGCCACGGTGTGCAGGGCCGGCACAGGCGTGGGCACCGACGCCGCCACCACGGCCTGTGTGAAGCCCTGGCTCATCGGGGCGTGGACTGCATCCCCGCTGTAGTCGACCACAAGGCCGTGGGATCCGGCCGCCACGGGCAGCCGGACCGTGATGCTGGCGGCGCCGCCAACCAGGGGCGCCGACCCCAGCTGCGCCCCGTTGTACGAGACCGTGATGCTGCCCGAGGGGAGCGCCGCCGCCATCGCCCGCAGCGCCCCCCGTCGGTCCTGCGCCCCGGTCACGGCCGACACGCTGATGGTCACATCGTCGCCGGGCCGGGAAGGGTTGGGGGTCGAGGTGATCGCCAGGGTGGTTGTGGCCTGGGCGATCTGCACGCTTTGCTGCTGCCTTGCCGCCGCCTCGTAGTTCGCATCGCCGGCCTGGTCTGCCAGGATGCGGCAGGGACCCGGCGCAATGAAGGAGACAGAACCGCCCGCGATGGTGCAATGGGCAGCCGTCGCCGTATCCACGGAGAACACCACCGCCTTCCCGGAAGCCCCGCCCGTTGCTGCCACGGCATAGGTATCGCCCACCTTGGCGGCCGCTGGCGCCACGGAAGTGAAGGCAATGGCCTGCGCGCCCTTGCCGATGCTCAGGGACAGGACTTGCCGGGCCGCAGGCAGGTGGTTGGCATCCCCCTGCTGATCGGCGGCCAGCAGGCAGTTGTCCGTACCCGCCAGCCTGCCGGACACCTCGGCACCGCTGACGGAGCACGCCGCCGGCGTCAGGGAGCTGAACTGCACGGCCTGGGACGAGCCACCGCCGGCGGCGCTCAGAGCCACCCGTGCATCCACGACCAGGGGCGCCGGCATGCTCCAGACGATGTTCTGCGCAGCAGGCTGCACCGTCACCGGGTAAGCCACCTCGGGGGCGGGACCATAGGTCGCGTCGCCGCCCTGCCGGGCCGTCATCGTGCAAGTGCCTGCGGAATGGAAGCTGAACACCCCTGCGGCATCGACAGTGCAAACCTCTGGCGCAGATGCGGAAAACGTCACGGCCAGGCCGGAGGTAGCCGTTGCAACGGGCGTGAATGTCGTGCCGAAGGTTTGCGCCGACGGCTGCGCAAAGTCGATGCTCTGCTCCCGCCTGAGCGTGGTGAAGGGCACGCTGGCCACGTCCGGCTGCACGCGGCCTGCGCCATCCCTGGCGATGAAGTGCAGCCTGTAGGCCGTATTCACCGCCAGCCCCCCGATATCGATATCGTGGACCACGCCTGCCGTCATGCCGACCGGGGAGCCACCGGCCTGCAGCGTGGCGGCATCCGGCGCCGCGGCGGCCGCAGCAAGCACCTGCCAGTAGCCCGTGCCGTCCCGGTCCAGCGCCACGCGGGCCTTGGCTGTCACACCGCCTGCCTGCGGGTCGACGACGGGAGCCAGACTGAAGACCGGGCGGCCCAGCACATAGCCGGCAAACCCAGGGTTTTGCGCTGCATGCCACCCATCGGACAGGGATGACAGGCCCGCCCAGACCGCATTGGCGGGGATGGTCGATGCGTCCATGGCGAGCAGGGTCTGGATGCCATCGAGCGAATAGTGGAAAACAGTGCTGTCGATGGGGCGCGGGAGGGAGGACCCCTCGATCTGAAAGGAGCTGATCGTGGCCCAGGCTGCCGCTGCGGGAATTCCCATGGGATCGCTCGTCCGCAGGACCTGGCCCTGGTAGCTGTATGTGTAGTCCTCGTTCCAACTGTTGAGACCCCAGCCGTCATCCCAGTAGTTGGAAGGGGTGACCCAATCCGCAGTGGAGGGCGGCGAGCCGCCTTGCTGCACCACGCCGCCCACGCTGAACGTGTATTCGGTCACCATGGACGTATACCAAGCGTTGGACTGCGTCTGGTAGCCCGTCATGACCAGCCCCTGCGCCGGCGCGGCCACGGCCGCGACGCAATGCAGGCCGGCTCCGAATACCACCACCCACGGCATCATGGCCCTGGAAAATTCCGCCTGAAGGCGACTGCCTCGTTCTCTCACATGCACTCCCGTTTCAACTTGCTGTTCTTCTGGTCCGTGCCGGGGGTACCGGCAATGCAGGAGCCTAGCGGCCGCACCTGCCCGCGCCTTGACTGCGCGTTGCGCTTTTCTTGACAGTGCGTCCCGCCCCCTGCGCAACGCGGGCTGCCGCGCCACCGTCCGTTCATTTGCCACCAAACGCCTGCTGCCCCCGGCCCTGCAAAGCGGCGATACGCCGTCCAACCGGGCCGTCGTCTGGGCGCGGAGATGGCGGCATTGCCCCCGCCGCAGGCCCCTGGCCGGCGAACAGGGCAAGATGGCCGGCTGCGGCATTCGGGCCGCTCAGACACAGCACGGAATCTCCATGAAGCACTACGACTACATCGTCATCGGCGGCGGCAGCGGCGGCATTGCATCGGCCAACCGCGCCGCCATGCACGGGCGCCACTGCGCGCTGATCGAAGCCGGCGAGATCGGCGGCACCTGCGTCAACGTGGGCTGCGTGCCCAAGAAGGTCATGTGGCATGCGGCCCAGATCGGCGAGGCCATGCACCGCTACGGCCCCGACTACGGCTGGGATGCCACCGTCGAGGGCCTGGACTGGCAGCGCCTGCTGGACAGCCGCAGCGCCTACATCGACCGCATCCATGCCTCGTATGAAAGCGGCCTGGCGCGCAACAAGGTCGAGCTGATCCAGGGCTTTGGCCGCTTCGTGGATGCGCGCACCGTGGAGGTGGGCGGCCAGCGGCTCAGTGCCGACCACATCCTCATCGCCACGGGCACGCGCCCGGCACGGCCCGACATACCTGGCGCCGAGCTGGGCATCGACTCCGACGGCTTCTTCGCCCTCAAGGCCCTGCCTGCGCGCACGGCCGTGGTGGGTGCCGGCTATATCGCCGTGGAGATTGCCGGCGTGCTGCACGCGCTGGGCTCGCAGACCCATCTGTTCCTGCGCCAGAACTCGGCACTGCGCGGATTCGATCCGCTGCTGAGCCAGACCCTGATGGAGATCATGGAGGCCGAAGGCCCCGCCGTGCACCGCCAGGCCACCCCGAAGGCCGTGGTCCGCAACGCAGACGGCAGCCTGGACCTGCAACTGCAGGACGGCAGCAGCCACACCGTGGACTGCGTGGTCTGGGCCGTGGGCCGCAGGCCCGACACCTCGGGCCTGAACCTGGAGGCCGCAGGCGTGGCGCTGCAGGACAGCGGCCACATCGCGGTGGACAAGTTCCAGGACACCAATGTGCCCGGCATCCACGCCGTGGGCGACATCACGGGCCGCATCGAACTCACGCCCGTGGCCGTGGCCGCAGGCCGGCGCCTGTCCGAGCGCCTGTTCAACGGCAAGACCGGCGAGCACCTTGACTACGACAACGTGCCCACCGTGGTCTTCAGCCACCCGCCCATCGGCACCGTGGGCCTGACCGAGCCGCAGGCGCGCGAGCGATTTGGCGACGATCAGGTCAAGATCTACCAGTCGGCCTTCACCGCCATGTACACGGCGGTCACGCGCCACCGCCAGCCCGCGCGCATGAAGCTGGTCTGCGTGGGCCCCGAGGAACGCATCGTGGGCATACACGGCATCGGCCTGGGGATGGACGAGATGCTGCAGGGCTTTGCCGTGGCGCTCAAGATGGGCGCCACCAAGCGCGACTTCGACGATACCGTGGCCATCCACCCCACGGCGGCAGAAGAGTTCGTGACCATGCGCTGAACGGCGCGCACCACCTGCCTTCGGCGGTTGACCACCGGCCTGGGCAGGGCACGCGCCGGGCGAGCGCGAAGCCGCCCAGGTCGGCGAAGGCATCGGGAATGGCCGTGAGCAGGCCGATCTGCGCCGTGCTCCTGACGCCAGCCTCGCGGACGCTGGTGGGCAGCCACAAGCTGCGCGCGATCCGCAGCCGGCTCCGCTCCTCCTCCTTCTCCTTTTCATTCCCCCGACATGGACCTCCTGCCCCTGCATGCCGCCGCTGCCTGCATGGCTGTGCGCTGACATTTCAGCTGCCTGCGGTGCATTGCCACCGTCCAGGGTCCTGCGTCGCCACGCTGGCCCCGGTGGAAACATCCGTCCACCGCGGGAATTTCAAGCGCCTACGCTCAAACACCCAATTCAATAGTCAAAAACAAATAAAGTATTTTCCCGATAGTCAAGTCAAATCGAAAAATTCACAATCCTTGTACGCGGGGAAAAAGAGGCATTGCTCCATGGAAAGCCTTGGTGTTTCTTTATAGGCAATCCGACTTAATTCGAGTGCATACACCTTGATTTTCCACATCAACCCAGCAGCCATGGGTCGAGAGCCGCGATCGGAGCCCAGGAGACATCCCATGCCCAGACTGCATTCGAAGACAGGGCATGGCGAGCCCGCGCCAGGCGGCATGCAGGCCAGCTTCTGGCCCCTGCGGCAAACGCACGCGCTGGGCAGCAGGCTGAAAGCAGTGTTCGCGCTGGAGGCCTTCCACCGTGCGGGCAGCGGCGCCGGGAGCCGCTTGGCCGATGACGCCTTCTTGGCCCGCAGCGCCTATGGGGCTGAGCAGCGGCCGGGGCGCAACACCACACTCAACGAGGAGACAGATCCATGACAACCGATGTACTCGATACCCGGTCCCCGTTGACCGGGTCGCGCAACGCGGGCCACCCTCTGTCGGCGGACCGCATGATCGTGGGCGCGCCCACGATCATGCGGTCCGCCGACAGAGGGTGGCCCGCGTTGCGCGGTGGCCCGCGTTGCGC
>NZ_WUMG01000052.1:0-42708 GCF_009827015.1 Delftia sp. CH05 | reverse complement strand
CCCGATCCCCCCCTCTCGCCCCCCTTGGCCGCCATGGCTACACCGCGCTGGCACAATCGCAGCATGCCCAGCACCGCCAGAGAGTCATCCGCCGCGTCCTCAGAGGACCGTGACACAGGCGCGCAGCAAACACCCGCGGCACAGGCCAGGCAGCCGGATGCCACTGCGCAGGCAGGCATGGCGCAGGCGCAGGCCTTCAATGATGATGATCCCCCTCCCCTGCACCGCATGCCGGCCGCGCCGTTGCGCTGGGCGCTGCAGCTGTTTGCCTGCCTGAGCCTGGCGACGGGCATTGCCGGCATCTTCATTCCAGGATTGCCCACCACGGTGTTCGTGCTCATGGCCGGATGGGCCGCGGCGCGCAGCTCGCATCGCATGCACACCTGGCTGTGGCGCCATCGCCTGTTCGGGCCCATGCTGCGCAATTGGGCGCGAGGTGGCTGCGTGAGCCGGCGCGCCAAATGGAGCGCCAGCGCCATGATGAGCCTGTGCGCCGTCCTCCTGCTGTGGACACGCCCGCCCGCCTGGGTACAGGCCGTGGCGCTGACGTCCATGGGCTGCGTGCTGGTGTGGCTGTGGTTCAGGCCAGAGCCCTGAGAATGAAGGCCTGCGGCAGGCCTGCTGAAAAAAATTCCCCGAGTTTTCTGTGACGTGTTTTTTACGTCATATAATCTAGGTCTTGTTCCTCAATAGCTCAGTTGGTAGAGCGCCGGACTGTTAATCCGTAGGTCCCTGGTTCGAGCCCAGGTTGAGGAGCCAAAGAATTTCAAGACCCTGCAATCGCACAGGATCTTTGTCGACAGACACGTATTCCTCAATAGCTCAGTTGGTAGAGCGCCGGACTGTTAATCCGTAGGTCCCTGGTTCGAGCCCAGGTTGAGGAGCCAAATTTCAGCGGCCTTGCAATCGCACAGGGCCCAGCACCAACATATTCCTCAATAGCTCAGTTGGTAGAGCGCCGGACTGTTAATCCGTAGGTCCCTGGTTCGAGCCCAGGTTGAGGAGCCAGATGAAAAGCCCGCATGCCAGCGCATGCGGGCTTTTTTGTTTGCTCAGGCTGCGCGCACCATGCCGACAGTCGGCGTGCTCGGCGCTGCGGCAGGGGCGGCCGACTCCACGGTGACAGGCTTGCCGTGCTTGGCATGTGCGCGACGCGCACCGTGCGCAGCGCGCGCTTGCTCCACACCCTCTTCCCATGCACGCAGCTCTTCCTCCAGCCGCGCAGCCCGCTCCGCATACATGTCCGCAGAGGACTTGTAGTATTCGGCAGCAATGGTGTGCTCCAGCATCGCCATGCGTGCCTCCTGCAGGTAGGCCCGGGTGCGACGGATATAGCGCGGCTCGGCAAGGCTTGCGCCAAAGATTTTGCTGAAAAACATCGCTCATCCTCCTTCGATGTCTTCGCAGCGAAAGCCATGCATCCGCAAGAAGACAAGCCCAGGATAGCCAACCCGGCCTGGCGGCGCTGTCCCCCGGCGGGACAAGGCCGCGTAGGAGGTTCACTTACCCCGGCCAGGCGATGCTCTCGCATCCACGCAACCCTCTTCACCATGGTTTGTGCAAGACTGCGGCTGCAGAGAAGCACGAATCCATTATTTTTCAGTCCGCACCCGATCATGTCCCACCCCCTCCCATGGCTCATTCCCCACCAGGCCTTCCCTCCTGTGGAAACGGCATGGGGCCCCAACGACCCGATTCCGGGCCTGCTGGCCGCAGGCGGCACGCTGGATGCGGCGCACCTGCGCATCGCCTACAGCCAGGGCATTTTTCCCTGGTTCAGCGAAGGCCAGCCCACGCTATGGTGGTCGCCCGATCCACGCATGGTGCTGCAGACATCGCAGTTCCGGCTGCACCGCAGCCTGCGCAAGACATTGCAGCGCTTTCGCTCCACCGCCGGCTGCGAGATCCGCATCGACAGCGCTTTCGAGGCCGTGATGCAGCACTGCGCCCAAACGGTGCGCCGCGATCAGGATGGCACCTGGATCGTGCAGGAAATTCTCGACGCCTATACCGAACTGCACCGCCAGGGTGCAGCCCACAGCGTGGAAACCTGGATCGACGGGCGCCTGGTGGGCGGCCTGTACTGCGTGGCGCTGGGCCGCGCCGTATTCGGCGAGTCCATGTTCGCGCATGCCACAGACGCATCCAAGATCGCACTGTCGGCACTGGTGACGCTGTGCCGGCACCAAGGCGCCGCGCAAATCGATTGCCAGCAGGCCACGCAGCACCTGGCTTCGCTGGGCGCGCGCGAGATGCCCCGCTCCCAGTTCCTGCGCACCGTGGCAGAGCAAAGCCAGCTGCCGCCCATGCACTGGCAATTCGAAAACGTATACTGGAACGAGTTGCTGCCGCCGTCCGGTGACGCCGGCAGCACATCACCGGCTGCCGCCAGCACACCATGACGCACCCGAACGATCTTCCGCTGCAGGCCCTGCAGTTCTACGCCACAGCCGCCTATCCCTGCAGCTACCTGGATGGCCGGCTGGCGCGTTCGCAAGTGGCCACGCCCAGCCACCTGATCCAGAACAGCGCCTATTCGGAGCTGGTCTCCCTGGGGTTTCGCCGCAGCGGAATGTTCACCTACCGGCCGTATTGCGATGGTTGCCGGGCCTGCGTGCCCATGCGCATCCTGGTCCACGATTTCCGCCCGGACCGCAGCCAGCGCCGCGCAGCCGTGCGCCACGCCGATCTCACGGCATCGATCCAGCGCCTGCATTACTCGAACGAGCATTACCAGCTGTACCTGCGCTACCAGCAAAGCCGTCACAGCGGCGGCGGCATGGACCACGACAGCGTGGACCAGTACACGCAGTTCCTGCTGCAAAGCCGCGTCAACTCACGGCTTGTGGAGTTCCGCGCACCGGCGGCCGACGGCGCAGTCGGCAGGCTGAAGATGGTCTCCATCCTCGATGTGCTGGAAGACGGGCTGTCCGCCGTCTACACCTTCTACGAGCCCGATGACCAGGCCAGCTACGGCACGTTCAACGTGCTGTGGCAGATCGATCAGGCACGCTCCATGAGCCTGCCCTATGTCTATCTGGGCTACTGGATCGCCGACAGTCAGAAGATGAATTACAAGGCGCGCTTTCTTCCCCATGAAGTGCGCGTGGACGAGCGCTGGCAGCGCGTGGATCAGCTGCCACGCTGATATGGCGCCACCGCGCCCCTTTCAGCGACATTTCTTATGCACATGGCCGCTGTTTGCAGGCGGCACATATGCCGCCAAGCCATGCCCGCCGCTAGAATGACCGAATCCCGAAATCCCCTTGCGCCTCATGAAAAAAGACGATAACGCGGCCTCGCCCAAGCCCAGCGTCCAGGTCCTGGAACGCATGTTCACGTTGATCGACGTGTTGGCCTCGCGTGAGGAAGCGGTATCGCTCAAGGAGATCAGCGAGCGCACCGGCCTGCACCCCTCCACCACGCACCGCATTCTCAACGACCTGGCCATCGGCCGCTTCGTCGACCGCCCCGAATCCGGCAGCTACCGGCTGGGCATGCGTTTCCTGGAGCTGGGCAACCTGGTCAAGGCCCGCCTGAGCGTGCGGGAAGCAGCCCTGATTCCCATGCGCCAGCTGCACAAGCAGATCCAGCAGCCGGTCAGCCTCAGCGTGCGCCAGGGCGATGAAATCGTCTATGTGGAACGCGCCTACAGCGAGCGCTCGGGCATGCAGGTGGTGCGCGCCATCGGCGGCCATGCGCCGCTGCACCTCACATCCAATGGCAAGCTGTTTCTGGCGGCCGATGATGCGCAGCAGGTGCGCGCCTACGCCACACGCACCGGCCTTCCCGGCAAGACGCACTTCAGCATCACGCGGCTTGCCGACATGGAAAACGAGCTGGACAAGGTACGCCACCATGGCGTCGCCCGCGACAACGAGGAGTTGGAGCTGGGCGTGCGCTGCATGGCCGCCGGCATCTATGACGACCAGGGCAAGCTGGTGGCCGGCCTGTCCATCTCCGCTCCCGCCGACCGGCTGGACGAAAGCTGGTTGTCCAAGCTCCAGGCCACCGCGCAGGAGATCTCGGGCGCCCTGGGCTTCAATGCGGTCCGCCCTGCAGCCCCGCCCCCCAATCCCTACGCGCGCAGCAGCCACTGATCTGCAAGCGGCCATCCGCAAGCAGCAAGACCGGTCATCAAAAACAACAAAGGCGCCCAGGGCGCCTTTGTTGTTGCGGGGGAGGAAACTCAGCCCTTGACCTTGTGGATCATGGAATCGCCGGCCACCTGCCCCATGGATTCCACCCAGTGGCGTACGCGCTCGGCATCGCCCAGGCGGCTGAACTTTCCGGCGGAGTCCAGGAAGACCATGATGATCTTGCGGCCAGCCACCTGCGCCTGCATGACCAGGCAACGACCCGCTTCGGAGATGTAGCCGGTCTTTTGCAGGCCGATATCCCAGGTCGGGCTCAGCACCAGGCGGTTGGTGTTGTTGTACTGCAGCGTGCGGCGGCCCACGGCCACTTCATAGCCGGGCGAAGTGGTGTACTCACGCACCAGCGGATCACTGTGCGCCACATTCACGAGCACGGCCAGATCACGGGCGCTGGACTGGTTGCGGCTGGACAGCCCGGTGGGCTCCACGTAACGGGTATCGGTCATGCCCAGCAGGCGCGCCTTGGCATTCATCTGCTGGACGAAGGCATCCAGGCCACCTGGGAAGGTGCGACCCAGCGCATGGGCAGCACGGTTTTCGCTGGACATCAGGGCCAGGTGCAGCATTTCGGCACGGGTGAGCGTGGTGCCCACGGCCAGGCGCGAACTGCTGCCCTTTTCGGTATCCACATCATCCTGCGTGATGGTGATGGATTCATCCATGGGCAGATGGGCCTGGGAAATCAGCAGACCCGTCATCAGCTTGGTCAGCGAGGCGATGGGCAGCACGGCATGGTCGTTCTTGCTGAGCAGCACTTCGTGGGTGTCCTGGTCCATGACCAGGGCCACGCTGCTCTTGAGATCAAGAGGATCGGCCACTGCATGCAGCCCGGCCATCTGTCCGAACGACAGGCGTGGCTCGTAGGCAACGGCACGAATGGGGCTGGCAGCGCTGCGTGCGGCCACGCGGCTGGGCTGGCGCGCGCTCTTGGCAACGCGCTTGCCCTGGGGAGCCGCCGTGGCGCGCTCCTTCACGGCCTTCTTCTTGACAGGGGCCACGGCCACCTGTTTCTTGGCAACTTTCTTGGCCGGTGCGGCATGCGCGCCCGGGGCAGTGAGAGCACAACTCAGGGCCAGCAACGAGAGAACCTGAGCAAATCGACCGAGGCGGGCACGGCGTAGGGTGGGCATGAGAAATGCTCCAAGCAGCAAGAATTTGTGACTAGACCTTACATTAATCGAAAAAGTCGCACTGTGACAATAACTTGTGCGACTTTTCGATAATTTAAATGAAATTATAAGGCGAGTGCTTACCCCTGCGCAGCCACGACCTCTGCATTGCTGTGTAATTTGTTCAACGCGCTCAGATAGGCCTTGGCCGAGGCCACGACAATGTCCGGGTCCGCGCCCACGCCGTTGACCACGCGCCCGCTGCGCTGCAGGCGAACGGTCACTTCGCCCTGGCTCTCGGTGGAGCCGCTGATGGCGTTGACCGAGTACAGCAGCATCTCGGCACCGCTCTTCACCTCGGACTCGATGGCCTTGAACGAGGCATCGACCGGGCCATTGCCATCGGACTGGGCCTTGATCTCACGGCCATCGCGGCTGAACACCACCGACGCGTGTGGGCGCTCACCTGTTTCGCTTTGCTGGGCCAGCGAGATGAACTGGAAGGGATCGGCCTGCTGATGCGCATCCTGCTCGGTCACCAGGGCCAGGATGTCCTCGTCGAAGATTTCACTCTTGCGGTCGGCCAGTTCCTTGAAGGCCGCAAAGGCAGTGTTGATCGCGGCCTCGCTGTCGAGTTCCACGCCCAGCTCCTGCAGGCGCTGCTTGAAGGCATTGCGGCCGCTGAGCTTGCCCAGCACGATCTTGTTGGCGCTCCAGCCCACATCCTCGGCACGCATGATTTCGTAGGTGTCGCGCGCCTTGAGCACGCCATCCTGATGGATGCCCGAGGCGTGGGCGAAGGCGTTGGCGCCCACGACGGCCTTGTTGGGCTGCACCACGAAGCCCGTGGTCTGGCTGACCATGCGGCTGGCGGCCACGATGTGCTGGGCGTCGATGTTGACGTCAAGGCCGAAGTAGTCCTTGCGCGTCTTGATGGCCATCACCACCTCCTCGAGCGAGCAGTTGCCCGCGCGTTCGCCCAGGCCGTTGATGGTGCACTCGATCTGGCGCGCCCCGCCAAGCTTGACGCCGGCCAGCGAGTTGGCCACGGCCATGCCCAGGTCGTTGTGGCAATGCACGCTCCAGACGGCCTTGTCGCTGTTGGGCACGCGCTCGCGCAGGTTCTTGATGAAGGCGCCGTACAGCTCCGGAATGGCGTAGCCCACGGTGTCGGGCACGTTGATGGTGGTCGCACCTTCGGCAATCACCGTCTCGATGACGCGGCACAGAAAGTCCGGGTCGCTGCGGTAGCCGTCTTCGGGGCTGAACTCGATGTCGGCGATCAGGTTGCGCGCAAATCGCACCGACTGGCGCGCCTGCTCCAGCACCTGCTCGGGCGTCATGCGCAGCTTTTTCTCCATGTGCAGCGCACTGGTGGCGATGAAGGTGTGGATGCGCGCGCGGCTGGCGTCCTTCAGAGCCTCGGCCGCACGGGCGATGTCGCGGTCATTGGCACGGGCCAGCGAGCAGATGGTGGAGTCCTTGATGGCGCGCGCAATGGCCTGCACCGACTCGAAGTCGCCATTGGAACTCGCCGCAAAACCGGCCTCGATCACATCGACCTTCAGCCGCTCGAGCTGGCGCGCAATGCGCAGCTTTTCGTCGCGGGTCATGGAGGCACCGGGCGACTGCTCGCCGTCACGCAAGGTGGTGTCGAAAATGATCAATTGGTCGGTCATGGGAGTCTCGTCTTTCTTGTGGATGCGAATCTCCTGCCCACGGGCAGGTGATGAAAAAAGCCGGTGCGCTTGTGGCTGCACCGGCTAGGCAATGGAATTTAAGCGGCAACCGCCTCCTGCACCGTCACCTTCTCGGCAGAGGGCACGCGCTGCAAGCCCGACATGATGGCCCGGAACGAAGCGGAGACGATATTCGCATCAACCCCGACGCCGTAGCACACGTGCAACTCGTCCACGCGCAGTTCCACGTAGGCAATGGCCTTGGCATTGGCACCCTCGCCGATGGCATGCTCGTTGTAGTCCAGCACGCGCACGGCCCGGCCGCTGTGCTCGCTCAGCGCCTGCACGAAGGCATCGATGGGCCCCGTGCCTTGCGCCTCGACCGTGCGCTTGCCGCCGTCAACGGACAGATCGGCCGACAGGCTGACCACGCCGTCGTTCTCGCTGAGGCGGTAATGCGGGGCCTGCACGGATTGCAGGCCGTACTCGCGCTGGAACAGCGCCCACAGGTCGGCCGCGGCCAGCTCCTTGCCGCTGGCGTCCATCTCGCGCTGCACCACCTGGCTGAACTCGATCTGCAGGCGGCGCGGCAACTGGAGGCCATACTCGCTTTCAAGCAGATAGGCGATGCCGCCCTTGCCGGACTGGCTGTTGACGCGGATCACGGCCTCGTAGCTGCGGCCCAGGTCCTTGGGGTCGATGGGCAGATAGGGCATGTCCCAGATGTCGCCGTCCTTGCGATCGGCGAAGGCCTTCTTGATGGCATCCTGGTGCGAGCCCGAGAACGAGGTGTAGACCAGATCGCCCACATAGGGATGGCGCGGATGCACGGGCAGCTGGTTGCAATGCTCGACCGTGCTGCGGATGCCGTCGATATCGGAGAAATCCAGGCCAGGCGACACGCCCTGGATGTACATGTTCAACGCCACGTTGACCACATCGAGGTTGCCCGTGCGCTCGCCATTGCCGAACAGGCAGCCTTCAAGGCGGTCCGCACCGGCCATCAACGCCAGCTCGGCCGTGGCCGTGCCCGTGCCGCGGTCATTGTGCGGATGCACGGACAGCACGATGGAGTCGCGGCGCTGGATGTGGCGATGCGTCCACTCCACCATGTCGGCGAAGATGTTGGGCGTGGAGTGCTCCACGGTGGTGGGCAGGTTGATGATGCACTTGCGCTCGGGCGTGGGCTGCCATACATCGGTGACGGCATCGATGACGCGCTTGGAAAACTCCAGCTCGGTGTCCGAATACATCTCGGGCGAGTACTGGAAGGTCCACTGCGTCTGGGGATAGCCGGCAGCGATCTCGTTGAACATGCGGGCATTGGTGGTGGCCAGCTCGACGATCTCGTCCTCGCTCATGTTCAATACCACGCGGCGCATCACGGGCGCGGTGGCGTTGTAGAGGTGGACGATGGCCCGGGGCACGCCTTCGAGCGCCTCGAAGGTACGGCGGATGAGGTGCTCACGAGCCTGGGTCAGCACCTGGACGGTCACGTCATCGGGAATGCGGTTTTCCTCGATGAGCTTGCGCATGAAGTCGAACTCGACCTGGGACGCGGAAGGAAAGCCGACCTCGATTTCCTTGAAGCCGATCTTCACCAGCTGCTCGAACATGCGCATCTTGCGATCGATGTCCATGGGCTCGATCAGCGCCTGGTTGCCATCGCGCAGGTCCACGCTGCACCAGACCGGGGCCTGGGTGATCACCGCATCGGGCCAGCGGCGGTCTTGCAGGCGGACCGGAGCGAACGGACGGTACTTGGTCGAAGGGTTTTGCAACATGGCTGAAGTGCTTTCTATCGTCTAGGTAAAAACAAGACCCACCTGCTCCAGCGACCCCACAAACGCAAAACGGCCCGTCGCTGGTGCAAACGGGCCGTGAAAGTAGGAATGTACGCGCGCGCTACTGTCTCTGCCCGTGGGACATCAGTAGTAGAGCTAGCGACAGGTATTGCATGCGGGTCACTTTAGCACAGGTTCTCAGGCGCTGTGAAGATGCTGCGGCGCATCATTTGTGCAGGCCGCGCTCTTCAGGCTCATCGGTCGAGGTGCTGATGACGCTGGTGCGCTGGCCCTTGGCCTTGCGCCATGCATAGACGCCGTAGCCCGAGAAACCGTAGAGCAGGAACACGCCGAACAGCACGATGGGCGGATGGATATTGATGATGGCGATGCCCAGGGCGATCAGTACGATGGCCGCAAAGGGCACGCTCTTCTTGAAATGCACGTCCTTGAAGCTGTAGAAAGGCACGTTGGTGACCATGGTCAGGCCCGCGTACAGCGTCAGGAAGAACATGATCCAGGTGATCTGCGTCCAGCTCAGCCAGGCATCCTGGCCGCGCAGCAGGCCCGCCTCGTCCAGCAGCCAGATGAAGCCCGTGACCAGCGCCGCCGCCGCAGGCGAAGGCAGGCCCTGGAACCAGCGCTTGTCCACCGTGCCGGTATTCACGTTGAAACGCGCCAGCCGCAGGGCGGCGCAGGCGCAATAGACAAAGGCGGCAATCCAGCCCCAGCGACCAATGCCCTTAAGCGCCCACTCATAGGCGATCAAGGCGGGAGCGGCCCCGAAGGACACCATGTCCGACAGCGAGTCCATCTGTTCGCCAAAGGCGCTTTGCGTATTGGTCATGCGTGCCACGCGGCCGTCAAGACTGTCCAGCACCATGGCGCAGAACACGCCTGCGGCAGCCAGTTCAAAGCGGCCATTCATGGCCATCACGATGGCGTAGAAGCCACCGAACAGCGCAGCCAGCGTGAACAGGTTGGGCAGGATGTAGATACCCTTGCGGCGCTTGCGCACCACCACGCCTTCGATTTCGTTGGACTCATTGTGGTTTTGCATCAATCCGGCCTCCAGCACAGCGCACGCAAGCGTGAGCAGCTATTAAAACGATAGTATTCTAAGGGAGCGGACAGTGCCGCCCCGAAAGGGTCAGTGTACCTGCGCACCGCCCCCCTTCTCTGCACGAAAAAGGCCACCCGTCGGGGTGGCCTTGTCCTGCACCTTGCGTAGGCCGCATGCGCGACCCATGCAAGATGGAATGCAGCAATCTCAGTTGCGGCTCTGGTCAACCAGCTTGTTCTTGGAGATCCAGGGCATCATGGCGCGCAGCTGGCCGCCCACCTTTTCGATGGCGTGTTCGGCGTTCATGCGGCGGCGGGCCGTCATGCTCGGGTAGTTAGTGCGGCCTTCCTGGATGAACATCTTGGCGTATTCGCCGGTCTGGATGCGCTTGAGGGCAGCACGCATGGCTTCGCGCGACTTGTCGTTGATGACTTCTGTACCCGTCACGTACTCGCCGTATTCGGCGTTGTTCGAGATCGAGTAGTTCATGTTGGCGATGCCGCCTTCGTACATCAGGTCCACGATGAGCTTGAGCTCATGCAGGCACTCGAAGTAGGCCATTTCGGGAGCGTAGCCGGCTTCGGTCAGGGTCTCGAAGCCCATCTTCACCAGTTCCACCGCGCCGCCGCACAGAACGGCCTGCTCGCCGAACAGGTCGGTCTCGGTTTCTTCCTTGAAGTTGGTTTCGATGATGCCGCCCTTGCCGCCACCGTTGGCCATGGCATAGGACAGGGCCAGGTCACGGGCCTTGCCGGACTTGTCCTGGTATACGGCGATCAGCGAAGGCACGCCGCCGCCCTTGAGGTATTCGGAGCGCACGGTGTGGCCAGGGCCCTTGGGGGCGACCATGATCACGTCCAGATCGGCGCGCGGCACAACCTGGTTGTAGTGGATGTTGAAGCCGTGGGCAAAGGCCAGCGTGGCGCCTTGCTTGATGTTGGGGGCCACGTTGTTGTTGTAGACCTCGGGGATGTTCTCATCCGGCAGCAGGATCATGACCAGATCGGCGGCCTTCACGGCGTCGTCGACTTCAGCGACGGTCAGGCCAGCCTTGGCGACCTTGTCCCAGGAAGCGCCGCCCTTGCGCAGGCCGACCACGACCTTCACGCCGCTTTCGTTCAGGTTTTGAGCGTGTGCGTGGCCCTGGCTGCCGTAGCCGATGATGGCAACGGTCTTGCCCTTGATCAGGCTCAGGTCACAGTCCTTGTCGTAGAAAACTTTCATGTTGGCTCCAGGCTTCGTGTGTGTAGGGGTTGAAAGGGGAAGGGGACAGGTTTCAGGTGCGTTGCAGCGCATCAAACGCGCAGAATGCGTTCGCCGCGGCCGATGCCGCAGGAGCCGGTACGCACGGTTTCCAGAATGGCTGTGCGGTCCAGCGCCTGCAGGAAGGCGTCGTTCTTGGATTGGTCGCCGGTCAGCTCGACCGTGTAGCTCTTTTCGGTCACGTCGATGATGCGGCCGCGGAAGATGTCGGCCATGCGCTTCATCTCCTCGCGTTCCTTGCCCACGGCGCGGACCTTGACCATCATGAGCTCGCGCTCGGTATAGGAGCCTTCCGTCAGGTCCACGACCTTGACGACCTCGATCAGGCGGTTCAGGTGCTTGGTGATCTGCTCGATCACGTCTTCGGAGCCATTCGTCTGAATGGTCATGCGCGACAGCGATGCGTCTTCCGTGGGAGCCACGGTCAGCGATTCGATGTTGTAGCCGCGGGCCGAGAACAGGCCCACCACGCGCGACAAGGCTCCCGGCTCGTTTTCGAGCAGCACGGCAATGATGTGTTTCATGAAAGAAAGATTCCTCTTTTCGCTGCCCTCCCCCGGCGCCGGTAAACGTCGGGCTTGGCAGGCAATAGATTCGTCAAGGGGTTGCCGCCTTGAGGGCGGCTACTGAAGAAGATGCGGCAGGAACAGGCCCTGGCGAACCCGGCCAAGGGCTCGCTCAGAGGTCGTCAGCTCCCAGCAGCATCTCGGTGATCCCACGGCCAGCCTGCACCATGGGGAACACATTCTCGGTGGGATCGGTGCGGAAGTCCATGAACACCGTCCGATCCTTGAGCTTGCGGGCCTCGCGCAGGGCGGGCTCCACGTCCTCGGGGCGCTCGATCAGCATGCCCACGTGGCCATAGGCCTCGGCCAGCTTCACGAAGTTGGGCAGCGAGTCCATGTAGCTGCTGCTGTAGCGGCCCGAGTACTCGATCTCCTGCCACTGGCGCACCATGCCCAGGTAGCGGTTGTTCAGCGACACCACCTTGACCGGCGTGTTGTACTGCAGGCAGGTGGCCAGCTCCTGGATGTTCATCTGGATGGAGCCTTCGCCCGTGATGCAGAACACCTCGGATTCAGGCTTGGCCAGCTTGATGCCCATGGCGTAGGGCAGGCCCACACCCATGGTGCCCAAGCCGCCGGAGTTGATCCAGCGGCGCGGCTCGTCAAAGCGGTAGTACTGCGCGGCCCACATCTGGTGCTGGCCCACGTCGGACGTGATGTAGGCATCGGCGTCGCGGGTCATGTTCCACAGCGTCTCCACCACGTACTGGGGCTTGATGACCGAGCCGTCGCCACGGCTGTACTGCAGGCAGTCGCGGCTGCGCCAGCCTTCGATGGTCTCCCACCACTGGCCCAGGGCCGCAGCGTCGGGACGGGCGCTGGCCTCGCGGATCATGGAGATCAGCTCGGTCAGCACTTCCTTGACGTCGCCGACGATGGGCACGTCCACCTTCACGCGCTTGGAGATGGAGGAGGGATCGATGTCGATATGGATGATCTTGCGCTCCACCGACATGAAATGCTTGGGGTTGCCGATCACCCGGTCGTCGAAGCGCGCACCCACGGCCAGCAGCACATCGCAGTTCTGCATGGCGTTGTTGGCTTCGATGGTGCCGTGCATGCCCAGCATGCCCAGGAACTTGCGGTCGCTGGCCGGATAGGCACCCAGGCCCAGCAGCGTATGCGTGACCGGGTAGCCCAGCATGTCCACCAGGGTGCGCAGCTCGTTGCAGGCATTGCCCAGCAGCACGCCGCCACCCGTGTAGATATAGGGACGCTTGGCAGCCAGCAGCAACTGCAGCGCCTTGCGGATCTGGCCGGCATGGCCCTTGCGCACCGGGTTGTAGGAGCGCATCTCCACCTTTTCGGGGTAACCGGTGTAGAGAGCCTTCTTGAAGGACACATCCTTGGGGATGTCCACCACCACGGGGCCGGGGCGGCCGGTGCGCGCGATGTGGAAGGCCTTCTTCATGGTGTCCGCCAGCTCGCGCACATCCTTGACCAGGAAGTTGTGCTTGACGATGGGGCGGGTAATGCCGACGGTGTCGCACTCCTGGAATGCATCGGTGCCGATGTAGGCCGTCGAGGTCTGGCCGCTGATCACGACCAGGGGAATGGAATCGGTGTAGGCGGTGGCAATGCCGGTGACGGCGTTGGTCAGGCCGGGACCCGAGGTCACCAGTGCCACGCCGACTTCACCCGTGGCACGGGCAAAACCGTCTGCCGCATGCACAGCCGCCTGCTCGTGGCGCACCAGCACATGCTGAATGGTGTCTTGCTTGTAGAGGGCGTCGTAGATGTACAGGACCGCACCGCCCGGATAGCCCCAAAGCTGCTTGACGCCTTCGGCCTGCAGGGACTTGACGAGGATCTCGGAGCCCATGAGCTCCTGGGATGCATGGGACTGCGACGCCGCTGCTGCCGCGCTGGAGTACTCGGCTTTGGAAATTTCCATGATCAACCTTTGTGAATTTCTCTAACGAAAAACCTTGGGTGCCCCTTGCCTGAAGCCCTTGTGAGGCCGGTGCGGGACTTAGGACCAACAGACATGGGCGAGTGAGTAAACGCCGGACCGTGACCCGTTTGCCTTTTTGAATTGCAGCAGACATTATCGCACTGCAACAAGCCTGTGCGCCATCGTGCGAAAAAAATTGACACTGCGGTGCGATAATCGGGTCCCGCGTCCGTTCAGCCCCCCCTCAACGAGCCCCTCATCCGGGCCTGCGTTCCTTTTGGCAACCGAGCAAGAACTATCCGACTTCCTCAAAAGCGTAGAAAAGCGTGCCTTCAAGCGCAGCTTTTTCCACGTCCGGGACGAGGAGGCGGCGCTGGACATCGTGCAGGACAGCATGCTCAAGCTGGCGCAGCACTATGGCGACAAGCCCATCACCGAGCTGCCCATGCTCTTCCAGCGCATCCTGTCCAACAGCACACTGGACTGGTTTCGCAGGCAAAAGACGCAGAACGCCCTCTTCACCCGCATGAGCGATCTGGAGGCCTCGGCCGGCGACGATGCGGACTTCGACTGGCTCGAGACCTACGCCGACTCCGCACAGAACGGCGAAACCGCCCGCAGCGCCGAGGATCTGACCGAGCGGGCGCAGATTTTGCAAAGCATTGAAAAAGAGATACAGGAGCTGCCGGCGCGTCAACGCGAAGCATTCCTGATGCGTTATTGGGAAGAGATGGACGTTGCGGAGACCGCTGCCGCGATGGGGTGTTCCGAAGGAAGTGTAAAAACACATTGTTTCCGCGCCATCCAGACATTGAGCAAGGCACTGAAGGCCAAAGGAATCGAGCTATGAAGACTGCGCCCACTCTCACTCTCCACAGCGAAATGGCGGCCGACCGCATCGCACGCCGGATCACCGCGCGCCTGGGTGACGGCGAGGCGTTGCTGCCATACGACATCACCGAACGGCTGCGCGCTGGGCGCGAGCGCGCCCTGTCCGTTCGCCGGCGCGAACTGCGCGCTGCGCCCTTGCAGGTTGCCAGCGCAACCCAGGCTCAGGGTGGCACCATGACGCTGGGCTCTGGCGACGAAGGCGGCACCTGGTGGCGCGCGCTGATCTCGGCCGTGCCGGTGCTGGCCCTCATCATTGGCCTGGTGGTCGTCAACGTGCAGACCGATCAGATTGGCCTGACCGAGGTTGCCGAGGTCGATACGGCCCTGCTGACCGATGACCTGCCCCCTGCCGCCTATGCCGACCCCGGTTTCATCCAGTACCTGAAGACTTCGGCCACCAACACGGAACGCTGATACCCGCCTTGCCTGCCTGCATGCCCACTGATTCACGCGCCGCGTTCCACCGATCACCCGCCGCCATCCTGGCGGCGGTGCTGTTGATGGCGCTGGCCTGGACCGGCTGGCGCGTCGTGCAACAGGTGCGGCTGGCGCCCAGCACGGTGTCGCCGGCCACCATTGCGGCCTCCAAGACCCTGCATGGCGACGCAGCCACGCGCCAGCGCGCCACAGCCCTGGCCTCAGGCCCACGCTGGGCCGAGCTGACGCCTGCGCAAAGCAGGGTGCTCGAGCCCCTTTCCGAGCGCTGGTCCATGATGGACGCGCTGCAAAAGCGCCGCTGGATGGCATTGGCCGAAGGCTGGGACAAGCTCAGCGAAAAGGAGCAGGAAAAGCTGCGCGACCGCATGCAGACCTGGTCCAGCCTCAGCGCCCAGCAGCGCAGCCAGGCCCGCCTGAATTTCGCCCTGACCAACCGCCTTGCCACGGACAAGCGAGCCCAGTGGGAGGCCTACCAGGCGCTCAGCGACGAAGAAAAACGCCTTCTGGCTGCACGCGCCGCGCCCAAGGTCAAGGGCGCCGCCAACGCCATACAGCCCGTGGCGCCCAAGCGTCTGGCGCGGATTCCTGCGGCCTCGGTGGCACCGGCCACCATTCCGAATCCCCCCAAGATTCCACCAGCCACCATCTACAATCCGCCGCCTCCGGTTCCACCGGTCGCGCCGCCTTCGGCCGTGGAAACCCATCCCGTGCGCCCGCCTGCGCTGGTGGAGACAGCCCCGGTGGAAGTGCCTTCGGCCACACCCATGCCCTTGCCGCCCATGGAACTGCATGACGGCGCCGAGGCCACCCCACAGCCCTCGCACGGCGAAGCAGCCCCTTCGCATTGATGCAGCGCCCCGACACGCCCGCATGACGAACGCCACCTCCCCCGCCTCCACGGCAGCCGGCTCCGCCGCCGATCCACGGATGGCCCCGCGCCTGGCCCGGCGCATGGCCTGCTGGCTATATGAGGGCATGCTGCTGTTCGGCGTGGTCTTCATCGCCGGATATCTGTTTGGCACCTTGTCTCAGACGCGCAACGCCATGGACAACCGCCATGCGCTGCAGGCCTTCATGTTCGTGGTGCTGGGCATCTATTTCGTCTGGTTCTGGTCCAAGGGGCAGACATTGGCCATGAAGACCTGGCACATCCGCCTGGTGGATGCTGCAGGCCAGCCCGTCAGCCAGCTGCGCGCACTGCGGCGCTATGTGCTGAGCTGGATCTGGCTGCTGCCACCGCTGGCGGCCTACTCCACCGGCGTGCCGGCCTTGACCACCTTGGTGCTGCTGGTGCTGTGGGTGGCACTCTGGGCCCTGCTCAGTCGCCTTCATCCGCGCCGCCAGTTCTGGCATGACGCCTGGGCCGGCACACAGCTGATCCACCAGGCCCCGCCGCCCAGGAAAAAACGCTGAGCGGCAAAGGCAGCATCGCATCTCCTACACTCCCCAGCATGCCCGCCGCTTCACCCAAGTCCAACGACAGCACGCCTGTCAATCCCCAGAAAAGCCGCACGGGCCTGAACCGTGTCTGGCACGCTGCGGGTTATTCGCTGTCCGGCCTTCGTGCCGGATGGAATGAGAAAGCCTTCCGCCAGGAAGCGCTGGCCGCCATCGTGCTGATCCCTGCCGCCTTCTGGCTGGGACGCAGCTGGATCGAGGTCTCGCTGCTGGCGGGCACGGTCTTGCTGGTGCTGATCGTGGAATTGCTCAACAGCGGCATCGAGGCCGTGGTCGATCGCATAGGCCCCGAATGGCACGCCCTGTCCAAGCAAGCCAAGGACATGGGCAGCGCCGCCGTGCTGCTGGCGCTGCTGCTGTGCACGGGTGTCTGGCTGGCGGCTCTCTATCAACGGTTCATTGCATGACAAATCCCACGTTTTCCATTTGTGTGTATTGCGGCTCGCGCCCCGGCGACCAGCCCGGATTCATCGAGGCCGCCCGCGCCACCGGCCGCTGGATTGGCGAGCACGGCGGCCAGTTGGTCTACGGCGGCGGGCGCAGCGGCCTGATGGGCGAGGTGGCCGAGGCCACGCGGCAGGCCGGTGGCCGCGTCGTGGGAGTGATCCCGCAGGCGCTGGTGGACAAGGAGCTGGCCAACCATGCCTGCGACGAACTGCACATCGTCCAGACCATGCACGAGCGCAAGGCCATGATGGCCGAGCGCAGCGATGCCTTCGTCGCCCTGCCCGGCGGCATAGGCACCTTCGAGGAATTGTTCGAGGTCTGGACCTGGCGCCAGCTGCGCTACCACGACAAGCCCATCGGCCTGCTCAATGTGGACGGCTACTACGACAGCATGCTGCAGTTCCTGCAGACCTGCGTGGGCCATGGCTTCATGGGCGAGTGGCAGATGGGACTGATAGAAAGCGGCAGCGACATCCCCTCACTGCTGCAATCCCTGGTGCAGAACGCCGGCACGGGCCTGGAAACGGCCCCCTTGCGCGCCGTGATCTGAAACGGAAACGGCCACCCGTTCAGGGGTGGCCGCTGGAATCCGGATGTCGAGCCCAGGGCGCCGCGTGCGCCCTGCACTGCTGCCAGGTTCAGATGGCTCCGTCGTCGAGTTCGCCGGTACGGATGCGCACCACGCGCTCCACGGCGGTGACGAAGATCTTCCCGTCACCGATCTTGCCTGTGCGGGCCACGTTGACGATGGCATCCACGCAGCGGTCCACGTCTTCCGTGCGGACTACCACCTCGATCTTCACCTTGGGCAGGAAGTCCACCACGTACTCGGCGCCACGGTAGAGCTCGGTATGGCCCTTCTGGCGACCAAAGCCCTTGACCTCGGTGACGGTCAGGCCGTTGACGCCGCAGTCGGCCAGTGCCTCGCGGACCTCTTCCAGCTTGAACGGCTTGATGATGGCGGTGATCATTTTCATGGGGTGAACTCCTCAGTGCATGCAATACGGGGCAAGACGGCTGGCCAGGAAACCCCGCCGCCTCAGGTGCTTCAAGCGCGAAAGCGGTTGGTGATCGGGTAGCGCCAGTCCTTGCCGAAGCTGCGGCGCGTCAGCCGCGGCCCCACGGGCGCCTGGCGGCGTTTGTATTCGTTGATCTGGATGAGGCGCGTCACTCGCTCCACATCGGCGCCGGCATATCCGTCGGCCACGATGGAGGCGATGCTTTCGTTATTTTCCATGTATCGGCGCACGATGGCGTCGAGCACCTCATAAGCGGGCAGGCTGTCCTGGTCTTTCTGGTCCGGGCGCAGTTCGGCGCTGGGCGGGCGCGTGATGATGCGATCCGGAATGGGGTCCAGCCCCATGCCGAACGGATCGTTGGCATTGCGCCAGCGCGCCAGCGCAAAAACCTCGGTCTTGAGCACGTCCTTGATCACGGCAAAGCCGCCGGCCATGTCGCCATAGAGCGTGCAGTAGCCGGTGGACATCTCGCTCTTGTTGCCGGTGGTCAGCACCACGGAGCCGAACTTGTTGGACAGGCCCATCAGCAAGGTGCCGCGGATGCGGGCCTGCAGGTTCTCTTCGGTCGTGTCCTCGGCGCGGCCCGCGAAGGCCGGGGCCAGGGCGGCCTTGAAGGCCTCGAACTGGGGCGCGATGGAGATTTCGTCATAGCGCACGCCCACACGCTCGGCCATGTCGCGCGCATCGATCCAGCTGATGTCCGCCGTATAGGGCGAAGGCATCATCACCGTGTGCACCTTGTCCGCGCCCAGCGCATCGACCGCAATCGCCAGCACCAGGGCCGAGTCGATCCCGCCCGACAGGCCCAGCAGCGCGCCGGGGAAACGGTTCTTGCCCACGTAGTCGCGCACGGCCAGCACCAGGGCGGACCACAGCGCCGGCAGGTGCTCCACCGGTGGCTGCACATCGGCGGCCAGCGTCAGTTCCTGCGCGCCGGCACGCACTTCCACCAACGGCAGCGCCTCGGCAAAGGCCGCCGCGCGTGCGGCAATGCTGCCGTCGGCGTGCACGGCAAAAGAGCTGCCATCGAAGACAATTTCATCCTGGCCACCGACCAGATGTGCGTAGACCAGGGGCAGGCCGGTCTCACGCGCACGTGCAGCCAGCGTGGCTTCACGTTCGGCCTGCTTGCCCTCATGAAAGGGCGAAGCATTGATCACGGCCAGCAATTGCGCACCCGCCGCGGCAGCCGCGCTTGCCGGCCCGGGATGCCAGGCGTCCTCGCAGATCAGCAAGCCCACGCGAACTGCCTGGACCTCGACCACGCAAGGCGACTGGCCGGCCACAAAGTAGCGCTGCTCGTCGAACACGCCGTAGTTGGGCAGGCATTGCTTGGCGTAGCTGCATTCCACGCGCCCGTCGCGCAGCACGCTGGCTGCATTGCGCAACGCGCCACCAGCGCCGGGGTCGCGCCAGGGATGGCCCAGCACCAGCGCCAGGCCCGGCCATTGCGCGGTCTCCAGCGCCAGCTGCTGCACGGCCTGATCGCAGGCGTCCAGAAAGGCGGGACGCAGATAGAGATCTTCGGCCGCATAGCCGCACAGGGCAAGCTCGGGAGTCAGCAGCAAGCGCGCTCCCGTGGCATAAGCTTCACGGGCTGCGGCAATGATTTTCTGGACATTGCCGGGCAGATCGCCCACGACAAAGTTGAGCTGGGCAGTGCAGATGGAGAGCGTCATGGAATGCAATGGAGCCAACAGGGCCGACAAGGCCACCCCACAGCGCAAGGCGGCAGCGCGCGTCACACGGGCCTGCAAGGAATGGCATGGCTGAAACCGCAATTATCACCCGCGTGCTGGACAGCGTGCAGCAGCTCGATGCCCAGGCCTGGAATGCGCTGCTGGCATCGCAGGCTGCGCCCACCCCCTTCATGCGCCACGAGTACCTGAGCGCGCTGGAATCCAGCGGCAGCGCCGTGCCGCAAACCGGCTGGGCCGCCCGCGTGGTCACGCTCTGGCAGGGCGGCGAGCTGGTCGCCGCCTGCCCGGTCTACGCCAAGGCGCATTCCTATGGCGAGTACGTGTTCGACTTTGCCTGGGCGCGCGCCTACGCCCAGCATGGGCTGGATTACTACCCCAAGGGCGTGCTCGCCGTGCCTTTCACGCCTGTGCCGGGCAGCCGGCTGCTGGCACGCACGCCGCTGCTGCGTGCGGCCCTGGTGCGCGCCGTGCGCGAATGGGCCCAGGCGCAGCAGCTGTCTTCCCTGCATTTGCTGTTCAGCGATGCCGAGGATCTGGCAGCCTGCGACGCCGACGGCTGGATGCAGCGCAGCACCGTGCAGTTCCACTGGAGCAACCAGAACGCCGGGGGCGCGGGCCACCGGGACTTCGACCACTTTCTGTCCACGCTGAACCAGGAAAAGCGCAAGAAGATTCGCCAGGAACGGCGCAAGGTGCACGAGGCCGGCGTGCGCTTTCGAGCAGTGCACGGCCCCGACATGAGCGCCCAGGACTGGGCCTTCTTCTATCGCTGCCACGAACGCACCTATCTGGAACACGGCAACGCCCCGTACCTCCAGCCGGCCTTCTTCGAGGCCATGGCGCACCAGATGCCCGAGAACTGGCTGATGTTCGTCGCCGAGCGCGACGGCCAACCCATGGCCTGCAGCCTGATCGCACTCGATGCGGCAGCCGCACGGCTTTCGGCCGGCAGCTGCGACCGCGACACGCCGCAGATCCCGCAGGGCACGGCCTACGGCCGCTACTGGGGCGCGCTGGAGCGCGTGGACTGCCTGCATTTCGAGGCCTGCTACTACCAGCCTATCGCCTGGTGCATAGAACGCGGGATTGCGCACTTCGAGGGAGGCGCCCAGGGCGAGCACAAGATGGCGCGGGCGCTGCTGCCCGTGGTGACGCCCAGCGCCCACTGGATTGCCCACCCGTCCTTCGCCGACGCCATCTCGCGCTTTCTGGACCGCGAAGGCGAAGGCATGGCCGGCTACCTGCAGGAGCTGCAGGCGCACAGCCCGCTGCGCCAGGACTGAGGCTCAGAAGGTTTCCCAGTCGTCATCGCCCTGACCGGGCTGGCGCGGAGCCGGCTTGCCTGTTGCTGCGGGCCCAGGGCGTGGCTGGATGGGAGGCGTGGCATCGCGCTCAAGCCGGCGGGCCAGTGTCTCGCCACCCGCTGCAGCACCGCCGCCTCCCAAGGCCGCAGGCCGTGCGGGGCTGGCCGGCGGGTTCGGCCGGACAGGCTGCGCTGCGGCGCGTGGCGCGGCGCCGGCCTGCGCCACCATCCTGTTGGGCACATGCGCATGGCTGTCCATGGCACCGCGCGGCAGCTGGAACACGGCCACGGCCTCGACCAGGTCCTGCGCCTGCTTGCGCAGCGAGGCAGCGGCGGCCGCGCTTTCCTCGACCAGGGCAGCGTTTTGCTGCGTGGTCTGGTCCATTTGCGTGACGGCTTCGCTGACCTGGGCGACGCCGGAGCTCTGCTCGGTACTGGCCGCGCTGATCTCGCCCATGATGTCGGTGACCTGGCCGATGGCAGCCACCACTTCGGTCATGGTCGTGCCTGCGCGGTCCACCAGTTGCGAGCCCTGCTCCACACGCTCCACGCTGGCCGTGATCAGCGCCTTGATTTCCTTGGCCGCCTCGGCGCTGCGCTGCGCCAGCGAGCGCACCTCGCCCGCGACCACGGCAAAGCCCCGGCCCTGCTCACCGGCACGCGCAGCCTCCACCGCGGCATTGAGCGCGAGGATGTTGGTCTGAAAGGCAATGCCGTCGATCACGCCGATGATGTCGCCGATGCGCCGGCTGCTGTCATTGATGCCCTTCATGGTTTCCACGGCCTCGGCCACCACGTCGCCGCCGCGGCGCGCAACGCTCGATGCATTGAGCGCCAGCTGATTGGCCTGGCGTGCGTTGTCGGCGTTCTGGCGCACGGTGGAGCCCAGCTCTTCCATGGATGCCGCCGTCTGCTCCAGCGCGCTGGCCTGCTCTTCCGTGCGGCTGGACAGGTCGGCATTGCCGGAGGCAATCTGCGCGCTGGCCGAGGCCACGCCTTCGGCGTTCTGGCGCACGCTGCGCACGGTCTGCACCAGGCTCGATTGCATGCGCTGCAGCGCGCCCAGCAGCAGGCCGGTTTCGTCATGGCGGTCGATGTGAATGGTCCCGCCCAGATCGCCATTGGCCACGCGGTCTGCGGCATCGACCGCATGGGCCAGCGGCGTGCGGATGGAGCGCGTCAGCCACAGCCCGGCCAGCACGGCCAGCAGCACGGCGGCCAGCGCCGCCACGCTGAGGACGACGACCGAGCGCCCATAGACAGCCTCGGCATTGCGGCTTTCCTGCACGGCCGCATCGCTATTGAGCTTGACCAGCAGATCCAGCGTGTTCGACGAATCGTTGTAGAGCTTCAGCGACTCGCCGCCCAGCACGGCCTGGGCCTTTTCCTTTTCGCCCTGGCGTGACAGCGCCAGCACCTGCTGGCTCAGTTGCTGGTAGCGCTCGCGTTCCTGGAGCAGTTGGGCGTAGAGCCTTCGCTCTTCGTCGGAGGACAGCAGCGGCTCATAGACCTTCTTGCGCTCTGCCAGGCGGCGCTGCAGTTGCTCCAGCTGCTTTTCCGAATCGGTCTTGTAGGCAGCATCATCATTGTTGACGTGGCGCACCTCCAGCAAACGGGCACGCACGACATCGGTGCCTATCTGGTTGATCACTTCCACGCTGGGCACGACATTGCCGGCAATGACTTCCATGCTGGTGCGCATGGAGCGCAGTTGCACCAGGGCCGCGGCCACCACGGCCAGCAGCAGCAGCACCAGCAGGCCGAAGGTGCCCAGCATGCGCGTTGAAATCTTGAGGTTTTTCACATTCATCTCTCTTGTAGAGGTCCCGTCATCTTGTTGCGTCTTGCTCTGTCTCGCGCCATGGGCAGGCTATCAGCCAGGCCCGGCGCGAACCTTGCAGAAACAGGCCAGCCGCACCGGCCGATGGCAGCTGGCAGGCAAGGCTTGGAGAGGGGGAGGACGGGACCCCGCGGGAGCGCGGTCTGCTGGATGGCCGATGGCCGCCAGGCCAGGCGGCCATGAGAACAAGGTAATCATGGGATATCCCTTCGTTCCGAGCGAACGAGGCCAGGAGCGGCCGTTCCTCAATCTGTAAGAATAGGACTACATCTATTTACATTCTGCCAGTATCCAAGCATTGTTCAGGACAAGTTCAGGTACTTGCAGTAGGCAGAAACCTTCACTGGAGGATTTGCGCCACAGCCTCCTGCCACCCGGCGTGCGCAAGCTCAACGCAGCACGCAAAAAGAAAGCGGCCCCATGCAGGGCATGGGGCCGCCAGAGGATGGGGCGCAGCTGCGGGCAAGGCCTCAGAACGCGGCCCACTCCTCGTCGTCGGCGGTCGCGGTCCTGCTGACCTGGGCTGGCGTGGCATGTTTCGCTGGCCGGGCTGCGATGGGCGCCAGGACCGGCGGTGATGCCAAAGGGGCGGCCGCCGTTGCGCGCGGCGCCGCCACGGCCGCCTTGGCGGCCTCAGCCACCTCGGGGACCGCTGTCGAGTCTCCCGGCGCCGTGCGAAACACCGATACCGATGCCACCATGGCCCGCGCCTGCTGCTGCAGCGACTGGGCAGCGGCCGCACTTTGCTCGACCAGGGCGGCGTTCTGCTGGGTGGCCTGGTCCATTTGCGTGATGGCATCGCCCACCTGGGCCACGCCCGCGCTCTGCTCGCTGCTGGCGGCGCTGATCTCGCCCATGATGTCGGTCACGCGCCGGATGGCGGCGACGATTTCGAACATGGTCTCGCCGGCCTTGTCCACCAGCTGCGTGCCCTGCTCCACACGCTGCTCGCTGGCCTGGATCAAGGCCTTGATCTCCTTGGCCGCCTCGGCACTGCGCTGGGCCAGCGTGCGCACCTCGCCGGCCACCACGGCAAAGCCCCGGCCCTGCTCGCCAGCGCGGGCCGCCTCCACGGCGGCGTTCAGCGCCAGGATATTGGTCTGGAAGGCAATGCCGTCGATCACGCCGATGATGTCGGCGATCTGGCGGCTGCTGTCGTTGATGCCCTTCATGGTGTCCACCACCTGGGCCACAACCTCGCCGCCACGCGCGGCAATGCCCGAGGCGGAGGCGGCCATCTGGTTGGCCTGGCGCGCGTTGTCCGCGTTCTGGCGCACGGTGGCGCCCAGCTGCTCCATGGAGGCTGCGGTTTCTTCCAGAGCACTGGCCTGGCTTTCGGTGCGCGCCGACAGGTCCGCATTGCCCTGGGCGATCTCGCCAGCGGCCAGCGCCACGCCGTGCGCATTGCCGCGCACATCGCCCACCAGCTCGGCGAGCTTGCGGCGCATGTCCTCCTGTGCGTTGATGAGCTGGCCCATTTCATCCCGGCGCCGGCTGGTGACCGGCTTTTCCAGATGGCCGGCCGCCACATTGCGCGCCACGGCCACGGCCTGGGCCACCGGGCCGGTGACAGCACGCGTGATGGCCCAGCCCACCAGGGCCGCAATCGCCACCACCGCGGCCAGCGTGCCCAGCACCCAGATGCGGGCGAGGTCAAAGCCTGCCTGCGCCTGCTGCCGCGCCTGCTCGCCCGCCTCGCGCTGCAGGGTCAGCAGGCGGCCGGCGCTTTCGGCCAGCTTGCCGAACTGCGCCTCGGACTCGCCGGCGAACATCAACCCCATCTCGTCGGCCATGAAGGCCTGCTCCTCGGTGGTGGAATAGTTGCCGGCGCGCGCACGCTCCAGCAATCGCGCATGCATGGCCAGGAACTGCTGCTTGAAGCCGAGGTAGTCGTCGAAGGCCGCGCGCAGGGCCTGCTGGTCGATCAGCGAACGCAGGGCCGTCTCATGCTCGCCAATGGTCTGCAGCCGGTCCTGCACCTGCTTGGCAAAGCCATCGACCTCGGCCAGGCTGCGCGCGGAGGCAATGCCGGCCTCGTGGCGGCGCAGGCGGTTGTATTCGGATCGCATGGCGCCCGCATGGAACATGCTGGGCAGGGCCACATCCGACAAATGCAATGCGTTGCGGTGCATCTGCGCCAGTTGCAACCAGGCTACCGCCCCCAGAACCGCCGAGAACAGGACCATGATGAGGAATCCCATGCCCAGCTTCGTGCCCATGCGCCAATCTGCCACCTTCATTTGCTCGCTCCCGGGCCGATGTCCCCATCAGCGCCTGATTGATCTGTCCAAACCCTGATCCATGACAAAACAAAAAACGCACCCGGCGCCTAGGCACCGGGTGCGTTTCAAATTGTATCAACTGCGAAGCGGGCATTTACCTCAGCGCAGTTGAGACTCCCTCGACGGGAGTGAAAGGGATCAGCCCTTGTAGTTGGCGATGCCGTCCACGACTTCCTTCTTGGCCTCGTCCACGCCCTTCCAGCCCAGAACCTTGACCCACTTGCCCTTTTCCAGGTCCTTGTAGTGCTCGAAGAAATGCTGGATCTGCTTGAGGGTGATCTCGTGGATGTCTTCCAGCGTGTTGATCTTGTCGTAGGCGGGCAGCAGCTTTTGCGTGGGCACGGCCAGGACCTTGCCATCCACGCCGGACTCGTCTTCCATGAGCAGGATGCCGATGGGGCGGCAGGCCACGACCACGCCCGGGGGCAGCGGGAAGGGCGTCATCACCAGCACGTCCACCGGATCGCCGTCGCCGGACAGCGTCTGGGGCACATAGCCGTAGTTGGCCGGGTAGTGCATGGCCGTGCCCATGAAGCGGTCCACGAAGACGGCGCCGCTTTCCTTGTCCACTTCGTACTTGATGGGATCGGAGTTGGCCGAGATCTCGATCACGACGTTGAAGGATTCAGGAGCGTTCTTGCCCGGTGTGACTTTGTCGAAAGACATGATGGATAAGCAGAGTTGAAACGAAAGAGCCCCCGCAGGGGATAGCAGCGTGATTTTAGGCGCAGGCACACGCCCCCACGGATGGCTCCGCAGGAACGCCCGCCATGCTAAGGGCGCAAGCCTGCGCCAAGCTTGCAGCGCCCGGTCTCAGGCGTGTGCCCCGCCCGCGCGCCGGCGCACGGGGCCGCTGCGCTGCTCCACCGCATGCTGCACTTCGCGGCGCAGGCCCAGTACAAAGCCCAGCTCGGCCAGCACGAACAGGGGTCCGATGACCAGGCCCAGGATGTCGTCCAGGAAGGCTGGCTTGCGGCCCTCGTAGTAGTGACCCACGAACTGGATCACCCAGCCCACGGCAAAGATGCCCAGCCCCCATCCCAGCCAAGCCCCCAACGGCAGCATGGCGATGGGCTGTGCCAAGGCCAGCATCAGGGCAAGCACCACAGCCATGGCAATGCCGTAGCGCAGGTCCAGCAAACAGTAGTAGATGCCTGCCGCCAGCGCCGCCAGCAAGGCCAGGCTCAGCGGCAGGGCAGGCAGGCCGTCGCCCAATGGCATCGCCCATTGCAGACGTGCCAGCAGGATCACCACGGCCCACATGATCAGCGGCACGCCAAAGAAGTGCGTGAGGATGTTGCGTGGATCACGGTGATAGTCCGCGTACTGGGACAGTTGGTCGATGAGGGTTTTCATAGGCTGCACCGGCAGTGGATGTTGCGCAACCATGGTGGTGTCATCAAGGATTGGCGTCTGTCATGGATCCGACACAAGCCTCATCGCACACCTCGGGCTTACCCGCACCGGCAGCTCCGGCAGCCACGGCAACTGTCGCCGCCACGCGCGGCGTACGGCGCCGCGCAGTGGCCGGTCCACCGGGCATGGCCGATCTCTGGGCCACCGTCGAGGCAGGCCGCTGGTTCCACGCCCTGCCGCCAGAGCTGGCCGCGCAGCTCAAGGCACTGGCCCAGCCCCGCACGCTGGCAGCAGGCGACTGGCTGTTTCGCCGGGGCGACCCGCCCTGCGGGCTGTACGCGGTGGCGCGTGGCGCCCTCAGCATCTCGGGCACGGCCGCCTGCGGCGAGCAGGCCCGCACGGCGCTGCTGGCCCTGGTGGAGCCGCCGATGTGGCTGGGAGAGATTGCCCTGTTCGATGGCGCACAACGCACGCACGACGCCCAGGCCGCCACGGCCTGCATCGTGCTTCACGTGCCCCAGGCACCGCTGATGGAGTGGCTGGCCGCCCACCCCGGACACTGGCAAGCGCTGGCGTTGCTGCTGACGGACAAGCTGCGCGTGTGCCTGGTGGCGCTGGAAGAGCACACGCTGCTGCCGGCCCCCCAGCGCCTGGCGCGGCGCCTGGTGCGCATGGCCGAAGGCTTTGACCAGTGGCAGCCCGACGGTCAAGGCCGCCAGCGCTGGCGGCGCGAGTTGGATGTGTCCCAGGAGCAGCTGGCGCGCATGCTGGGCCTGTCACGCCAGACCACCAACCAGATCCTGCAAGAGCTGCAACTGGCCGGCTGCCTGCAGTTGCGGCGCGGCAAGATGGAGGTGCTGGACCGCCAAGGCCTGCGCGACGCGGGCTGGCCTGCGCAGTAGGCAGGCGCGCTGCAACGCCCGGGACTGGACAAGCGTCCCGGGCGCCCCACAATCGGGCTCCATGCAATACCACCACATCGGCAATGCGTCCGTGCCTACGGAATCGGGACGCACGATCCCCGTGCTGGACCCGTCGGACGGGCAGGCTTTCGACGAGCTCCAACGCGGCTCGCCCCAGGACATCGACCTGGCCGTGCGCTCTGCGCGCGAATGCCAGGACAGCGTCTGGAGCAAGCTCTCGGCCGCCGAACGCGGGCGCCTGCTGATGCGCCTGTCGGGCAGCGTGCTGCAGCATGCCGATGAACTCACGGCCATCGAGCAGCGCGACTGCGGCAAGCCCACGCGCCAGGCCCGCGCCGATGCGCTGGCGCTGGCGCGCTACTTCGAGTTCTATGCAGGCGCCTGCGACAAGCTGCACGGCGAGACCCTGCCCTACCAGCAAGGCTACAGCGCCCTGACCTGGCGCGAACCCCACGGAGTGACCGGCCATATCGTCCCCTGGAACTATCCCATGCAGATCCTGGGCCGCAGCGTGGGCGCGGCGCTGGCCGCGGGCAATACCTGCGTGGTCAAGCCCTCGGAAGACGCCTGCCTGTCCGTGCTGCGCGTGGCGCGGCTGGCCACCGAGGTCGGCTTTCCGGCAGGCGCCTTCAACGTGGTCACCGGCCTGGGGCACGAGGTGGGCGAGGCCCTGGCGCGCCATCCAGGAGTGGACCACCTGAGCTTCACGGGCAGCCCCGGCGTGGGCACGCTGATCCAGCAGGCTGCGGCCGAACGGCACTGCCCCGTCACGCTGGAGCTGGGCGGCAAGAGTCCGCAGATCGTGTTCGCGGATGCGGACCTGGACGCCGCCGTGCCGGCCATCGTCAACGCCATCGTGCAGAACGCCGGCCAGACCTGCTCGGCAGGCTCGCGCGTGCTGATCGACTCGCTGATCTACGAGCCGCTGCTCGAACGCCTGGGCCAGGCCTTCGAGGCGCTGCGCGTGGGTCCGGCCGCCATGGACCTGGACCTGGGTCCGCTGATCCGCGCCAGCCAGCAGCAGCGTGTCTGGGATTTCCTGTCCGACGCCCAGGTGGCAGGCATTGCCGTGGTGGCGCAGGGCCAGATCGTGGAGCATGCGCCCGACAGCGGCTTCTACCAGGCGCCCACCCTGCTGCGCGACGTGCCACCCGAGCACCGGCTGGCGCAGGAAGAGATCTTCGGCCCCGTGCTCTGCGCCATGCCCTTCCATGACGAGGACCATGCCGTGCAACTGGCCAACGGCACGGCCTACGGCCTGGTGGCCGGCCTGTGGACCCGTGACGGCGCGCGCCAGCTGCGCCTGGCGCGGCGCCTGCGCTGCGGCCAGGTCTTCGTCAACAACTACGGGGCGGGTGGCGGCGTGGAGCTGCCCTTCGGCGGCGTCAAGTCCAGCGGCCATGGCCGCGAAAAGGGCTTCGAGGCGCTCTATGGCTTCACCACGCTGAAGACCGTCGCCATACGGCATGGCTGATCCTGGCGCATGACGGAAAATCGCAAGGTGCCCGGCGCCAGCCGGCCGCACGCGACAGAAAGAAGAATTCCCCATGCCCTTGTCTCCCGTTCCCGACCGCACGCCCCAGCATGAACGCGACGTGCGCTACCGCAGCTACGCCCGCGCCGATGGCCTCTGGGACATCGAAGGCGAGCTGCGCGACAGCAAGACCCATGACATCGAACTGAGCGGCGGCCGCCACATGCCGGCCGGCACGGCCATACACCACATGTGGATACGCACCACGGTCGATGCCCGCCTGGCGGTGCAGGCCATCGAGGTCGTCATGGACTCCCATCCGCTGGGCCACTGCCCCGAGGCCACGCGGGCCCTGCAGAAAATGGTCGGCTGCAGCATGGCGCGCGGATGGCGCAAGGCCATCAACGAGAACCTGGGCGGCGTGGCCAGCTGCACGCATCTGCGCGAGCTGCTGTTCAACATGGCCACGGCCGCCTTCCAGTCCGTGCCCGGCGTCTTTGGCGATGCCGACCCCAACCAGCCGCCACGCCACCTGGGCCAATGCCTGGGCTGGGACTTCAATGGCCCCGGCGTGGCGCGCTACTACCCGCAGTTCGTGGGCTGGCAGCCTGGCACAGGCGGCGTGGCCCCGACCCCGGCGACCACAGCAACCACCGAAACCCAGGGGGCCTGACCCCCGACCGAGGAGCAAAGCCCGATGCGTGTCCAGGACAAATCCATCATCGTCACAGGCGCCGGCAGCGGCATAGGAGCCGGCATCGCCATGCGGCTGGCCGCCGAAGGCGCGCATATCGTCGTCAACGACATCGACCGCGAGGCCGGCACGCGCGTGGCACAGGCCATCAACGCCGTGGGCGGCCGCGCGCTCTATGTGCAGGCGGACATGACGCAGGGCGAACAGGTCAAGGCCCTGGTGGCCGCCACGCTGCAGGCCCACGGCCGGCTCGATGTCTTCGTCAACAACGCGGGCTGGACGCACCGCAACCGTCCCATGCTCGAAGTCAGCGAGGCCGAGTTCGACCGGGTCTATGCCATCAACGTCAAGAGCATTTATCTCTCGGCCATCCACGGCGTGCCGGCCATGCGCGCCAATCCGCCGATGGCCGATGGCCGCCCCGGCGGCGGCAGCTTCATCAACATCGCCTCCACGGCAGGCCTGCGCCCGCGCCCGGGGCTGACCTGGTACAACGGCTCCAAGGGCGCCGTCATCGTGACCAGCAAGTCCATGGCCGCGGAACTGGGCCCGGAGAACATCCGCGTCAACTGCATCAACCCCGTCTTCAACCCCGACACAGGCCTGGCCGCCGAGTTTGCCGGCGGCCCCGTGGACGAGGAGCGCCGCGCGCGCTTTCGCGCGACGATTCCGCTGGGCCGCTTTTCCACGGCGCTGGACGTGGCCAATGCCGCGCTGTATCTGGCCAGCGACGAGGCGGCCTTCATCAGCGGCACCTGCATCGAGGTGGACGGAGCGCGCTGCGTCTAGACGCAGATCAAGATCTGCAGGCTTGCGCAGAGCCTGGACATAGGCATTCGGGCAAAATCGCGGGCATGGCAGAACGAGTGATCCCCCTGGTCGACGAGCGCGCCCCCACGCGCCCGGCCACCGTGCCAAGACTGCTGCAGGCGCCCACCGGCGATCTGCGTGACAGGCTTGGCCGGCCGCTGCGCGACCTGCGCATCAGCATCACCGACCGCTGCAACTTCCGCTGCAGCTACTGCATGCCCAAGGAAGTCTTCGACAAGAACTACCGCTACCTGCCGCACGGCTCGCTGCTGAGCTTCGAGGAGATCACGCGCACGGCCCGCCTGTTCGTGCAGCATGGCGTGCGCAAGATCCGCCTGACCGGCGGCGAGCCGCTGCTGCGCAAGAACGTGGAAACGCTGGTGGAGCAGCTGTCTGCCCTGCGCACGCCCGACGGCCATCCGCTGGACCTGACGCTGACCACCAACGGCTCGCTGCTGGCGCGCAAGGCCCGGGCGCTCAAGGCGGCCGGCCTGAACCGCGTCACCGTCAGCCTGGACGGGCTGGACGACGCGGTGTTCCGCAGCATGAACGACGTGGACTTCCCGGTCTCCGACGTGCTGGCCGGCATCGAGGCGGCCCAGGCGGCAGGCCTGGGCAACATCAAGGTCAACATGGTGGTCAAGCGCGGCACCAACGAGGACCAGATCCTGCCCATGGCGCGCCACTTCCAGGGCACGGGCGTGACCTTGCGCTTCATCGAATACATGGACGTGGGCGCGACCAACGGCTGGCGCATGAACGAGGTCCTGCCCTCCGACGAAGTCATCGCCCGGCTGCGCGCCGAGCTGCCCCTGGTGCCGCTGCAGGCCAGCAGCCTGGGCGAGACCGCCGTGCGCTGGGGATATGCCGATGCGCAGGGCCTGCACGATCCCTCGCTGGGCGAGGTCGGCGTGATCAGCAGCGTCACCCACGCCTTTTGCGGCGACTGCAACCGTGCGCGCCTGTCCACCGAGGGCCGGCTGTACCTGTGCCTGTTCGCCTCCGAAGGCTGGGACCTGCGCAGCCTGCTGCGCAGCGGCGCCAGCGACGAGGAAGTGGCAGCCGCGCTGGCCCCCATCTGGCAGCAGCGCACCGACCGCTATTCCGAACTGCGCGCCAGCCTGCCGTCCAGCACGGACACGCAGCGCAGGCGCATAGAGATGAGCTACATCGGCGGCTGAGCCCGCGCGTCGCGCGCGGCTCCCTTTCCCTTTCCCCTCGGTTTCTCCATCACAAGCCACACATGCCCGTTTCCTCCCTGCCCGACACCCTGCCCTTGAGCGACATCACGGGCTGCGTGCTGGCAGGCGGGCGCGGCATGCGCATGGGCGGCATCGACAAGGGCCTGCAGCCCTTTCTGGGCCAGCCGCTGGCAGCCCATGCGCTGGACCGCCTTGCGCCCCAGGTCGGGCATCTGATGCTCAACGCCAATCGCCATGCCGAGGCCTATGCGCAACTGGGCGCCCCCTATGGCGCCCCGGTCTGGCCCGATGCCGAACCCGACTACCCCGGCCCGCTGGCCGGCTTTCTGAGCGGCCTCACCCATTGCCAGACACCCTGGCTGGTCTGCGTGCCCTGCGACACGCCGCTGTTCCCCCAGGACCTTGTACAGCGGCTCGCGCAGGCTGCGCTGGCGCAGCAGCCTGCGGCCGACATCGTCGTCGCCCATGGCTGGGAACGCTCGCTTGATACAGATCAATCCAGGCTGCGGGCCCAGCCCGTGTTCTGCCTGATGCGGTCATCGCTGCGTGATAGCCTGCAGTCCTTCATACGTTCGGGCGGCCGCAAGATCGATGCCTGGACGGGCCAGCACCGCTGCGCCACCGCCCTCTTCGATCGCGCGGACGACAGCCCGCTGGCCTTTGCCAACGCCAACACGCAGCAGGAGCTGCAGGCCCTGGCGCAGGCCGCGGCCTGTGTGCCCGTGACGCCGCCGTGACCGGCCTTGCCCCACCGGATTCCGTTCTGATGACCGCCACCTTCCAGCCCGCCTCCGCCCCCATCGCCTCCGCCCAGGACCTGAGCGTTGATCAGGCACTGTCCCAGCTGGCCAGCCTGCTGCAGCCCCTGGGCCCGGTGGCGGATGTGGAAACACTGGCGCTGGCCGACGCGCTGGACCGCATGCTGGCCGAAGACATCGTCTCCCCCATCGACGTGCCCGCACATGACAACGCCGCCATGGATGGCTATGCCTTCGACGGCAGCCAGCTGCAGGCCGGCGCCCAGCTGGTGCTGCGCGTGGTCGGCCAAGCCCTGGCCGGCAAGCCCTGGCATGGCACGGTGCGGGCGGGCGAGTGCATCAAGATCATGACGGGCGCCGTGCTGCCGCCCGGTCTGGACACGGTGATCGCGCACGAACGCACCGAGCCCGCCGATGCGGCCTCGCCCGACCATGTACGCATCCCCGCCGGCAGCGTGCGCACCGGAGACAACCGCCGCAGGCGCGGCGAGGATCTGAGCCAGGGCTGCGTGGCGCTGGCGGCGGGCCAGCGCCTGCATCCGGCAGCCCTGGGCCTGATCGCCAGCCTGGGCCAGTCTCAGGTGCATGTTCGCAGGCGGCTGCGCGTGGCCTATTTCTCCACGGGCGATGAAATCCTGCACCCCGGCACGGCGCTGCGCGAAGGGGCGGTCTACGACAGCAACCGCTTCAGCCTCATCGGCCTGCTGCAGCGCATGGGCGTCAAGGTGTTGGACCTGGGCGTGGTGGCCGACCAGCCCGAAGCCTTGCAGGAGCGCCTGCGCGAAGCCGCCTCCCTGGCCGACGTGGTGCTGACCAGCGGCGGCATCAGCGCGGGCGAGGCCGACCATACGCGCGCCATGCTGCAACGCATGGGCAGCGTTCATTTCTGGCGCCTGGCCATGCGGCCGGGCCGGCCGCTGGCCGTGGGCCTGTTGCAGCCCGATGCGGGCACGCCATTTGCCGCCAGCCGGCCACCGGCACGCACCACGGTACTGATCGGCCTGCCCGGCAATCCCGTGGCTGCCATGGTGAGCTTTCTGGTCTTTGTACGACCGGCGCTGCTGCAGCTCATGGGCACCGCCGCCGTGGACGGTGAACCGACCGCCCTGCCCCAGGCTGTGGCTGCGCAGGCCCTGTCCAAGCGGCCCGGCCGCACCGAGTACCAGCGCGGGATTCTGTCCAAGGGCGCCGATGGCCGCTGCATGGTGCGCACCACGGGGCCGCAGGGCTCGGGCGTACTCAGTTCCATGGCCGAGGCCGACTGCCTCATCGTGCTCGAACATGAGCGCGCTGCCGTGCAAGCCGGCGAAACCGTGTCCATCCTGCCGCTGCAGGCCTTTCCCTGACAGGAGATTGCCCCATGCCCTTCCAGTCCAAGCACCTGACCGACGCCCCCGATCGCAGCACCGTCGATACGCGGCCCGGCGCTACCTTGCTGGAGTTCGGCACCGCCTGGTGCGGCCACTGCCAGCGCGCGCAACCGCTGATTGCCCAGGCGCTGGATGCCGCCCCGCAGGTGGCCCACATCAAGGTGGAAGACGGCCCCGGCAGGGCCCTGGGACGCAGCTACCGCGTCAAGCTCTGGCCCACCCTGGTCTTTCTGCGTGACGGGCAGGAGGTGCAAAGGCTGGTGCGGCCCCAGCAGGCCCGCGAGATCGAGGACGCGCTGGCCCGCATCACCGCCCAACCCTGACACTTGCGGCGCAGCCGCTGCCTGTGTATCGCCGACAATGGCCCGCATGCCGTCCCAAAAGAAGCCTGCCGATTCCGCGCCCAAGAAGCCCCGCCGCAACAGCGGCCGCCCGCTGGCTGACGATGCCGTCGGCCGGGACATCATCCTGCAGACCACGGTCAACCTGCTCAAGACCCGCACGCCGGAGCAACTGAGCATTCTGGAAATCGCGGCGGCGGCCGGCGTCACGCGGGCGCTGGTGCGCTACTACTTCAGCAGCCTCAAGGGACTGCTGCAGGAAGTGACGGAGTCCCTGATGCGCGAGTTGCAAAACCGCATGGAAGTGGCGCTCAGGACGCAGGGCACGGTGGAAGAGCGCGTCTACCAGCGCCTGCTGCTGCGGCTGGATTTCATGCGCGAGCACCCGCAGTTCGAGCGGCTGGCGCTGTCCGAGATCTACCACTATGAAAGCGAAGAAGAGCCTCCGCCCTCGGGCACGCCGCTGCAGCGCATCACGCGGCGCGGGCTGGAGCTGACCTCGACCATGCTGATGGACGGAGCGCAGGCCAGCCACCCGGCACAGGTGGACCCGCGCTTCATCCACCTGGCCATCCTCAGCATTTCGGCCTTCCTGCCCACGGCACGGCCGCTGCTGGCCGAACTGTTCGGGGAAGGGCCGCAGGCAGACCAGCAGGTCGAGCACTATCTGCGCTTCATGTCCCACCTGCTGGCCGAGCGCATCAGGCAGGATGCGCCGGCGCAAGACCACCCACCACACCCGGGCCACCACCCGGATTGACTTGCGCCGGCGCCCGCTGCTCCCTCCTTTCGTCCGGTGCGCCGCCCTCAGTCGGACTGTATGCCCAGCTCCTTGACCAGCCGCCCGAAGCGCTCGAAGTCGCTGGCATTGGTCTTGCCCAGGCGATGCGGCGGGCCGCCCACAGGGACGGTTCCCAGCGTGGCCATGCGTGCCACCACGTCGGGCATCTTGAGGACCTCGTTCAGGTGCGTATTCAGCAGCCTGACCACGTCGGCAGGCATGTTCCGGGGGCCGAACAGGCCGTACCAGGCCGTCAGCTCCACGTCCTTGTAGCCCAGCTCGGCCAGCGTGGGCACGTCAGGCGCAAGCGGCGAGCGCTGGGCGTCGGCCACGGCCAGCGCCACGAGCTTGCCGCCGGGCAGGTAGGGCGCGATGGAGCCCAGCGTGCTGTAGGTGAAGGGCACATGGCCGCCCACCACGTCCGTGACCGCAGGCGCCACGCCCTTGTAGGGGATGGACTCGAAGCGGGCGCCCGTGGCGCGCCGGACCATCTCGCCCAGAAAGTGCATGGGCGAGCCATTGCCCGGGGTGGCGTAGCCCAGCGAACGGCCCTGGCTCGCGGACACGGCCTCCTTGAGCGTGCGCACGCCCGCGCCGGGTCCGGCGACAAGGAACAGCGATGTGGAGCCGACCTCGATCACGGGCGTGAATCCGTTGAGCACGTCATATCCGTGGCCTGCGCCCAGCTTGAGCACCAGCTGGGCCATCGCAAAGGTATTGGGCGCCAGCAGCAGCGTATAGCCATCGGCCGGCGCCTTGGCCACATAGCTGCTGCCGATGGTGCCGCTGGCGCCTGCGCGGTTGTCCACAAGCACCGACTGTCCGATGCGGGCCGACAGCTTCTCGCCCAGCAGGCGCGCCAGCGCATCGGTGTCACCGCCTGCGGGATAGGCCACGACGATGGTGACGGGCTTGTGGGGATAGGCCTGCGCCTGGGCAGGACCGGCCAGCAGGGCCATGGCCAGGGCCATGCCTAGGGCAAGCGTTTTGCGTTTCGCTTTCATGGGATGGGCTTTCATCGTGGGTTTTGTCATTTTCAGCAAAGGCCGGGGCCGGGCTCACGCCTGGCGTATCGCCACGCGGTGCATGCGCCGCGCTGCGGGGTGGTAGTCGTTGACCGCGTAGTGCTGCGTGGCCAGGTTGTCCCAGATGGCCACCGAGCCCTTGCGCCAGCGAAAGCGCACCTGCCACTCAGGCACCTTGGCCAGGCCGCTGAGCATGGCGATCAGCGCCGCGCTCTCGTCGCTGGTCACGCCCTCGATGTGCGTGGTGTAGAGCGAGTTCACAAAGGCCACGGGCAGGCAGGTCACCGGGTGCACCAGGACCACGGGCTGCTCCAGCGGCGGATGCTTGAGGCGCGTGGCCCGATAGGCCTCGCCCGAGGGATCGCGGCGCATCAGGCTTTGCCTCAGGGCCGGCGCCTCCCAGTTGTGGGTGGCGCGCAGCGTGCGCAGATAGGCCTGCAGCTCGGGCGCCAGCGAAGCAAAGGCCGTGGTCATGCTGGCCCACATGGTGTCGCCGCCCGTGGGCGGCACGTCCACGGCGTAGAGGCAGGCACCGGCGGGCGGCTTGGTCTGCCAGGTCAGGTCGGCATGCCAGATGTCGGTGCCGGTGCGCGTGCCCTGGCTGATCAGCAGCTCGACATGGGGATCGTCCGGGTGCGAGGGAAAGGTGGAGGACACGGGCTCGACCTTGCCGAACACCTGGGCCACGCGCACCTGCTGCGCAGGGTCCAGCGTCTGGTCGCGGAAGAAGATGACCTGGCGCTCGGCCAGCAGCTTGCGCAGCGCGTCCGCATGGTCATGCACCTGCGCCGGGTCCGAGAGATCGATGCCGTATATCTCCGATCCTATGCACGGGGTGATGTGTTCGACTTGCATGAAATTCCTTTTCTCAAAAAAAGCCGGGGTTGGGGTGGTGATCAGGTGGACGCGATGTCCTGCGGCAGCGGCATGGAGCGGAACCGGCGGCCCGTGGCATGGAACATGGCCGTGGCCACGGCAGGCGCCGTGGGGCCCAGGGCCACTTCGCCGCAGCCCTGGGGCGGCCGGTCGCTTTCGACCAGGACCACCTCCACGCGGGGCATTTCGGACAGTTGCAGCAGCGGGTAGTCGTGGAAGTTGCTTTGCTGTACCGCGCCCTTGTCGAAGTCCAGCCGGCTCTTGAAGGTGTTGGTCAGCGCAAAGCCGATGCCGCCTTCCACATTGGCCTTGACCAGGCCCGGATTGACCACGCGGCCTGCATCAATGGCGCAGATGGCACGCTCCAGCCGCACGCGGCCTTGCACAACACGCAATTCCATGACCAGTGCGACGAAGGTCTGGAAGCTCTCGCCCCGCCCCGTGTAGACGTTGAAGGTCATGGCGCGGTGCAGGCCTGCCGGCGCGGGCTGCTCCCAGCGCGCGGCGCGCGCCGCCGCATCCAGCACGCCCAGCGCCAGCGGCTGGCCGGCCAGCAGGCGGCGCCGGTACTGGTAGTCGTCCACGCCTGCGGTGTGGGCGAGTTCGCTGATGAAGCTCTCCAGGAAGAACACGCTGGACGTGGTGCCCACGCTGCGCAGGTAGCTCAGCGGTATGGGCTGCTGCACGTCCACGGCATCCACCAGCAGGTTGGGCACGCCGTAGATCAGGTCGTAGATGGACTCGACCATGGTCTCGTCCCAGCCGCCGGCATCGGCCATCTTCTTGGGGTTGATGGCCCCGTACAGCGACTGGCCCGAGATGCGCGCATGCAGAGCGGCCGGCATGCCGTCGGCGCCGAGCACGGCGCTCAAGCGCCCCGATGCGCCGGGCCGGTAGTAGGAATGCCGTATGTCGTCCTCGCGCGAGCGGATGACCTTGACGGGCCGGCCCACGGCCTTGGACGCCGCCGCCGCATGCAGGGCGAAGTCGGGCATGTACTTGCGCCCGAAGCTGCCGCCCAGGAACGTGGTGTGCACGATCACCTTGTCTGCAGGCACGCCGCAGGCCTTGCCGAGTTCGCCACGCAGGAAGTCCTGGCCCTGGTACGGCCCCCAGGTCTCGACCTCGCCGTCGCGCACATGCACGGTGGCGGCCAGCGGCTCCATGGTGGCGTGCGTGATGTAGGGCGAGTGGTAGTCGGCCGTGATGGTCTTGCCGGCCGCCAGCACTTCACGCGGCTTGCCCAGGCTGCGGGCCACGACAGCCTTGTCGTTCGACAAGCCTGCGACGAACTGCGCATGGATGCGCTCGCTGTCCACGGCTGCCGCCGCGCCGGCGTCGAATTCGATGTCCAGCGCATCGGCAGCCTGCTTGGCAATCCAGTACGAATCGGCCACCACGACCACGGTGCTGGGCTCGGGGTCGGGCCACTGCGTGGTGCGCACGACGGCATGCACGCCGGGGCGCGCGCGCACCTCTGCCTCGTTGCGGATGCGCACGATGCGCCCCGTCACGCTGGGCGCCATGCGCACGGCGCCGATCAGCATGCCGGGCACCTCGACATCGATGCCGAACACCGCGCTGCCGTCGACCTTGGAAGGCGTATCTACACGGCGCAGGTTGCGGCCGATCAGGCCCTGCTCGGAAGCCGACTTCATGCGCGGCCGCGCGGCCAGGGGCAGCCTGGAGGCATCAGCCACGATCTCGCCATACCCCACGCTGCGGCCCGTCGCGGGGTGCAGCACGCGGCCGGCACGCGTCATGCACTGGGAGGCACGCACACCCAGGCGGCTTGCGCCGGCGCGCAGCAGCACATCGCGCGCCTGGGCGCCGGCCAGGCGCATGCGTTCATAGAAATAGTTCATCGACATCGACGCACCCACGAACTGCTGGAACGGCATCTCGCCCGCATCGTTGCGGTAGGCGTCGCGCCCCGTGACGAAGCGCACGGTCACGCTGGCCCAGTCGGCATCCAGTTCATCGGCCAGCACCTGGGGCAGGCCTGTGTAGATACCCTGGCCGACCTCGCACTGCGAAACGCCGATCACCACCTGGCCCGAAGGCTCGATCCAGACCCAGTCGCCGATGGCTGCTGCCGCCGCCGCACCGGCTGCCGGCGGCGCGGCCTGCGCCAGCGGAATCAGCAGGCTGCCTGCAGCAGGCGCCACCAGCAGCGCAGCGGCGCTCTGGAGCAGGTGCCTGCGCCGCAGCGAGATGGCCGAATCGGCCACGCGGCCCCGTTCATTGCTTGGACGCTGCGGCATGGATGGCCTCCCGGATGCGGTGGTAGGTGGCGCAGCGGCACAGATTGGTCATGGCCTCGTCGATCTGCGCATCGGTGGGCTGCGGATGGGCCTTGAGCAGTGCGGCAGCGGCCATGACCATGCCGGACTGGCAGTAGCCGCACTGCGGCACGTCCTTGTCCATCCAGGCCTTCTGGATGGGGTGGGAGCGGTTGCTGGACAGTCCTTCGATGGTCGTTACCGCCTTGCCGCCCACCGTCGAGACGGGCAGCACGCAGGAACGCACGGGCTCGCCATCGACATGGACCGTGCAGGCCCCGCACATGCTGATGCCGCAGCCGAACTTGGTGCCCGGCAGCTTGAAGTGGTCACGCAGCACCCACAGCAAGGGGGTCTGCCCGTCGCCGTCAAAGGCCACGCTTCGGGAATTGAGGGTGAATTTCATCGTGGGGTCTCCAATGCGCCCGCATCGACCGGGCTGCATGTCTCATGCCTCTCAGAACGAGTGGTGTATGCCTGCCGCAATCACGGTCTGCGTGCGCCCGCTGGCAACGCCCACGGAATTCATCGCCGCCACGCCATCGGAGGCGCGCTGGTGCGTGACCGAGGCATGCAACTGCGTGCGCTTGGAGAAGGCGTAGCGCGCGCCCAGGTGGACCTGGTTCCACTTCGTCTGCTCGAAACGGCTGAAGGAGTAGCCGGTGTTGATGGTCACCGCCTGGCTGGTCTGCCAGGCAAGGCCCAGGTCGAGCGCGCTCATGTGGCTGGAGGCTGCGCCGTACTTGAGCGTGGAGCGCGTCAGCAGCGCGTTGAGCCGGACCGGAAGCGCATCGAGCTGGTAGCCGCCGCCGATGCCCAGCACCTGGAAGGTATCGAGCACCAGCGGCCGGCCCGCCACCAGGTCCTGGCCCAGCGCGTTCGCCAGGCCCGTGCGCCCGGCGATATCGAAGGCACGGCCACGCGCATCGGTGTAGGCCACGGCCAGATTGAGCTTGGCACTGGAATAGCTGCCCATGACGCTGTAGGTACGGTTGGCCTGCGAGCGGCCCGGCACCTCGCCAAATCCATACTGCGCGCCGAACTGCATACCGCCCATGCGCGGCGTCAGGTAGACCACGGAGTTGTCCACGGGGAACTGGCTGGACAGGCCGTCCAGGTTGCCCGGGTGGTACAGATAGAAGTTGTAGAGCTGGTAGCCATTGCCCCATTGGCTCAGCGTGCCGGCCGTGAAATCGACCTGGCGCCCCAGCCGCAGCGTGCCCAGCGAAGCGCTGTCCAGGCCCACCCAGGAAGCCCGGTTGAAGTAGCTGGTGGGCGAGATCGGCGAGCCGATGTCCGTGAGGAATCCGTTTTCCAGCTGGAACGAGGCCTTCAGGCCGCCCCCCAGGTCCTCGGAGCCGCGCAGGCCCCAAAGGTCAGGCTGGGAGATGGCCGAATCCATGCGCGTGAGCCGGCTCCCTCGCACATCGCTGATCCAGGGCATGGTCAGGTCCATGCTGCCGTACAGCGTCACCGAACTCTGGGCCAGCGCCGCTCCCGCGCCGCCCAGCATCGCCAATGCGGCAATTGCTTTGTATTTCATCGCAAGGCTCTTTCATCGTGAGATGGTTTAAAAATTCCACAAGTGGCAATTTCAAACACCACGCCACGGAAGATGCCTGGCAGGGCGCACATTAATTTCCACTTATGGAAATATTAGCCGCACCCATCGAGTCCTGTGTCTGGGGTTTTCATCTACCGCGTTTGAGGTAGTCCTCGGGAAGAGGAGCAAGGGACAGGCATTGCACCTGTCCCGCACAAGGCGTTCAGCGTCCCAGCGCCTGATCCACGCCCATGTTGGCCAGCGCGTCGGCGCGCTCGTTGCCGGGATCGCCCGCATGGCCCTTGACCCAGCGCCAGTCGATGCGGTGCCCGCCACCCTGCACCAGGGCGTCCAGCCGCTGCCACAGCTCCACGTTCTTGACGGGCTCCTTGGAGGCCGTCTTCCAGCCCTTGGCCTTCCAGCCGTGGATCCACTCGGTGATGCCCTTGAGCACGTACTGGCTGTCGATGTAGAGCACCACGTCGCAGGGCCGCCTGAGCGCAGACAGCGCCTCGATCACGGCCATCATCTCCATGCGATTGTTGGTGGTGTTCAGCTCGCCGCCGAACAGCTCCTTCCTGGCGCTGCCAGCCTCCAGCACCACGCCCCAGCCACCAGGACCCGGATTGCCCTTGCAGGCACCGTCCGTATAGATAACAACTTGATTCAAAAAAAATCCTTGATATGAATGGCCCGGCCGCCAGGCCGGTTGGAATGCAGATCACCGTCGGGCGCGGCCTGTGCCTGCATGCGACGGGCGACCGGCACCGTGGCGCCCGACACGACCGCGCGGCCGCGCCAGGCAGGCTCCAGCATGCGCGCACCCGGCACACGCTTGACGGCCACCACGCAGTACACACCGCCCAGCATGGGCCAGCCCAGCCGTCCCACGCGGTCCATGAACTGCCAACGGCGCAGCCAGCGATCCGTCTGCACGGCGGGACGATAACAGCCGAATTGCACGGCCTCGATCTCGAAGGCCAGCAATCGCAGCCAGTCGCGCAGCCGCCAGTAACCCACGCCCCAGCCCACATCGGGCAGGTACACGCCACGCTCGGCACGCCGCTGCACGCCCAGCAAACTGGCAGGATTGAGTCCGCACACCACGATGCGGCCTTCAGGCATCAGCACCCTGGCCGCCTCGCGCAGCACGGCATGCGGGTCCGGCGAGGTCTCCAGCGTGTGGGGCATCACGACCAGGTCGAGGCTGGCCTCGGGAAATGGCAGCGCGGCGGGATCGGCCAGCAGCGCCACGGGAACCTCCAGCGGGGCAGCGCCGTCCGCTGGCGCCGCATCCTGCGTGGAATCCAGCGCCAGCCAGCGGTGCGGCATGCGGTTGGCACGCAGCCCCTGGAGCATGGGCATGCCCAGCTGCAGGCTGTGATAGCCGAAAATATCGGCCACCGCCTCGTCGCAGCGCTGCTGCTCCCATTCCAGCAGGTAGTGGCCGAGGGCAGATTGCGTCCAGTGATGCATCCCTATAATTTTGCTGCTCATGAACCTGTTGCCCATTCCTGCTTTTTCCGACAACTACATCTGGCTGCTGCATGACGCCGGGCAGGCCCTGGTCGTCGATCCCGGCGATGCAGCGCCCGTGCTCGCCACGTTGCACCGGCTGGGCCTGCAGCTGCAGGGCATTTTAGTCACCCACCACCATGCCGATCATGTCGGTGGCGTGGCCCAGCTGCACCAGACCACGGGCGCCCAGGTCTGGGGTCCTGCCTACGAGCAGTTGCCCGAACCCGTTCAGCGCGTGCAGGGAGGCGATGCCGTGCAGGCACTGGGCGGCCCCTGGCAGGTCATCGATGTACCAGGCCATACCAGCGGCCACATTGCCTTCTACAGCACGGCGGCACAGGCACAGCCCGTGCTGTTTTGCGGCGACACGCTGTTTTCCGGGGGATGCGGCCGCCTGTTCGAGGGCACTGCGCAGCAGATGCAGCAATCGCTGGACGATCTGGCCTCGCTGCCGGGCAATACACTGGTGTGCTGCGCACATGAGTACACAATGTCCAACCTGCGCTTTGCCCAGGCCGTGGAACCAAACAACGAAACCCTGGCTCACTACCAGCGGCATTGTCAGGCGTTGCGCGAGGCCGGTCGGCCCACGCTGCCATCCCTGATGGAGACCGAGCGCTCCATCAATCCCTTTCTGAGAACGCGCGAATCCGCGGTGGCCGCGGCCGCCGCAGGCTTCGACGCACAGGTGAGACAGCAGGACCCTGCCAGCGTGCTGGCCGGCCTGCGCCAATGGAAAAACGTCTTCTGATGAAACTGCTACACACCCTGCTGCTGGGCAGCCTGCTGGTTCTTGCCGGCTGCGCCACCACCAGCGGCCCGGACTTGGCCGGCACGACGGATACCTCCCCCAGCCCCGCAC
>NZ_WUMG01000051.1:0-43163 GCF_009827015.1 Delftia sp. CH05 | reverse complement strand
CAAGTGCTGTGCAAGCCCGGCTCCATCAAGCCCCACACCCACTTCACGGCTGAGGTGTACGTGCTGTCCAAGGACGAAGGTGGTCGCCACACTCCGTTCTTCAACAACTACCGTCCCCAGTTCTATTTCCGCACGACCGACGTGACCGGCTCCATCGAGCTGCCCGCCGACAAGGAAATGGTGATGCCTGGCGATAACGTGTCGATCACCGTCAAGCTGATCGCCCCCATCGCCATGGAAGAAGGTCTGCGCTTCGCTATCCGCGAAGGCGGCCGTACCGTGGGCGCTGGCGTGGTTGCCAAGATCATTGCCTAACTGATTCGTAGGGGTATAGCTCAATTGGCAGAGCGTCGGTCTCCAAAACCGAAGGTTGTAGGTTCGATTCCTACTGCCCCTGCCACCTGATGGTGGAATCGCAACGAGCCCGCCCCAAAGCGGGCTTCGGTGTCTTGGCGTTGCGCAAAAAATGCGCATTAGAAATGGATTATGGCCACTACTCAGGTTGAAACGGTCAGCTCCGGAGCTGACAAAGCCAAGCTTGCCGCAGTCGCGGCTTTAGTCGTTGCTGCGATCGCAGGTTTCTATCTGCTGAGCAAGCAAGGTCCCATCGTTCAGTGGCTGGTGCTGCTGGTCGGTCTGGCTGCGGCTGCTGGCACGTTCCTTGTTTCCGAGCCCGGAAAGCGTTTCGTCAGCTTTGCGCAGGATGCCTGGCGCGAAGTCAAGAAGGTCGTCTGGCCGACGCGCAAGGAGACCATGCAGATGACCTTGTACGTCTTCGGCTTTGTGGTCATCATGGCCTTGTTCCTGTGGTTCACGGACAAGACGCTGGAGTGGGTCCTGTATGACCTGATTTTGGGCTGGAGGAAGTAATGGATGCTGTCGAAACAGGTGTGAACGACGGAGGGGCAACGCCTGCCAATCCGGATCTGCGCTGGTACATCGTCCATGCCTACTCCGGCATGGAAAAGGCCGTGGAGCGCAACATCATCGAGCGCATCGCGCGTTCGGACATGCAGTCCAAGTTCGGCCGCATCCTGGTTCCCACCGAGGAAGTGGTGGAGATGAAGAACGGCCAGCGCCGTACCACCGAACGCCGCTTGTTCCCTGGCTACGTGTTCGTCGAGATGGTCATGGACGACGACACCTGGCACCTGGTCAAGCACACCAGCAAGGTGACGGGTTTCGTGGGTGGTGCCAAGAACCGCCCCGCACCGATCTCCGAAGAGGAAGTGCGCAAGATCGTCAGCCAGATGCAGGAAGGCACGGACAAGCCGCGCCACAAGATCGAATTCATGCCCGGCGAACTGGTGCGTGTCAAGGAAGGCCCCTTCACGGACTTCAATGGCTCGGTCGAAGAGGTCAACTACGAAAAGAGCCGCCTGCGCGTCTCGGTGATGATCTTCGGTCGCTCCACGCCGGTCGAGCTTGAATTTGCCCAGGTTGAAAAAACCTGAGTTACCGCTTACAATCTCTGGCTCTGCATTTTTAGGCTCGGTGCAGGGCGTGTCAGCAAGAGTCTTTTAACCCCCGGGGAGCTGCCGGCTGCAACTATTGTTGGTTGGGCCGGCGGCGCTATACCCGCAAGGAGCATTCAATGGCGAAAAAAATCGTCGGCTTCATCAAGCTGCAAGTGCCAGCTGGTAAGGCCAATCCCTCTCCTCCGATCGGTCCTGCGCTGGGTCAGCGCGGCCTCAACATCATGGAATTCTGCAAGGCGTTCAACGCCCAGACCCAAGGTGTCGAGCCCGGCCTGCCCCTGCCCGTGGTCATCACGGCCTTTGCCGACAAGAGCTTCACCTTCATCATCAAGACGCCTCCGGCGACTGTGTTGATCAAGAAGGCCATCAAGCTGGACAAGGGCTCCTCCAACCCCCTGAAGAACAAGGTCGGCAAGATCACCCGCGCTCAGCTGGAAGAGATCGCCAACACCAAGCTGAAGGACATGAACGCTGCTGACGTCGACGCCGCCGTGCGTACGCTGGCTGGTTCGGCCCGTTCGATGGGCGTGATTGTGGAGGGCGTGTAAATGGCCAAGTTGACCAAGAAGCAAAAGGCTCTCCAGGGCAAGGTGGAGTCCACCAAGCTGTACGCTTTCGCCGACGCCGTGGCGCTGGTGAAGGAAGCCGCCACCGCCAAGTTCGATGAATCCATCGACGTGGCCGTGCAACTGGGCGTGGACGCCAAGAAGTCTGACCAAGTGGTTCGTGGCGCCGTCGTACTGCCCCACGGCACTGGCAAGACCGCCCGCGTGGCCGTGTTCGCCCAAGGCGCCAAGGCTGAAGAAGCCAAGGCTGCCGGCGCCGACGTGGTCGGCATGGACGACCTGGCTGCCCGCGTGAAGGCTGGCGACATGCCCTTCGACGTGGTCATCGCTGCCCCCGACGCCATGCGCGTCGTCGGTACGCTGGGTCAGATCCTGGGCCCGCGCGGCCTGATGCCCAACCCCAAGGTGGGTACGGTGACTCCCGATGTGGCCACGGCCGTGAAGAACGCCAAAGCTGGTCAGGTGCAATACCGTGTCGACAAGGCCGGCATCATCCACGCCACCATCGGCCGCCGCTCGTTCGACAACGAGAAGCTGCAAGGCAACCTGGCTGCGCTGATCGACGCCCTGAACAAGTCCAAGCCCGCCTCGAGCAAGGGCCTGTACCTGCGCAAGGTGGCTGTTTCGTCGACCATGGGTGTGGGCGTTCGCGTCGACACGCAAACCATCTCGGCCTGATAGCCAAGAAATCTTGAGGCGGCTTGCGGGCTGCCTCAGTGGTGGGCCGGCGCAGCGATGCGCCGGGTCATCCAAGACCGTTGGTGTGCCTTGCGGCACTTAAACCTCAGGGGCCAACGCAGATGGCGATCCCGCTGCAGATGGATGCATTTCCAAAACAGTTGGTCGCTGCAACAAGAGCGCGCATGAGGGGCCTGCCCCGAGTGTGCATTTGAAGGAGTAGACCTTGAGTCTTAATCGCAGTGAGAAAGAAGCGGTCATCAATGAAGTGACCAGCCTCGCCGCAAAAGCTCAAACGCTTGTGATCGCGGAATACCGCGGCATCACGGTCGCCGACATGACCAAACTGCGCGTTGACGCCCGCAGCAAGGGTGTGAGCCTGAGCGTGTTGAAGAACACGCTGGCCCGCCGTGCTGTGGCTGGCAGCCAGTTCGACGTTGTCGCCGACCAGATGACCGGCCCTCTGATCTATGGCTTCTCTGAAGACGCAGTGGCTGCCGCCAAGGTGGTGGCCGACTTCGCGAAAACCAACGACAAGCTGGTGATCCGCGGTGGTGCGTTTGCAGGCAAGGCCCTGGACGTGAACGGTGTGAAGCAACTGGCGAACATCCCCTCGAAGGAAGTTCTGCTGGCACAACTGTGTGGCTTGCTGATGTCGCCTATCTCGCGTACGGCCGTTGTGCTGGGCGCCCTGGCGGCAAAGAAGAGCGAAGGCTCTGCCGAAGAACCGGCAGCCGAAGCAGTCGCAGCCTGAGCGCGCGGCAGTTAACCAATATTGTTAGGAAATCAAAATGGCATTCGATAAAGACGCATTTCTGACCGCGCTCGACGGCATGACGGTCCTGGAACTCAATGACCTGGTGAAGGCCATTGAAGAGAAGTTCGGCGTGAGCGCTGCCGCCATGGCCGCTCCCGCTGCTGGTGGCGCTGCTGGCGGCGCTGCTGCTGCAGAAGAAAAGACTGAGTTCAACGTTGTGCTGACCGAAGCCGGCGCGAACAAGGTTTCCGTCATCAAGGCCGTGCGTGAAATCACCGGCCTGGGTCTGAAGGAAGCCAAGGACCTGGTCGACGGCGCTCCCAAGAACGTCAAGGAAGGCGTTGCCAAGGCTGACGCTGAAGCCGCTGTGAAGAAGCTGGTGGAAGCCGGTGCCAAGGCTGAACTGAAGTAATTCAGTCCCCTCAAGGGCTGGAGGCTCCGAAAAAGGGCCTCCAGCCTTTGGCGCTTGTGGAGAGCGTATCCATAGAGCACACTAGAAAGCGGTCTGGGGCAGCCTGTTTTCTAGTGTCTTCTGACAACCCGACAGCAGAAGATGCCTTGGTTCGGGCGATGTGCAACGCATCGCCGTCAGCCATGGTTGGTAGTGGCCAACCGCCAAGCCCGCAGGGAGCTTTCCATGTGGGGCAGTCGTCGCAGACCCAGGACTCATGTCTTTGCCCGGAGATCTCATGGCCTATTCTTACACCGAACGCAAGCGAATCCGCAAAAGCTTCGGGAGCCGCGACAGCGTGCTCGAAGTGCCTTACCTGCTGCAGATGCAAAAAGATGCATATACCGCATTCTTGCAGGCAGATGTAGCCCCCAAAAAACGCACCATCGAAGGCCTGCAAGCGGCCTTCAACTCTGCCTTCCCCATCGTCTCCCACAACGGTTTTGTGGAGATGAAGTTCGTCGAGTACAACCTCGCCAAGCCTGCTTTCGATGTGCGCGAGTGCCAGACCCGTGGTCTGACCTTCGCCTCTGCCGTGCGCGCCAAGGTTCAGCTGATCATCTATGACCGTGAGTCTTCGACCTCGCAGTCCAAGGTGGTCAAGGAAGTCAAGGAGCAAGAGGTCTACATGGGCGAAGTGCCCCTGATGACCGACAAGGGCTCGTTCATCATCAACGGCACCGAGCGCGTCATCGTCTCGCAGCTGCACCGCTCGCCTGGCGTGTTCTTCGAACACGACAAGGGCAAGACCCACAGCTCGGGCAAGCTGCTGTTCTCGGCACGCATCATTCCTTACCGCGGTTCGTGGCTGGACTTCGAGTTCGACCCCAAGGACCTGCTGTTCTTCCGCGTCGACCGTCGTCGCAAGATGCCCGTGTCCATTCTGCTGAAGGCCATCGGCCTGACGCCGGAATCGATCCTGGCCAATTTCTTCGTCAACGACAACTTCCGCCTCATGGATTCGGGCGCGCAGATGGAGTTCGTCCCCGAGCGCCTGCGCGGCGAGGTCGCGCGCTTCGACATCACCGACAAGTCGGGCAAGGTCGTGGTCGCCAAGGACAAGCGCGTCACTGCTCGCCACACGCGTGAGCTGGAGCAGTCGGGCACCAAGTTCATCAGCGTCCCCGAAGATTTCCTGATCGGCCGCGTGGTCGCCAAGAACATCGTCGATCCGGACACTGGCGAGATCATCGCCAAGGCCAACGAAGAGCTGACCGAGTCCCTGCTCAAGAAGCTGCGCAGCGCCGGCATCCAGGATCTGCAGTGCATCTACACGAACGAGCTGGACCAGGGCGCCTACATTTCGCAGACCCTGCGCACCGACGAAACCGTCGATGAGTTCGCTGCGCGCGTGGCCATCTACCGCATGATGCGCCCCGGCGAGCCGCCGACCGAGGACGCCGTGCAGGCCCTGTTCCAGCGCCTGTTCTACAACCCCGACACCTACGATCTTTCGCGCGTGGGCCGGATGAAGTTCAACGCCAAGGTCGGCCGCGATGGCGCCACCGGCCCCATGGTGCTGTCCAACGAGGACATCCTGGCCGTGGTCAAGATCCTGGTGGATCTGCGCAACGGCAAGGGCGAGGTCGATGACATCGACCACCTGGGCAACCGCCGCGTGCGTTGCGTGGGCGAACTGGCTGAGAACCAGTACCGCACGGGCCTGGCACGTATCGAGAAGGCCGTGAAGGAGCGTCTGGGTCAGGCCGAGCAAGAGCCGCTGATGCCCCATGACCTGATCAACAGCAAGCCGATTTCGGCCGCCCTGAAGGAATTCTTCGGTGCGTCGCAGCTGTCGCAGTTCATGGACCAGACCAATCCTCTGGCCGAAATCACGCACAAGCGTCGCGTCTCGGCCCTGGGCCCGGGCGGTCTGACGCGCGAGCGCGCAGGCTTCGAAGTGCGCGACGTGCACGTGACCCACTACGGCCGCGTCTGCCCTATCGAAACGCCTGAAGGCCCCAACATCGGCCTGATCAATTCGCTGGCCCTGTACGCCCGCCTGAACGAGTACGGCTTCATCGAGACGCCTTACCGTCGCGTGGCCGACGGCAAGGTCACGATGGAGATCGATTACCTGTCGGCCATTGAGGAAGGCAAGTACATCATCGCCCAGGCCAATGCCGAGCTGGATGCCGAAGGCCGCCTGATCGGCGACCTGGTGTCGGCGCGCGAAAAGGGTGATTCGACCCTGGTGTCGGCCGAGCGCGTTCAGTACATGGACGTGTCGCCCGCACAGATCGTGTCGGTGGCTGCCTCGCTGATTCCGTTCCTGGAGCACGATGACGCGAACCGCGCATTGATGGGCGCCAACATGTCGCGTCAGGCCGTGCCTGTGCTGCGTCCCGAAAAGCCCATGGTGGGCACGGGCATCGAGCGCGTGGCGGCAGTGGACTCCGGCACCGTGGTGACGGCAACCCGCGGCGGTATCGTGGACTATGTCGATGCAACGCGCATCGTGGTCCGCGTGAACGATGCGGAAGCCGTGGCCGGCGAAGTCGGCGTGGACATCTACAACCTCATCAAGTACCAGCGCTCCAACCAGAACACCAACATCCACCAGCGTCCCATCGTCAAGCGTGGCGACAAGCTGGCCAAGGGTGACGTGGTGGCCGACGGCGCATCGACCGACCTGGGCGAAATCGCCATCGGTCAGAACATGCTGATCGCCTTCATGCCCTGGAACGGCTACAACTTCGAGGATTCGATCCTGATCAACGAGCGCGTGGTGGCCGAAGACCGCTACACCTCGATCCATATCGAAGAACTCGTGGTGATGGCCCGCGACACCAAGCTCGGTGCCGAGGAAATCACGCGCGACATCCCGAACCTGTCCGAGCAGCAGCTCAACCGCCTGGACGAGTCCGGCATCATCTACGTGGGTGCGGAAGTGCAGCCCGGCGATGTGCTGGTCGGCAAGGTCACGCCCAAGGGCGAGACCACGCTGACGCCTGAAGAGAAGCTGCTGCGCGCCATCTTCGGCGAGAAGGCTTCCGACGTGAAGGACACCTCGCTGCGCGTGGACCAGGGCTCGCAAGGCACCGTGATCGACGTGCAGGTCTTCACCCGTGAAGGCATCCAGCGCGACAAGCGTGCCCAGCAGATCATCGACGATGAACTCAAGCGCTACCGCCTGGACCTGAACGACCAGCTGCGCATCGTCGAGGCCGACGCCTTCGACCGTATCGAGAAGCTGCTCAATGGCCGCGTGGCCAACGGCGGCCCGCAAAAGCTGGCCAAGGGCGCCAAGATCGACAAGGCCTACCTGGACGGCGTGGAGAAGTTCCACTGGTTCGACATCCGTCCTGCAGAGGACGAGGTCGCCACCCAGCTCGAGTCCATCAAGAACTCGCTGGAGCAGACGCGCCACAGCTTCGACCTGGCTTTCGAAGAAAAGCGCAAGAAGCTCACCCAGGGCGACGAGCTGCCCGCTGGCGTGCTCAAGATGGTCAAGGTCTACCTGGCCGTCAAGCGCCGCCTGCAGCCCGGCGACAAGATGGCCGGCCGCCACGGCAACAAGGGCGTGGTCTCCAAGATCGTTCCGGTCGAGGACATGCCCTACATGGCCGACGGCTCCACTGCCGACATCGTGCTGAACCCGCTGGGCGTGCCTTCGCGCATGAACATCGGCCAGGTGCTGGAAGTGCATCTGGGCTGGGCCGGCAAGGGCCTGGGCCAGCGCATCGGCGACATGCTGCAGCAGGAAGCCCGTGCCGCCGAAATCCGTGCCTTCATGGAAGAGATCTACAACTCGCGCGGCCGCAAGGAAGACCTGGCCCAGCTCGATGACAACGAGATCGTGTCCATGGCGCAGGCGCTGACCACGGGCGTGCCGTTTGCCACGCCGGTGTTCGACGGCGCTTCCGAGCAGGAAATCCAGGACATGCTGCATCTGGCATATCCGGAAGAGCTGAAGGAGCGCAAGGGCCTGACCGAAAGCCGCACGCAGGCCTACCTGTATGACGGCCGCACCGGTGACCGCTTCGAGCGTCCGACCACCATCGGCTACATGCACTACCTGAAGCTGCACCACTTGGTCGACGACAAGATGCACGCCCGCTCCACGGGTCCGTACTCTCTGGTGACGCAGCAGCCCCTGGGCGGCAAGGCCCAGTTCGGCGGCCAGCGTTTCGGGGAAATGGAAGTGTGGGCGCTGGAAGCCTACGGCGCCGCCTATGTGCTGCAGGAAATGCTGACCGTGAAGTCCGACGACGTGGTGGGCCGTACCAAGGTGTACGAATCCATCGTCAAGGGCGAGCACGCCATCGAGGCAGGCATGCCCGAGTCGTTCAACGTGCTGGTCAAGGAAATCCGCTCCCTGGGCCTCGACATCGAGCTTGAGCGTTCTTAAATATTGAAAAGGGAAAGAGTCTTATGAAATCTCTACTCGACCTGTTCAAGCAATTCACGCCCGATGAGCATTTCGATGCCATCAAGATCGGCCTGGCTTCTCCCGAGAAGATCCGTTCCTGGTCCTTCGGCGAGGTGAAGAAGCCCGAGACCATCAACTACCGCACGTTCAAGCCCGAGCGCGATGGTCTGTTCTGCGCCAAGATCTTTGGCCCCATCAAGGACTACGAGTGCCTGTGCGGCAAGTACAAGCGCCTCAAGCACCGCGGCGTGATCTGCGAGAAGTGCGGCGTCGAAGTGACCCAGACCAAGGTGCGCCGCGAGCGCATGGGCCACATCGACCTGGCTGCGCCCTGCGCCCACATCTGGTTCCTGAAGTCGCTGCCGTCGCGTCTGGGCCTGGTGCTCGACATGACGCTGCGCGACATCGAGCGCGTGCTGTACTTCGAAGCCTACGTGGTGACCGACCCCGGCATGACCCCGCTGAAGAAGTTCAGCATCATGACCGAGGACGACTACGAGGCCAAGCGCACCGAGTACGGTGACGAGTTCGAAGCCAAGATGGGCGCCGAAGGCATCAAGGACCTGCTCGAAGGCATCGACATCGACGTCGAGACCGAGCGCCTGCGCGGCGACCTGACCGGCTCCGAAGTCAAGGTCAAGAAGAACGCCAAGCGCCTGAAGCTGCTGGAAGCGTTCAAGAAGTCCGGCATCAAGCCGGGCTGGATGGTCATGGAAGTGCTGCCCGTGCTGCCCCCGGACCTGCGTCCGCTGGTGCCGCTGGACGGCGGCCGCTTCGCAACGTCCGACCTGAACGACCTGTATCGCCGCGTCATCAACCGCAACTCGCGTCTGCGCCGCCTGCTGGAGCTGAAGGCTCCGGAAATCATCGCGCGCAACGAAAAGCGCATGCTGCAGGAAGCAGTGGACTCGCTGCTGGACAACGGCCGCCGTGGCAAGGCCATGACGGGCGCCAACAAGCGTGCCCTGAAGTCGCTGGCCGACATGATCAAGGGCAAGAGCGGCCGTTTCCGCCAGAACTTGCTGGGCAAGCGCGTGGACTACTCGGGCCGTTCCGTGATCACGGTGGGTCCGTACCTCAAGCTGCACCAGTGCGGTCTGCCCAAGCTGATGGCGCTGGAACTGTTCAAGCCCTTCATCTTCGCGCAGCTCGAGCAGCGCGGCATCGCCACCACCATCAAGGCGGCGAAGAAGGAAGTGGAATCCGGCACGCCCGTGGTGTGGGACATCCTCGAAGAGGTCATCAAGGAGCACCCGGTCATGCTGAACCGTGCTCCCACGCTGCACCGCCTGGGCATCCAGGCCTTCGAGCCCATCCTGATCGAAGGCAAGGCCATCCAGCTGCACCCGCTCGTCTGCGCGGCCTTCAACGCCGACTTCGACGGTGACCAGATGGCCGTCCACGTTCCGCTGTCGGTGGAAGCACAGATGGAAGCCCGCACGCTGATGCTGGCCTCCAACAACGTGCTGTTCCCCGCATCGGGCGAGCCCTCCATCGTTCCTTCGCAGGACGTGGTGCTGGGTCTGTACCACGCGACGCGCGAGCGCATCAACGGCAAGGGCGAGGGCATGGTCTTCGCCGACATCGGCGAAGTGCAGCGCGCGCTGGACGCCGAGCAGGTCGAGCTGGCCGCCAAGATCAGCGTTCGCCTGACCGAGTGGACGAAGAACAAGGACTCCGGCGAGTTCGAGCCTTCGACCAGCCTGGTGGAAACCACCGTGGGCCGCGCCCTGATGTCCGAGATACTTCCCAAGGGCCTGCCGTTCAGCCACATGAACAAGGCGCTCAAGAAGAAGGAGATCTCCAAGCTCATCAATGCCTCGTTCCGCAAGTGCGGTCTGAAGGCCACGGTGGTGTTTGCCGACAAGCTGCTGCAAAACGGCTTCCGCCTGTCCACGCACGCCGGCATCTCGATCGCCATCGGCGACATGCTGGTGCCGCCGCAAAAGGCCGAGATCATCGGCCGTGCCGAAGCCGAGGTGAAGGAGATCGAACAGCAGTACGTCTCCGGTCTCGTGACCGCTGGCGAGCGCTACAACAAGGTGGTGGACATCTGGGGCAAGGCCGGCGACGAAGTCTCCAAGGTCATGATGGCCCAGCTGGCCAAGGAAAAGGTCATCGACCGCCACGGCAACGAAGTCGAGCAGGAATCGTTCAACGCCATCTACATGATGGCCGACTCCGGCGCCCGCGGCTCGGCCGCGCAGATCCGCCAGCTGGCCGGCATGCGTGGCCTGATGGCCAAGCCTGACGGCTCCATCATCGAGACGCCCATTACGGCGAACTTCCGTGAAGGCCTGAACGTTCTGCAGTACTTCATCTCCACCCACGGCGCCCGAAAGGGTCTGGCCGACACGGCGTTGAAGACGGCCAACTCCGGCTACCTGACGCGTCGTCTGGTGGACGTGACGCAGGATCTGGTGGTCAACGAGGACGATTGCGGCACGAGCAATGGCGCACTGATGCGCGCCATCGTCGAAGGCGGTGAAGTCATCGAATCGCTGCGCGACCGCGTGCTGGGCCGTACCACGGCCGAGGACGTCGTGCATCCCGAGACGCTGGCCGTGCTGCTGCCCGCAGGCACGCTGCTCAACGAAGACGTGATCGACGAGCTGGAGTCGCAAGGCGTGGACGAGATCAAGGTCCGCACCGCGCTGACCTGCGAAACCCGCTACGGCCTGTGCGCCAAGTGCTACGGCCGCGACCTGGGCCGCGGCGGCCTGATCAACCTCGGCGAAGCCGTGGGTGTGATCGCCGCCCAGTCCATCGGCGAGCCCGGCACGCAGCTGACCATGCGTACCTTCCACATCGGTGGTGCCGCTTCGCGCGCTGCCATCGCCTCGAGCGTGGAAGCCAAGTCCAACGGCTCCATCAGCTTCAACAGCACGATGCGCTACGTCAGCAACACCAAGGGTGAGCTGGTCGTGATTTCGCGTTCGGGCGAAATCGTCATCAGCGACAACGGCCGCGAGCGTGAGCGCCACAAGGTGCCCTACGGTGCCGTGCTGACCGTCAGGCCCGACCAGCAGGTCAAGGCCGGTCTGATCCTGGCCAACTGGGATCCGCTGACCCGACCCATCATTACCGAGTACGCCGGCCAGGTGCGCTTCGAGAATGTGGAAGAGGGCCTGACCGTGGCCAAGCAGGTCGATGAAGTGACCGGCCTGTCCACGCTGGTGGTGATCGATCCCAAGCGCCGTGGCTCTGCCAAGGTCGTGCGTCCCCAGGTCAAGCTGATCGATGCCAACAACCAGGAAGTCAAGATCCCCGGCACCGACCACTCGGTGACGATCGGCTTCCAGGTCGGCGCGCTGATCCAGGTGCGTGACGGCCAGGACGTGGGCCCCGGCGAAGTGCTGGCCCGTATCCCTGTCGAAGGCCAGAAGACCCGCGACATTACCGGCGGTCTGCCCCGCGTGGCCGAGCTGTTCGAAGCCCGCACGCCCAAGGACAAGGGCACGCTGGCCGAGATGACCGGCACCATTTCCTTCGGCAAGGAAACCAAGGGCAAGGTGCGCATGCAGATCACCGATCTGGATGGCAAGGTCTGGGAAGAACTCGTGCCCAAGGAAAAGAACATCCTGGTGCACGAAGGCCAGGTGGTCAACAAGGGTGAGTCCATCGTCGACGGCCCGGCCGATCCGCAGGACATCCTGCGCCTGCTGGGCATCGAGGAGCTGTCGCGCTACATCGTCGATGAAGTGCAGGACGTCTACCGCCTGCAGGGTGTGAAGATCAACGACAAGCACATCGAGGTGATCGTTCGCCAGATGCTGCGCCGCGTCGTGGTCGAGAACACCGGCGACTCGACCTACATCGCTGGCGAGCAGGTCGAGCGTTCGGAGATCCTCAATACCAACGAGGCGCTGCAGCGCGAAGGCAAGATCCCTGCCACGTACTCCAACGTGCTGCTGGGTATTACCAAGGCATCGCTGTCGACCGACTCCTTCATCTCTGCCGCGTCGTTCCAGGAAACGACCCGCGTGCTCACCGAGGCTGCCATCATGGGCAAGCGCGACGAGCTGCGTGGCCTGAAGGAAAACGTCATCGTGGGTCGCCTGATCCCCGCTGGTACGGGTCTGGCATACCACCAGGCGCGCAAGGCCAAGGACGCCATGGACGACGCAGAGCGCCGCGCCATCGCCGACGCCGAAGCGGCCGAACTGGCCGGTGTGATGGCTGACGACGACGCTGGCGTGGCTGCCGTCGCCGGTGACGCTTCCGCTGACTGATAGGCGGTGTCACCCCCTGAGCGGCTGTGCCGCTTCCCCCTCTCTCGCTACGCGGGAGGGGGACGACGCCCTCGCTGCGCGGGGGCGGCCCTTGCTCGGCGTCCCTCTTGTTGGGACATGCTGTCTCCTAGAGCAGTGCATGGCGCAAGTGCTTGATGATGTGACGCTCCCGGCCTGCCCTGCGCAGGCGGGAGCGTTTTTCTTTGGGAATAACCAGAGTTCGGCCGGACCAGCTTCCGGCCGGGCCATTGCAGACGATGTGGTCCTTGTCTCTTGAATGGATGCTGCTGGCACTGCTGGTGTTCTGGGCCGTCGGCGCATACAACCGGCTGGCCCGGCTGCGCAGCGGCTGCGTGCAGCAGTTCGGTACGCTCGATGCATACCTGGGCCAGTGGCATGCCATGCTGCAGGCCTTCGAGGCACAGCCCAAGGGCGAAGGCCAAAGCCCCGCCCTTGTGCATGCCCAGGCCGCGCTGCACCAGACCGCCGCGCAGTTGCAGGCGGCGCTGGTCGATGCCCGTGGCCGGCCGCTGCGCGAGAGCGCGCTGGCCTCGCTGGAGCATGCCTGCTCGGCGCTGGAGGTGGCCTGGCAGGCCATGACCAAGGTCGCCGTTGACACCGGCACCGGCGCCGCTGGCACTGGCGCTGCGCCATCAGATGCCCCGTCGCCGGACCCCGATCCGCTGCAGCCCTGGCAGCAGCGCTGGACCGAGCACCAGGTGCGCAACCGCCTGGGACTGCAGCAATTCAACGCCGCGGCCGAGCGCTACAACGCCGCCATCGCGCAATATCCGGCCAGGTTGCTGGCCTGGCTGCTGGGCTTTCGCCCGGTGCGCAGCCTGCTGGTCGAACCTGCGCCCAGCAAGGTGCAGGAAAGTGGAACATGAACCAACGCACGCATTCTTCCCCGCGCCGCGCTGCGGCGCCCTCGCAGGCGCATGCCGTACCGGCCGCACCTCCTCTTTGGCAGCAGCTCGACGCCGTCGCCCAATGCCTGCAGGCCGTGCTCGAAGGCCAGTCCAGCCGCAGCGTGCTGGCGCGTGTGCCGCAGCCGCTGCGTCCCGGCGTGCAGGCCCTGCTGTTCCAGGTGCTGCGCCAGCTGGGCCGTGCCCAGGCGCTGCAAAAGCAGCTGGCCTCGCGCAACCCGCCGCCGCGCGTCAGCGCATTGCTGAACACCGCCCTGGCCCTGGCCTGGGATGAATCTCGCGCGCCATACCCGCCGTTCACCCTGGTCAACCAGGCCGTGGAAGCGGCCAAGCAGGGGCCGACCCGCGCGCAGTCCGGCTTTGTCAACGCCTGCCTGCGCCGCTTTCTGCGCGAGCGCGATGCCCTGGTCGCCGCCACCGAAGCCCAGCCGCAGGCGGTCTGGAACCATCCCGCCTGGTGGATTGCCCGCCTGCGCAAGGACCATCCCGATCACTGGCAGGCCATCCTGCAGGCCAACAACGAGCAGCCGCCGATGACGCTGCGCGTCAATCGCCAAAGGGCAGACCGCGCGCAGTACCAGGCGGCGCTGCAGGCCATGGACGTGCCATCGCTTGCCGTGGCCGACAGCGGCCTGCAACTGCAGCAGGCCTTGCCCGTGCAATCCCTGCCGGGCTTCGACCAGGGCCTGGCCTCCGTGCAGGATGCGGCGGCGCAACTGGCCGCACCGCTGCTGCTGCAAGGGCTGGAGCAGCCCGCCGGCCGAGCGTTGCGGGTACTTGATGCCTGCGCCGCCCCCGGTGGCAAGACGGCCCACCTGCTGGAATACGCAGCGCCGCAGACCCTGCAGGTCACGGCGCTGGAGATAGACGCCGAGCGCGCCGCGCGCATCGAGGACACGCTGGGAAGGCTGCAGTTGCAGGCGCAAGTGGTCGTGGCCGATGCGTCCCAGCCTGCGCAGTGGTTCGAGGCGCAATGCGGTGGCCAGCTGTTCGACGCCATCTTGCTGGACGCGCCCTGCACGGCCTCGGGCATCGTGCGGCGCCAGCCCGACGTGCGCTGGCTGCGCCGCGAAAGCGATGTGCACCAGCTGGCCCAGATCCAGTCCAGGCTGCTCGACACCCTGTGGCCCCTGCTGCAGCCTGGCGGGCGCCTGCTGTACTGCACCTGCTCGGTCTTCAGGCAAGAGGGCGAGGCACAGGTTCAAGCGTTTGTTGCACGCAACAGTGAGGCGCGAACACTGCCGGCGCCGGGGCATTTAATCCCGGGCAAGGACTACAAAGCCGGCATGCTGGCTGACAATGCTTTGGGTGACCACGACGGCTTCTTCTACGCCTTGCTGCAAAAGACGCGCTGACCCCCGTCCCCGGACCAGGTCGCCAGCCTGGCTGCGCCTGCTGGCGCGGCTGGCCGGGGCACTTGTGCTGGCCGCCGTGCTGGCCGGCCTGGGCCTGCAGGCCAGGGCCGATGCGCTGACCGCCGAGATCGGATCCATGCAGCTCGAGCGCTCCGACGATGGTCTGCTGCTGTCCGCCAATCTCCAGTTCGAGTTGCCCTACCAGATCGACGACGCGCTGCGCCAGGGCATTCCCATGTACTTCGTGGCAGAGGCTCAGGTCCAGCGTGAGCGCTGGTACTGGTCCGATCAGCAACTGGCCACCGCCAGCCGCCACTACCGCCTCAGCCACCAGCCGCTGACACGCCGCTGGCGCCTGCACATCTCCAATACCCCCTTCTCCAGCGCCGGGCTGGGGCTGGCCCTGGGCCAGACCTTCGAGACCCTGGAAGATGCGCTGTCCTCCATGCGGCGCATCTCGCGCTGGAAAATCATGGACACGGCACCCACGCAGTCGGGTGTCTCGGTGCAGCTGCGCTTTCGCATCGACCTGTCCCAGCTGCCAAGGCCGTTGCAGATCGGTGCGCTGGGCCGCTCGGGCTGGAACCTGCAGCTGTCGCGCGCCCAGATGCTGGAAGACGCGCCATGAACCGGGACACCGACGCCGACGAACGCATGGCCCTGCCGGCCTCGGCCGGCCTGTCGCGCGGCACGCGCTGGGCCGTGGGCGTGGGCGCCGGTCTCATGGGGCTGGTCGGCGTGCTGCTGCTGTTCCTGCTGACCCTGGCCACCAACAACCGGCTGGACTACGAGCGCAACTACAACTGGCTGTTCGCCGCCAACGTGGTCGTGGCCGGCCTGCTGCTGGCCATCCTGGTCTGGGGCGGCATCCGCCTGGCCATACGCCTGCAGCGGGGGCGCTTCGGCAGCCGCCTGCTGCTCAAGCTGGCCGGCATCTTCACGCTGGTGGGACTGGTGCCGGGTCTGCTGATCTACATCGTTTCCTACCAGTTCGTCTCGCGCTCCATCGAGAGCTGGTTCGACGTGCAGGTCGAGGGTGCGCTGTCGGCAGGCGTGAGCCTGGCCAGCTCCACGCTGGAGACCGTGGCCAACGACATGGCCAACAACACGCGCACCGCAGGCGCCCAGCTGTCCCAGGTCTCCGATGCGGGCGCCGCGCTGATCCTGGAGCGCGTGCGCGACCAGTTGGGGGCCACCGATGTCGTGCTGTGGAGCGCCTCCGAAATCGCCGTCGTGGGTCCGGCGCCGGTGCCGCGCAGTGGCGAGCTGGCTGGCTTGCGCGCGGTTGCCAGCGCAGGTCAATCGCGCTTCAACCTGCAGCCCGAACGCCCCAGCGCGCAAATGCTGCGCTCGCTGCGCGAGCAGCGCGCCGTGGCCAGCATCGAAGGACTGGACGACGACGGCACGGCCCAGCCGGGTGCCACAGCGCCGAATGCCCAGGTTCGCACGCTGGCCGTGGTTCCCAACCCCAGCGTGGGACTGCTGACCGAGCCGCGTTATTTGCAGGCCACCATTGCGCTGCCGCAGGCGCTGGTGACCAACGCCCTTGCCGTGCAGGCCGCCAACCGCGAATACCAGGAACGCGCGCTGGCACGCGGCGGCCTGCAGCGCATGTACATAGGCACGCTCACGCTCAGCCTGTTCCTGGCGGTCTTCGGCGCCGTGGTGCTGGCCATCGTGCTGGGCAACCAGCTGGCCAGGCCGCTGCTGCTGCTGGCCCAGGGCATGCGCGACGTGGCGCGCGGCGATCTGCGGCCCAAGCCGGCGCTGCAGACGCGCGACGAGATCGGCGGGCTCACGCGCTCCTTCGCGCTCATGACCCAGCAACTGGCCGACGCCCGTGCCGAAGCCAACCGCAGCATGGGCCAGCTCGATGCCGCACGCGGCAACCTGCAGACCATCCTCGACAACCTCACATCGGGCGTCATCGTGCTGGACGCGCGGGGCGCCATCGTCCTGAGCAATCCCGGGGCCACGCGCATACTGCGCGCGCCCATGGCCGTCCATGAAGGACGGGCGCTGTCCCAGGTGCCGGGGCTGGAGCAGTTCGGCGAAGTCGTGCAGGAGCAGTTCGCGCTCTTCCTGGGCGAGCAGGGGCGCGATCGCTGGCAACTGGTGCATGAGCTGCATGCCTCCACCGATGGCGGCGTCATCCAGCACACCACCACCCTGGTCATGCGCGGTGCGGAACTGCCCGATGCGCAGCGGCTGCTGGTCTTCGACGACATCTCCGAGATCGTCTCGGCCCAGCGCGCCCAGGCCTGGGGCGAGGTCGCGCGCCGCGTGGCCCATGAGATCAAGAACCCGCTCACGCCCATCCAGCTGTCGGCCGAGCGCATGGCCATGCGGCTGACCGACAAGCTGCAGCCGGCTGACCAGGCGCTGCTGGCCAAGTCCGTCAAGACCATCGTCGATCAGGTCGGCGCCATGAAGCGCCTGGTCGATGAATTCCGCGACTACGCGCGCCTGCCTGCCGCCAATCTGCAGTCGCTGGACCTCAACGCGCTGGTGACCGACGTGCTGCAGCTGTACGGTGAAGAGAACGCCGAAGTGCGCGTGGAGTGTGTGCTGGACCCGCAATGCCCGCCGATTTCCGGCGATGGCCAGCAGCTGCGCCAGGTCATTCACAATCTTTTGCAGAATGCCCAGGACGCCACGGCCCAGCGTGCGCAGGAAAGCGGCCAGCCCCCCGGCCCCGTGACCATAGAGACGCGCTGGAACGAGTCCACGCGCCGCGTGCGCCTGAGCATCAGCGACAGCGGCACGGGCTTCGCGGCCAACATCCTTCAACGGGCCTTCGAGCCCTACGTCACGACCAAGGCGCGGGGCACCGGACTGGGCCTGGCCGTGGTCAAGAAAATCGCAGACGAGCATGGCGCCCGCATCGACCTGGGCAACAGGGACGACGGCGGGGTGATTCAAGGTGCGCAAGTGTCGCTATCATTTGCGCCTGAGCGTACAGGATAGGCCTGACGCCCCCCCGCGCCTCAGCACATAGGCTTAAGACACATGGCAAACATACTGGTGGTCGACGACGAACTGGGGATCCGGGATTTGTTGTCGGAAATCCTCAACGACGAAGGTCATAGTGTGGACGTGGCCGAGAACGCCGGCCAGGCGCGCACGGCGCGCGCCTCCAACACCTACGACCTCGTGCTGCTCGACATCTGGATGCCCGACACCGATGGCGTATCGCTGCTCAAGGAATGGGCCTCGGCGGGCCAGCTGACCATGCCGGTCATCATGATGAGCGGCCACGCCACCATCGAGACGGCGGTGGAGGCCACGCGCATCGGTGCGCTGTCCTTCCTGGAAAAGCCCATCACCATGCAGAAGCTGCTCAAGGCGGTGGAGCAGGGCCTGGCGCGCAATGCCGCCAGCCAGGCGCCGGCTGCAGCACCTGCCGCAGTGGCCGAGCCTGCCGACATCGCAGCCGTCGTCACACCTGCGGCCAGCCGTGTGCCGGTGGACAACAACGTGCCGCATGCACACCAGGGTTTCGATCTGGACCGCCCCCTGCGCGAGGCGCGCGACGGTTTCGAGAAGGCCTACTTCGAGTTCCACCTGGCGCGCGAAGGCGGCTCCATGACCCGCGTGGCCGAGAAGACCGGCCTGGAGCGCACCCACCTGTACCGCAAGCTGCGCCAGCTGGGCGTGGACCTGGGCCGCAACAAGCGCGGATAGACTTTTTGAAGGAATTTTGGCTTTTTCGTTTTTGGGTCAAAAAATCCTGCATATAATCTAGTTCTCGGCCCGGTAGCTCAGTCGGTAGAGCAGAGGATTGAAAATCCTTGTGTCGGCGGTTCGATTCCGTCCCAGGCCACCAGATACAGTGAAAAAGATTACGGACTGCTTCGCAAGAAGCAGTCCGTTTTTCTTTGTGCCTCAGGCAATGCGTGATCCTGCCTGTGCGGCGGCTGCGGCCGCCTTCAGTCGTTCGCGCCCGCAATCGTCACCAGCAGCACGCAGCCCTGGTCGCCGCGCGCGTGCACATCGTGCAGCTCGCCGGCAGGCACCAGCACCACCGAGCCGGCCACCAGCCGCAGGCTTGCCAGGCGCGTGGCAATGCCGGCCTCGCCCGCCAGGCAGTGGATGGTGGCCTCGCCGGGGACCTGATGGCTGGGCAGGGCATGGCCGGGCGGTAGCACCAGGCGCAGCAGCTGCAGCTTCGGCGTTCGGATCAGGCTGGTGCTGATGGGCATGCCGTCGCGGGCGTGCAGGGCGATGACCTCCAGTGGCTTTGCGTGTTCGAGTGCCATGCTTGGCTCCTGCTTGATGTGGGTCAGAAGGTGGTGCCGCAGCGGCCCCGCCCGCGCGCCTGAAGATGTACGCTGAATACATCTTATGCAGGCGCACGGCGGGCCGGAAGGAGTGCACATCATGGCGCAATGGATGGAGCTGGAGGAACCCCTGAGAACCCGGGAGCCGGCGCCGCAATGGACGGCATTCCTCGAATTGGGATTTCGGCCGCTGTACCTGCTTGGCTGCCTCTGGGCCGCGCTGTCGGTGGCGCTGTGGGTCCATGCTCCGCAGTGGATCGCGGGGCGCATGCCCGGCGTGTTCTGGCATGCACACGAGATGCTGTGGGCCTTCGTGGCCACCATCGCCGTAGGCTTTCTATTCACGGCGGGCAGCAACTGGACAGGGCGCAACCCCCTGCAGGGCCGGGCATTGGGCGCGCTGTGCCTGCTGTGGCTGGTGGCCCGCGCAGGCTTCTTGCTGCCGGGGCCGCAGGCCTTTGCGGTCGCCGCGCTGTGCGAGACGGCCTTCTTCTGCTGGGCCGCGCTGGCGCTGGGCCGTGCCATTCAGGTGGCGCGCAGCCGGCGCAACTACGGGCTGCCCCTGCTGCTGGCCGGCCTGGGCGCGGCCGATGCGCTGTACCTGTGGTCCATCTGGCAGGGCGACTACGGCGCGCTGATGCAGCGCTTCAACGCAGGCCTGCTGTGCATGGCCGTGATTGCGCTGCTGATCGCGCGGCGCGTGATCCCCTTCTTCGCCATGCGCGCCGTGTCCGGCCTGCAGATCCCCATGCACACGGCCAGCGGCCAGTGGCAACTGGGTGCGGGCGTGGTGGCCATCGCCTGCCTGCTGGCGGGCTGGTGGCCGGGCCTGGCCGCCGGCCTGGCCGTGGCGGGCGTGATCGCCCTGTGGCAGGTGCTGGCCTGGAAGCCCCAGGCCGTGCGCCGCGTGCCGCTGCTGTGGATTCTCTACCTGGGCCACGCGGCGCTGGGTGCGGGCCTGCTGGTGGCCGGCGCGCATGCGGCCGGATGGGTGCTGCGCCCCGCCTGGCCCGTGCATGTGATCGGTGCGGGCAGCTTTGCCCTGCTCATCATCGGCATGTGCACACGGACGTCGATGGGCCACTTGGGCCTGCCGCTGCGCACCGACCGCAGCATGGTCGCCGCCTATGCCCTGGTCATTGCCGCTGCCGTGCTGCGCCTGGCGGCCCTGCTGCCCACGGCGCTGTCGCTGGCGGCGCTGCATGCCTCGGCCGCTGCCTGGGTATTGGCCTTTGCGCTGTACCTGTGGCGTTTCGCCCCGCTGCTGGTGCGCCCGCGTGCCGACCGGCAGGCATGATCGCAGGCCTGCCATGCGCCTGACTCTGATGACCGACTACGCGCTGCGCCTGCTCATGCATGTGGCGCGCCACCCCGGACGGCTGTGCACGATTGCCGAGATCGCCCAGGCCCATGCCATCTCCGAAGCCCATCTCATGAAGGTCACGCACCAGCTGGCGCTGCGCGGCTGGATCGTGACCGTGCGCGGCAAGGGCGGCGGCATGCGCCTGGCCCATGCGCCGGCCGACATCGGCCTGGGCGACGTGGTGCGCGGCATGGAGCCGGACCTTGCCATCGTCGAATGCTTCACGGGCACCAGCCCACCTGCCTGCACGCTTGTACAGGACTGCCGGCTGGCCGGCGTGCTGGGCGGGGCGCTGGACAGCTTCCTGGCCCATCTGGACGGCTTCACGCTGGCCGATCTGATGCCGGCTCCCGCATCCCTGCCGCTGCCCCTGCCCCTGCCGCACAGGAGGCGCGCATGAGCTACGGCCTGCTGCTGACCCTGCACCTGCTGGCTGCCATCGCCTTCGCGGGTACGGTGTTCTTTGAAGTGGTGCTGCTGGCCGGGGCGCGCCGCCACCTGCCCGCCATCGTGGCGCGCGCCACCGAGCAGGCGCTGGGCGACCGAGCGGTGGCCGTCATGCCCTGGGTGCTGCTGGTGCTGTACGGCGCGGGGCTGGGTCTGGCCTGGCAGCATCGCGCGGCACTGGCTGCAGCCTTTGCCGCTCCGCTGGCCAGCAGCTTCGGCCTGCTGCTGGCGTTCAAGATCGGGCTGGCGCTCAGCGTGTTCGGACATTTCCTGGCAGCCATGTGGTGGCGCCGGCGCGGTGTGCTGGGCGGGCGCCGCTCGCACCGCCTGCACCTGAGCGTGTTCTGCCACGTGCTGGCCATCGTGCTGCTGGCCAAGGCCATGTTCTACCTGCATTGGTAATGGACCCGCGCGGTCCCGGCCCGTGTCAACCGCGTTAAGCTCGCTGCTCGCATGGCTTGGAGCACGGGAGCGCAGAGGTGGCATCGCATTGGCAGCCGGGCTTGATCGCCCTGCACGGTAATCAGACGGAGGTGCTGGCCGATACGGTGCTGGCATGGCTGGCTGCGCACCCGCTGGACGTGCTGGAGCCGGAGGTGGTGCTGGTGCAGAGCAACGGCATGGCCGAGTGGTTCAAGATGCGCATGGCCGAGCAGCTGGGCGTGTGCGCCGCCGCGCGCGTGGAACTGCCCGCGCGCTTTGTCTGGCGCAGCTACCGCCAGGTGCTGGGCCGCCAGGCCGTGCCGCGCGAATCGCCGCTGGACAAGACACCCATGACCTGGCGGCTGATGCGCCTGCTGCCGCAGTGCCTGCATGACCCGGCCTTCGCCCCCATTGCAGGCTTTCTGCGCCCCGGCGAGCCCGAGCGGCTGCTGCAGCTGGCCCAGCGCCTGGCCGACCTTTTCGACCAATACCAGATCTACCGCGCCGACTGGCTGGACGCCTGGGAGGCCGGGCATGACGTGCTGCCCATGCCCTTGCGCCCTGGTGTGGCGGACGCCTCGGTGCCCGAAGGCCAGCTGTGGCAGCCGCGCCTGTGGCGCGCCGTGCTGGCCGAGCTGGACGAGGACCAGCGCGGCGCCACGCGCGCGCGCCTGCAGGGACGGGTTCTGGCCGCGCTGCAGTCGGGCGAAGCGCCGGCCGCGCCGCTGGCTCGCCGCGTGGTGGTGTTCGGCATCAGCCAGCTGCCGCTGAGCCTGCTGGAGTTCCTGGCCGCCATTGCCCGCCACAGCCAGGTGCTGCTGGCCGTGCCCAATCCCTGCCGTTTCCATTGGGCCGACGCCATCGACGGGCGCGAGCTGCTGCGCATGGCGCGGCGCCGCCAGCCGCTGCGCGGCGGCCGCGACCTGGCGCAGTTGCCGCTGGAGGCCATGCATGCCCACGCCCATCCGCTGCTGGCCGCCTGGGGCCGGCAAAGCCGCGACTATGTGCGCCAGCTCGACGCCTTCGACACCACGGGTGCCGCAGCCCAGCTGCAGATGCCGCGCGTGGACCTGTTCGACGAAACCGATGCCGAGGACCTGCGCACCGCGCCGCTGCTGGCCCAGGTGCAGCAGCGCATCCGCGACCTGGTGCCGCTGGCCGAGCACCCGCCGCTGGAGGTGGCGCGGGCCGACCGCTCCATCGTGTTCCACAGCGCGCACAGCGTGGTGCGCGAGCTGGAAGTGCTGCACGACCAGCTGCTGCAGATGCTGGCCCGGCCCCCGGATCCCGGGCAGCCGGGGCCGGCACCGCTGGCACCGCGTGACGTCGTAGTCATGCTGCCGTCCATAGAGACCGCCGCGCCCTCGATACGCGCCGTGTTCGGCCAGTACGGCAGGCATGATCCGCGCCACATTCCCTTTGACATTGCCGACCTGGGCGCACGCGCCAGCAGCCCGCTGGCCGTGGCCCTGCAATGGCTGCTGCGCCTGCCGCAGCAGCGCTGCCGGCTCAGCGAGCTGTGCGACCTGCTGGACGTCCCAGCGATTGCCGCGCGCATGGGTCTGGCGGCCGACGACCTGCCCCAGCTCACGCGCTGGATGGCCGGGGCCGGCATCCGCTGGGGACTCAATGCGCCGCAGCGCGGCGCCCTGGGCCTGCAGGCCTGCGGCGAGCACAACAGCGCCTGGTTCGGCCTGCAGCGCATGCTGCTGGGCTATGCCAGCGGCGTGGCGCAGGACGGCCAGGCCTTCGGCGGCATCGAGCCCTATGACGAGGTGGGCGGCCTGTCGGCCGAGCTGGCCGGCGTGCTGGCCGCGCTGCTGGAGCGCATGCTGGCGTGGTGGCGCGAGGCCGAGCAGCCCGCCATGCCCGAGGCCTGGGCGCAGCGCTTTCGCGCGCTGCTGCAGGACTTCTTCAAGGCGCAGGACGATGAGGACGAGGCCATGCTGGCCGCACTGGACGCCGCCCTCACGGACTGGCAGCGCGCCTGCGAGCAGGCCGGCTATGCGCAGGCCGTGGAACTGGGCGTGGCCCAGGAGGCCTGGATGCAGGCGCTGGAGCAGCCCTCGCTGTCGCAGCGCTTTCGCGCCGGTGGCGTGACCTTTTGCACGCTGATGCCCATGCGCGCCATTCCCTTCGAGGTGGTCTGCCTGCTGGGCATGAACGATGGCGACTATCCGCGCCGCGCCACGCGCAGCGACTTCGACCTGATGGCGCTGCCCGGCCAGCAGCGCCCCGGCGACCGCGCGCGCCGCGACGATGACCGCCAGCTCATGCTCGAAGCCCTGCTGTCCGCGCGCCGCGCGCTCTACATCAGCTGGACCGGCCACCATGTGCGCGACAACAGCGAGCAGCCGCCCTCGGTCCTGGTCTCCCAGCTGCGCGACTACCTGGAGGCCGGCTGGCGCGGCGAAGGCGGCCAGCCGCTGCTGGCGCAGCGCACGCAGCAGCACCCGCTGCAGCCCTTCAGCCGCCGCTATTTCGAAGAAGGTTCGCCCTGGACCACGTATGCGCGCGAATGGCGGGCCGCGCATGCGCAGTCTGACGGCACGGACGCGTTGCCTCCGCTGCCCGCGCAGCCACGCCCGCCCTTTGTCCCCGACGCCTCGGCGCCGCTGACGCTGGCCCGGCTCACCGATTTCCTGCGCCACCCGGCGCGCGCCTACCTGCGCCAGCGCCTGCAGGTGCGCTTCGAGCAGGAGGACAACCCCGTGGTGGACGAGGAGCTGTTCCAGCTCGACGGCCTGACCGAATACTTGCTGGTGCAGCAGTTGCAGCAGCAGGTGGCGGCCGGCCTGGACGAGCCCGGGCAGGCGCCCCAGGCCATGGAAGACAGCGTGCGCGCCGCCGTCGCGCGCCTCACGCGCTCGGGGCGGCTGCCTCTGGCGGGGCTGGGCGAGCGCGGCGCGCGGGCGCTGCAGTCCTCGGTCACGCCTTCGCTGCGGGCCTGGCGCCAGCAACTGGATCGGTATGCCCATCCCGCGCCGCGCAGGCGGCTGCTGATCGAGGACGATGGCCTGGTGTTCGACGACTGGATCGACGGGCTGCGCCAGTCCTGCGAAACCGAAGAGTCCCCCGATGCGGACGACGCACAGTGCTGGCTGCTGCTGGACCCGCGCAACCTGCTCAATGCCAAGGGCAGGCCCCATGCCGACAAGCTCATGCCGGTCTACCTGCGCAGCCTGGCGCTGGCCGCCAGCGGCTCGCAGGCCGAGTTGCGCGTGGTGGCGCGCGACGGCCTGGTGCAGGTCCTGCCCATGGACCCCTCCGACGCTCTGGCACGGCTGCGTGCATTGATGGCCCTGTGGCGCGAAGGCCAGAACGGCCCGCTGCCTTTGCCGCTGCGCAGCGGCCTGGCCATGGCCGAAGGCTTTCCCGCTGCGGCCCAGCAGGCCTATGAGGGCGGCCATCTGGTCGGCGGCGAAGGCGAGGACCCGTCCTGGGCACGCTGCTACCCGGATTTCGAACAGCTGAGCGCCGATGGCCGTTTCGAGGCCCTGGCCCATGCCGCCCACGCGCCGCTGCTCGACTGGGTGGCCGCGCAGGTGCAGGTCCAGCCCTACCAGGCGGATGCACCATGAGCACCAGCGAAGTGACCGGCGGCGTGACCGGCCATGTGCTCGACGCACAGCGCTTCCCGCTGTGGGGCAGCCGCCTGATCGAGGCCAGCGCCGGCACCGGCAAGACCTGGACCATCGCCGCGCTCTACCTGCGCCTGGTGCTGGGGCATGGCGAGTGCAGCACGGCCTTCGAGCGCCCGCTGATGCCGCCCGATATCCTCGTCATGACCTTCACGCGCGCGGCCACGCGCGAGCTGTCCGACCGCATACGCAGGCGCCTGATCGAGGCCGTGCAGTGCTTTCGCGGCGAGGCCGAGCCCGCGCCCCACGACGCCTTCCTGCACGCGCTGCGCGAGGCCTACCCTGAAGGCGCGGCCCGTGAACGCGCGGCCTGGCGCCTGGCCATGGCCGCCGAATGCATGGACGACGCGGCCATCCACACCATCGACGCCTGGTGCCAGCGCATGCTGCGCGAGCATGCCTTCGACAGCGGCAACCTCTTCGACGAAACGCTGGAGCCTGACGAAAGCCAGCGACAGACCGAGGCCGCGCAGGACTACTGGCGCCAGCAGTGCTACCCGCTGTCCGACGAGCTGCTGGACGAGGTCCTGAAGATCTGGCCCCACGTCGGCGCCCTGGTCGATGACATGCGCGCCCTGCTGCGCGAGCCCCCCGTGCCCGGTGCGGGCGAGGGCAGCCTGGCCGAATGTCTGCAGCGCGCCATGGAACAGCGCCGCAGCCGCCTGCTGGCCCTGGCCGCCGGCTGGGACGACAAGGCCCAGCGCCTGCAGCGGTGGCTGGATGGGCAGCTCGACGGGCAGGGTGCGTTGTGGGACAAGCGCAAGCTGCAGCCCGCGCGCTACACCGGCTGGCTGGCCGCGCTGGCCGACTGGTCGCGCGCCCCGCTGGACGGTCCGCTGGCGCTGACCGAGGCCGCGCGCCACCGCCTCAGCCCCGAAGGCCTGGCCGAGGCCTTCAAGGGGTCGGCCGGCGATGTGCTCATGCCGCTGGAGCTGGCCGAGCTGCAGGCGCTGCTGGTGCAGCTGGAGCAATTGCCGCCCGTCAGCGTGGCCGTACGCCTGCATGCGGCCGCGCGCGTGGCGCAGCGGCTGGCCCACCTCAAGCGCCAGGCCGGCAGCTTCGGCTTTGCCGACATGCTGCAGCGCCTGGACACGGCCCTGGCCGGCGACAACGGCGCCGTGCTGCGTGAGCGCATCCTGGCCCAGTATCCGGTGGCGCTGATCGATGAATTCCAGGACACCTCGCCGCTGCAGTACCGCCTGTTCGATCAGATCTACCGCACGGCGGCCAACGACCCGCACAGCGCCCTGCTGCTGATCGGCGACCCCAAGCAGTCCATCTACGGCTTTCGCGGCGCCGACATCCACAGCTACCTGCAGGCGCGCCGCGCCACCGAGGGGCGCCACTACGTGCTGGGCACCAACTACCGCTCCACCCAGGCGCTGGTGGGTGCCGTCAACCATTGGTTCGCGCAGGCCGAGCAGCGGCCGGGCGAGGGCGCCTTCATGTTCCGGCGCGGCAGCCACAACCCGCTGCCGTTCGAGCCCGTGGCCGCCCAGGGGCGCAGCGAGCAACTGCACACGCGCGACGGCGCCATGCCCGCCCTCACCGTGGCCTGGAGCGCGGGCCGTGACGAGGACACCGGCATCCCCCTGCCTTTGTCGGCCGACGAGGTACGGCGGCGCTTTGCGGCCCATTGCGCCGAGCAGATCGTGCAGTGGCTGGCCGACCCGCAGGCCGGCTTTGTGCAGCCCGATGGCCGCCTTGTGCGCCTGCGGCCTGCCGACATCGCCGTACTGGTGCGCACGGGCCGGGAGGCGGCCGCCGTGCGCCGAGAACTGCAGGCGCGCGCCGTGGCCTCGGTCTACCTGTCGGACCAGGATTCGGTGTTCGCCAGCGATGAGGCCCATGACCTGCTGTACTGGCTGCGCGCCGTCGCCGCGCCGCTGGATGCCCAGGCCGTGCGCGCGAGCCTGGCCACGCGGCTCATCGGCCTGTCGCTGGACGAGCTGGCCTGGCTGGCCGCCGACGAGGAAGCCTTTGACGCGCGCAGCGAGCAGCTGCGCGAACTGCACAGCATCTGGCTGCGCCTGGGCGTGCTGGCCATGCTGCGCCAGACCCTGTACCGGCTGGACCTGCCCGCGCGCTGGCTGCAGGACCCGGCCCTGGGCGGCGAGCGGCGCCTGACCAACTACCTGCACCTGGCCGAGCTGCTGCAGACCGCCAGCGCCCAGCTGGAGGGCGAGCAGGCCCTCATCCGCTGGCTGGCCACCCAGATCGAGGCGCCGGGCAGCGGCAGCGAAGAGCAGGTGGTGCGCCTGGAAAGCGATGCCGACCTGGTCAAGATCGTCACTGTGCACAAGAGCAAGGGCCTGGAGTACCCGCTGGTCTGCCTGCCGTTCGCAGGCAGCTTCCGCCCCATGGAGCGGGCCAGGACGCCGTTCCTGACCCTGTCCGCGCAGGAGGGGGTGGAAGACGATGCCGCCCCGGCCCGCCGATTGCTGCTGGACTTCAGCGACGAAGACCTGGCCCAGGCCGACCGCGAGCGGCTGCGCGAGGACCTGCGCCTGTTCTACGTGGCGCTCACCCGCCCGCGCCATGCGCTGTGGCTGGGCTTGGCCCCGCTCAGGCGCGGCAACGGCAAGGCCTGCGTGAACGAGCAGGGCGCCGCCGGCTACCTGCTGGGCGGCACCGAGCCGCGCTCGGCCCAGGGCTGGCTTGACGGCCTGCGACAGCTGTGCGGAGAAGACCCGCACATGGCCTGGCGCGATCTGGACGCCGAGCCGCTGCAGCGCACGCGCTGGCAGCCGCCGGACGCTGCCACGCCGCTGCACGATGCCCGGCCCTACGACGCGCGCTTCGACACCCGCTGGGGCATCGGCAGCTTCTCTGCCCTGGTGCGTGCCATGGCCGCGCCCAGCCTGCCCGTGCTGCCCGTGGCCGTGCAGCGACCGGCCGAGGATGAGCAGGCGCTGGAGCCGCCGCCATCGCCGGAACTGGCGGACATCGCCGGCCTGGCGGGCCTGCAGCCCCTGCAGAATGGACCGGCCGGCGGGCCTGCGGTCTGGCACCGCTTTTTGCGCGGCCCCGTGGTCGGCAACTTCGTGCACGACCAGCTGGAATGGCTGGGCGGCGAAGACTTTGCCCTGCCCGTGGACGGCCAGGGTGCGCTCGCTGATCGCCTGGTGCGCCGCTGCGAGCGCGCGGGCCGGGGCGAGCAGGCGCGCGACCTGCTGGCCTGGCTCACGGCCGTGGTCCACCAGCCGCTGGCGCCGCTGGATGTGACGCTGGCCACGCTGGGGCCGCAACTGTCCGAGATGGAGTTCTGGCTGCCCGCGCGCCAGCTGCCGGCCGAGCGCATCGACCAGCTGTGCCGGCGCTTCATCCTGCCGGGGCAGGAGCGGCCCGCGCTGCCCCAGCGCTCGCTGCACGGCATGCTCATGGGCTTTGCCGACCTGGTGTTCTGCCACGAGGGCCGCTACTGGGTGCTTGACTACAAGAGCAACCACCTGGGCCCGGACGGCACCGCCTACGGCCAGGAGGCCTTGGCCCGCGCCATGCTCCACCACCGCTACGACGTGCAGGCCGCCCTCTACCTGCTGGCCCTGCACCGGCTGCTGCGCAGCCGGCTGGGCACGGCCTACGAGCCGCAGCGCCAGCTGGGCGGCGCGCTGTACTACTTTCTGCGCGGCATCGATGGCCCGGCCGGTGGCATGCATGCCATGGCGCCCGAGCTGCCCTTGCTCGATGCGCTCGATGAACTGCTCGGTCCCGGCCGCGCCGATATGCAGGAGCCGCCATGAGCCCGCGCCCCCGTTCGCGGACCGTCGATACGGCCACGCTGGACCTGTTCGATGAACCGCCGGGCGACGCATCGCTGGGCGGCAAACCGCCGGGCGCCGAGCCGCCAGACACCAATGAGGTGCTGGCCCTGCTGCGCCGCTGGGCCGACGCGGGCCTGCTGCGCCGGCTGGATGCGGCGCTGGCCTCCTTCGTCGCCGGGCAGGATGCGCAGGCCGGGCCCGCCTTGCTGGTGGCCGCCGCACTGCTGGCGCAGATGGAGGGGCGCGGCCACAGCTGCCTGCCCCTGGCGCCGCTGGCCGGCCACCCCAACGACGTGCTGGCCTGGCCGGCCGATGCGCTGCCCGCGCAGCAGGCCCTGTGGCAGATGCTGCCTGCGCGCCTGTCCGGCTGGGTTGCGGCGCTGAGCGCCAGCCCCGTGGTGCGCGTGGTGCACGGGGAGCAGGTAGATGGACAGGATGGCAGCGAGGACCTCGGCCAGCCCCTGGTGCTGGCCGGCGCAGACGGCCCCGCGCCGCTGCTGTACCTGCGCCGCTACTGGGACTACGAACGCGCCGTGGCCGCCCACGTCATCCAGCGCACGGCGGCGCAGGCCGTGGCCGGCCAGCCGCTGGACGAAGCCCTGGCCCGCCACTGGCTGGACCGCCTGTTCCCGCCTGCGGCGGACGGTGGCGCCGTGGACTGGCAGAAGCTGGCCTGCGCGCTGGCGCTGCGCGGCCGGCTGTCGGTGATCACGGGCGGCCCCGGCACCGGCAAGACCTATACCGCCGCGCGGCTGCTGGCCCTGCTGTTTGCCACGGCGCCCGATGCCGGCCAGTTGCGCGTGGCCCTGGCCGCGCCCACGGGCAAGGCCGCCGCGCGCCTGAAGCAATCGATCGACGGGGCCTTGCTGCAATTGCAGGGCAGCATGGGCGGCGAGATCGACCTGGCGGGCCTGGTGCAGCGCATGGGTGCGGCGCGCACCCTGCACTCCATGCTGGGCGCGCGGCCCGATACGCGGCACTGGGGGTTCCATGCGGGGCGGCAGCTGGACGTGGACGTGCTCATCGTCGATGAGGCCTCCATGGTCCACCTGGAGATGATGGCGGCGCTGCTGGAGGCACTGCCGGCCGGCGCCCGCCTGGTGCTGCTGGGCGACAAGGACCAACTGGCTTCGGTGGAGGCGGGCGCCGTGCTGGGCGACCTGTGCCGCGATGCCCAGGCCGGGCGCTACCTGCCCGACACGCTGGACTACGCACTGCGCGTGGCCGGCCAGCGGCTGCCGCCGCAGTTCGCGGCGCCCGACGGCGATCGTGCGCCAGCGCTGGCGCAGCACACCGTCATGCTGCGCGAGAGCCGGCGCTTCGGGGGCCCCATCGGCCAGCTGGCACACGCCGTGAATGCCGGTGAGGCGGTGAAGGCCCAGGCCCTGCTCGATGCCGGCACGCAAGCCGGCGCAGGTTCCGAGCTGTGGGAACGCCATGGCGGCGGCGTGCACGCCGTGACCGAACTGGCCGTGCACGGGCGCGGCGGTCTTGCCAGCTATGCCCTCTATGCCCAGGCGCTGCAGGGCCGGCCGGATGCGGCCGGCGCCGACGAGGCAGCGCACCGAGCCTGGGTGGTCGCTGTGCTGCAGGCCTTCGAGCGCTTCCGGCTGCTGTGCGCCGTGCGCGAGGGCGATTGGGGCGTGTCCGGCCTCAACCGCGCGGTGGAGCAGGCTCTGGATGCGCAGGGCGTGATCCGCCGGGGCGGCGAATGGTATGCGGGCCGTCCCGTCATGGTCACGCGCAACGATGCGCAGCTGGGCGTGTTCAACGGCGACATCGGCATTGCGCTGCCGGGAGCGCACCAGGGGCAGCCAGGGCAACTGCTGCGCGTCTACTTCCTGCAGGGCGACGAATTGCGCTCGGTCGGCGTCAGCCGCATGGCCCATGTGGAGACCGCCTTCGCCATGACGGTGCACAAAAGCCAGGGCTCGGAGTTCGAGCACACCGCCCTGGTGCTGCCCTCGCGCGGCGGCAGCGTGCTGGGGCGCGAGCTGGTCTACACCGGCATCACGCGCGCCCGCCAGGCCTTCTCGCTGTTCTCCGAGGTGCCGGGCCTGCTGGCCTCGGCCGTTGGCAGCCCCACGCAGCGCGCCAGCGGGCTGCTGCGCTGGCTGCAGGAGTGAGTGAAGGCCCCGCGCCTCAGGCCGGGGTCTTGTCGCTGGCGTAGCGGGCCATCATCAGCGCCGTATTGGTCTTGCGGTCGGCATTGACCTGCTGCACCGTGGGCCGCTCGGCCATGCGTGCCAGGTACTCGCGCACGGGCAGGTCGGCCAGAACGTCGCGCCCGCCAACGATCTTGCTGGCCGCGCTGACCAGGGGCAGGTGGACGATGGCGCAGCAGTCGGCCAGCGTGAAGCTGTCGCCCGCCACAAAGGGGGAGAAACGCGCGAGTTTGGCGAAGGCCGCCACGTTCTTGTCGAGCTGGGCCAGCGTGCGCTCCCGGGTGGAGTCGCTGACCTGGCCGCCGAAGAAAGCCTGCGGGTAGAGGATGCGCGCCACCAGCTCCAGGTGCAGGTCCAGGTACACGCACAGCTCGCGCACCTTGGCGGCCTCGAAGGCGTCGGCCGGCAGCAGGGCCGGCGAGGGCGACAGCGTCTCCACGTACTCGACCATGGCGGCCGACTCGCACAGGCCCCGGCCGTCGTCGATGCGCAGGTAGGGCACCTTGCCCAGCGGAGAAAGCGCCATGTCGGTCTCTCCCAGCCAGGCCAGTTCCTCGTTGAAGGGCAGCTGCTTTTCCAGCAGGGCCAGCTTGACCTTGTTGTAGTAGTTGCTGGCCGCGAATCCGCACAGGGTGAGCATGGGTGTCTCCTAGGGTGTTGGTGAGGGCTGGGGGATGCGCCTGCGATGGTAGGGGCGGGCAGGGCCTGGCGGGGTCACGGACATGACGTCCTGGGGCAGACCCCTAGAATGGCGCCATGCCGCTTCGCCTGCCCTCCACCTTGGCTGCCTGCGCCCGCTGGGCGCTGGGCCTGTGGCTGTGCGTGGCGCTGGCTTCGGCGTTTGCGCCGCTGGCGCGCGCCTCGGGCTGGGAGCGCCTGTGCTCGGCCGCTGGCGAATCGGTCTGGGTGCCCTCGCCAGCCGGTCAGGACGATGCCCTTGCCGGCAGCCACGGCATCGACTGCCCGCTGTGCCTGCCCCCGCTGGCGCCGCCGCCCGCCCGGTGCAGTGCGGCCCCGGCACCGCTGGTGGCAGATGCGCAGCCACGGGCGCACCCGGCCTCCGTCCACAGCGTGGCCATGCCGGCCCTGCCCCAGGCCCGCGCACCGCCCCGGTGACTCCCGGATTCACTCCCGCTTCCTTCGCTTGGCCAACCCTTTTTGCAAGGCACGAAGACCGTGCCGCAATGCATTGAAATTTCTGGAGAAACCGTGATGACACTGCGTCAATGGACCACCTCTTTCCTGATCGCCGCCTCCCTGTCCATGGGCCTGGCCCATGCCCATGCCGATGCGGCCCATGTCAAGGCCGACGCCGCCTGGGCGCGTGCCAGCGTGCCGGGCCAGCAGGCCACGGGCGCCTTCATGCGCCTGACGGCCGAGGAGCCGCTGCGCCTGGTGGGCGTGGAGTCGCCCGCCGCCGGCGTGGCCGAGGTGCATGAAATGAAGATGGAAGGCGATGTGATGCGCATGCGCGCCATCGACGGCCTGGACCTGCCCAAGGGCGTGGCCGTGGACCTGAAGCCCGGCGGCTACCACGTCATGCTGCAGCAGCTCAAGAGCCCGCTGCTCAAGGACAGTCAGGTACCCATCACCCTGGTGTTCAAGGACGCCAAGGGCGAGACCTCGCGCCTGAGCCTGCAGGTCCCCGTGCGCGCCATGGCGCCCGGCGCAGGTGCGGCATCGGCTGCGCAGGGCGGCGCGCATGGCGGACACGGCGGACATGCCGGCCACTCCCACTGAGCTTTTTGTCATCCACCGGGTTTGTGCGCAGCGGGCCGTGCATGACTTGCGATGGACTTGGCGTGTGCCTGGGTTAAGCTGAGCGCATGGCCGGTGTGCTTCACCGGCATGTTCTTCCAACCCAGTCCTAGCGAGTGCTGCCATGAGTGATGCGTCCTCCTTCGGTTTCGGCAAGTTCATCCCCGGTTTCGACTTCCTGCAGGGCCTGGCCCAGAGTGCAGGATCGGCCACCGCCCGGCCCCTGGGGCGCCTGCCCGAATGGGTGGCGCCCACGGTGAGCATCGAAGAGGTGGACAAGCGCATCACCGAACTCAAGGCCGTGCAGTTCTGGCTCGACCAGAACGGCAAGGCGCTGGCCGCCACCATCCAGGCCCTGGAAGTGCAGCGCATGACGCTGTCCACCTTGCAGGGCATGAACGTCAGCATGGGCGAGCTGGCGCAGGCCTTCCAGTTCCCTGCAGCCGCAACCGCCGCGGCCACCGCCGCGGCCAAGGGCGCCGCCAGCGCGGGGCAGGGCGACCTTTCGGACTGGCCCATGTCCTCGGCCGCCAGCCGGGCGAGCAAGAAGGAAAAGCCGCAGCCCGAGCCCGCACAGGCCGCTGCCGCGCCGCCTGCAGCCCCCGAGGCGGCCAAGGCCGCCGACAGACCCGCAGCCGCGGAGACTGCGGCGCCCAAGGACGAGTCCGCCCAGGCCGCCGCCATGGGCCAGGCCATGCAGTGGTGGGGCGCGTTGACCCAGCAATTCCAGCAGATCGCCGCCAAGGCCATGGCCGAGCCCATGGCCCCGGAGGCCGTGGCGGCCGCCCAGCGCGCCACCGGCATGGCCGGTGACCTGGCCAAGGCCACCATGGACCGCATGGCGGCACAGGCCAGCGCCTTTGCTGCGCAGGCGGGCAAGGCGGCGGCGGTCTCCCCTGCCAAGGCGCCGTCCGCGAAGCCGGCGGCCAAGGCTGCGGCGCAGGCCGAAGCCCCCAGGACCGCTGCCAAGGCTCCCGCCAAAGCGGCTGCCAGGAAAACCGCTGCAAAGGCTGGAGCCAAGGCGCCGGCCGCCAGCAAGCCGGCAGCCAAGAGCCGGCCGGCGCGTTGACCGATCGGGCCGGACCCATGGATGCGCAAGGCCCCAGCCACCCGCAAGCCGGGTGCTGGCGGGGCTAGAAAGAAGGTTGGTATGTCGTTGTTTCCTGTAGGCCATGCCAGCCATTCCGACTGGCGCGCCGCGGCCGACGCGGTGCTGCAGCAGCTGCGCTTGCAGATGGCCGGGCCCGGCCACGCGCAGCGGCCCCGTCTGGGACTGGTGTACCTGTCCCATGCGCATGCCGCCCACGCACGGCCGCTGCTGCAGCATCTGGCCAGGGCCCTGCCCCATGTGGCGGACTGGGCCGGCTGCTCGGCCGGCGGCGTTCTGGCCATGTCGCATGAGTACCTGTCAGGAACCGCGCTCGCGGTGATGCTGCTGGATGTACCGGCCGCCCACTACCGCCTGTATTCGGGCCTGGCGCCCCTGCATGCGCCTGGCGGCGAGGCCGGCTTCACCGCCCATTCGGCCCTGGTCCATGCCGCAGGCGGCCAGCCCGAGCTGGCCGAGCTGCTGTACGAGCTGTCCGAGCGCACCGAGTCCGGCCTGCTGTTCGGCGGCGTGGGCGATGACGGGGAAGATGGCGTGGAGGGCGTGCAGATCGCCTGCCGTACCGAGGATCTGCATGCGCAGCATGCGGACGCGCGCGGCATTTTTCGTGGTGGCTTTTCAGGCGTGGCCTTCGGTGCCGGCGTGCCCTGCATCACGGGCATGGCCCAGGGCTGCGTGCCGCTGGGCGAGGGGCTGGAGATCACCGAGGCGCGCGGGGCCCTGGTCACCGGGCTCGATGGCGATCCGGCCCTGCAGCGCCTGCTGCAACTGCTGGGCGTGGAGCTGGAAGGCAGCGACTGGCAGCCCGCGCTGACCACGGTCCGCACCACGCTGGCGGCCATTGCGCCGCCGGGCCGGGGCCTGGCCCACGGCGTGCTGACCGAAGAGGCCCAGGTGCTGACCCTGGTCGGACTGGACCCGCTGCGCCAGGGCGTGGCCCTGTCATCGGCCGTGGAGGCCGGGCATTCGGTGATCTTCTGCCGCCGCCAGGCCCAGGTCGCGCGCCAGGAACTGCTGCAACTGGGCGCTGCGCTGCGCGATGCGGCGGAGCCCGAGGAGGCGGCGCCCGAAGGCGAGGCACAGCCCCGCATCCGTGGCGCCATCTACATCAGTTGCCGGGGCCGCGGCGGCGGCCTGTTCGGCGGCCCCGATGCCGAACTGCGCACCCTGCGCCACGCACTGGGCGATGTGCCATTGATCGGCTTCGTCGCCGAAGCCGAGATCATGGACGCCCGCCTGCACCGCTTCGCCGGGGTGTTGACGGTGTTCACTGCCTAGGCGTCGTACACGCCGTACACACGGTACACACCGTCTGCACCTCAGACCGCGCGCGGGCGCACCGTGCCTGCGCTGCGATCCGGGTCCATGGCTGCGGCTCCCAGAAAATCGAAATCCACCGCTGGCTGCCTGCCGCTGACCAGGTCGGCCAGCGCCATGCCGGAGCCGCAGGCATGGGTCCAGCCCAGCGTGCCGTGGCCGGTGTTCAGGAACAGGTTGGCGATGGGCGAGCGTCCGATCAGCGGCACATTGCTGGGCGTGGCGGGGCGCAGGCCGCTCCAGAACTGGGCGCGGCCGGTATCGCCGGCGCCGGGGAACAGCTGCTGCACGCGCCGCACGATGGCCTCGCAGCGCACGGGGTCCAGGTTGCGGTCGTAGCCGTTGAACTCGGCCGTGCCCGCAATGCGCAGGCGGTCGCCTTGCGCGCCCGTGTAGCGCGAGAACACCAGCTTGAACTCGTCGTCCGTGAGGCTGACCTGATAGGCCTTGGCGGGGTCCAGCACCGGCAGGGTCACGGAGTAGCCCTTGGCCGGATAGATGGGCAGGCGCAACCCCAGCGGCTGGGCCAGCAGCGGGCTGAACGAGCCCATGGCCAGCACATAGGCGTCGCCCTGGATGCGTTCGTAGCGGCCATCGGCATTGGTCACCTCCACATGGTCGATATGGCGGCTGGCGCCCGCGCCCGTGGTGCGCAGCGCCGTCACGTGGTGGCTCTGGCGGAACTGCACGCCCGTGGCGGCGGCGATGCGCGCCAGCTCGCGTGTGAAGAGGTTGGCGTCGCCTGATTCATCCTCGACCGTATAGGTGGCGCCCGCTATCTGCCCGCGCACATGGGCCAGGGCCGGCTCCAGGCGCACGGCTTCGTCGGCATCGATCAGGCGGCGGTCGCAGCCCAGGGCCTGCATCTGCTCGGTGGGCTTGAGCGCGCCCTCGAACTCGCGGGCGTTCGTGTAGAAGTGCAGGATGCCCTGCGTGCGCTGCTCGTACTGGATGCCGGTGTCCGACCGCAGCTGCTGCAGGGCCTCGCGGCTGTAGGTGCCCAGGCGAACGATCTGCCGGATGTTGTGGCGCGTGCGCGCGGGCGTGCAGTTGCGCAGGAAGGACAGGCCCCAGAGCCACTGGCGCATGTCGGCGCGCAGGCGGAAGAGCAGGGGGGCGTCCTGCCGGCCCAGCCAGCCCAGCAGCTTCAGCGGTGCGCCGGGGTTGGCCCAGGGCTCGGCATGGCTGACCGAGATCTGCCCGCCGTTGGCGAAACTGGTTTCGGCGCCGGGCGCTGCCTGGCGGTCGATGACGGTCACTTCATGACCGAGGGATTGCAGATAGTAGGCCGACGTGGTGCCGATCAGGCCGGCTCCGAGAACGATGACGCGCATGACGATGCCCTTTCAAAGGCATGTGCCGGGTCACGCGAAAGCTGGCCGCTATGGTCTGGATAGCAGGCAGCCGGCGTCCGTCGTGACGCAGCTGCCGCTCCCCCTGTCCTTGGTACCTGAGAGATTCACCGCCGTCCATGGGAACGGGGCTTGCTCCTTCGGTGCGCCGCACATTGCGTGCGGCGGCTCTCCAGACGGCATGTTGTGTTTGCAGTACGGAACCTGAGCGTGTATGGGAGTTTGCGCCTTCGGTGAGGCTCGGCACCGTGGCGCCCGCCTGCTCTCCTGCAGGGGCGATTCTATGTGGCTTGCGCAGCCAGCTCCAGTCGTATTGGGGATACCACCAGTTACCTGTATGTGGTGTGGCTGATTCAGGGTATTCCCTAGATCGCTCAAGTGCCTCCCTCGTAGCGCTGGTACGAGTCTCTGGTTTCATGTAAAAAAAACTATTGAAATAGAAAAAAACATGATTTAGTCTATCGATATGTGCAGTGGTTTGTCAGTGCATGTTCTGGTCGATTGGACCTGCATGGGTTAACCATGGGTTGTATATATGTCTGATAGGCGACTTACCGTTGCACAGGTGCGGGTCCATGGAAACTGGTCCGTCACTGAAAAAATACAAGCACGGTGAATATGGTTTGTCGAGGGAGGAATGTTTTGCGTCGCAAACCCGACTGAAGGTGTGTCCGCTCAACGGGCAGTGGAGCAGCGCGCAAGCGTTGATGGAAATCCGCCTTTTTTTGATTGACGCGCAGGATCTGCGCGAAACATTTTGCTTCCAACCTCATCGGCTGCAAGGTGAGTTGTGAGCTCGTGATTCAAATAGAACTATTCGAGGTACGGCGATGCAAATGCGCTGGGTACAACTGATGGCCATTGCCATTGGGAAAATCATTTTCCTGTCATATCTCCTTGAGAAAACGGGGAATATCATGCATGCTCTCAATCGCCTGCCTGGTTCGGCATTTTTTCGCAAGTGGCGTGCAGCGAAGTGCCTTTTCTCTTTGCTGCTGCTTTCATGCGCGGGTATCTCATCCACGGCACTGGCAGCGACCATCGTCTTCACGGTCACCGACAACAGCGATGCTCCCAATGCCAATGCAACGACACCAACCACCTGTGTCAGCACGCTGGGGGGCACCTTTGCTGGCGCATGTACGCTGCGAGCGGCCATTCAGGCAGCCAACTACACGCTGCAAACGCTGGATCCGAGTGCCGATGTTTCCATCGTCTTTGCGCCGACACTGACCACGTCGGTACGGACCATACAGAGCGGGACATCCAAGGATGCGGCGGGAAACCTCCATCCGTATGTCGACAATCAGACGGTTTACGTGCGCTGTGCCAATACATTCATCAGCGGAGCCCAGTCCGGCGCCGTGACGGGAGCCACCAATGCCTGTGGTCAAACCCAGATGATCAGCGGCGGCGATACGGGCACCACCACTGGTGCCGGTGGTGCCTGGTACTGGCTCAAAGGCACCGTGCCAGCCGGCACGGGCTCGTTGACCATCGATTTCGGGGGAGTCATACAAGTCCAGAACTGGGCGGACTCCCCCTGGGAAACTTTTTATCTTGGTGGGAAGAACATCACGCTCACCAATTCGCCCAATATGACCTGTGGCGAAGCGGTATTCGTCGTTGGCTCCCCGGCGAACAATGTCACCATTGACCGCGTCGGCTTGGTGAATGTGGCGCCAACCCCTGCGGGAGAGGGGACGCCGTTCAACTGCGAGCTGTACGCGGAGATTCATCAAGGCGCACAAAACGTATTCTTTACCAATAGCACGATCAATTCCGCGATATGGAATGGAAATTACGGCAATAACAAGGGCTCGGCTATTTCCGTTGCCGCAAGCAACGGTGCAGGCACAGTTTCCAACATTGTTGTCGATAATTTCACGGTAACGAATCTGCCCAACCCTATCGGGGGAATGCAGCTCGAGCAGTTCTTCCAGGTCATGTCGAACATGACCGTCAACGGATTGACGATCAAAGATTCGAATATCGCACTGAGCCCGACTGGTGGAAATGCGCCCAGGGCCGTGGTGTCGGTTGATGGAACGATCAGCCTGGCCAATGGAATTGGTCTTGCCGTGACGGGTAATACCTTCTCGCTGCCTATTGCCGCCTATACCGCTTCATCGCCAATGCATGTGTCGGCACCAACGGTGAATACGGCAGCCTCAGGCACGACGCAGGTAGTGACGGTGACCGATAACAATTTCACTGGCGGCGGGGACGGGTTGAATATTAGTGGGGCGGGTACGGCACCAGGGTTGATTGGCAACAACAAGATGACAAGCCAGTCGAGAAGTGCCATTCGTATCACTACGCATGATTTCTTCAAGATTTCTCAGAACACGCTGTTTTCTGTGCCTGTGGCTGCAAACTCAGGTATCAGTTTGCTGACGACGGCCAATGGACAAACCGGATGGACCCCGACCCTTGGCGTTGGCGCCAGTGACACCGCCGCCTGCACCTGGACATTCAATATCACGGCAAATGCCAATGCGAGCGAGCCGGCACCGTATACGGTGGAAGCCTTTTGGTCGCCGACCGGCGCGGGCGCCAACGACGCGCAGGTCTATCTGGGCTCAGGGACCATGGCCGGAGCCTCGGGAACGCTGACCGTTCCTTCGTATCTCAGCGGCCAGGTGCGGGTCACAGTGACGGACAGCAATTCCGGTGGAGCCCAGACCTCGCAGCTTTCAACGGCGGCAAGCGTCACCGGTTTTCCCTGTGCCCTGAAATCCGGCGTTCTGGCGACGACCAACAATCAACCTGTCGGCAGCAGCGACTTGCTGGAGGTCTACATTGTTGACGGCCAAGGCAATGCCTGGACGGGGGGCAGTGACACCGTTACCTTCGCAGCGCCGCCTGCAGGTGTCACGTTCAATGGCAGCTCCGCCGCAGTCAGCTGCACGACCGACTCCAGCGGAAAGTGCGCGTCTCCCATCAATGCCAGCAGCAGTGTCGCCGGAACATTCACCACACCCGTGACCTTGTCGTCGTCAGTCGCTGGTGCCACGTTCTCCAATCTTCCCTTGGGTGGAAGCCCGGTATCTGGCGCAGTGACTTATCAGCCTTCGCCGGTTGCTTACAGCTTCACCGGGCTGCCGGCCAGCACGACCGGTTCTGAAATCGCCGCGAGTCCGCCATCGATTGCGGCCAATGGCGTCTCCACCAGCACCTTGGCCGTGCAGTTGAAGGATGCTTTAGGCAACCTTGTCACCACCTGTACCGATACGGTGGCCTTCACCCTCAATGCGGGGACGCAAGGCGTTCCTGCCGTCAGCGTCACGGGCTGCAGTGCCGGCATGTACACGGGGACGGTGACATCGCCGGTGCTGGTCGGCAGCGGCACCTTCGGGTTCACCATCAACGGGTCTGCGGCTGTTGCCACCGCAACGGTCTCCTATGTGGCCGCAACGCCGAGCACGAGTGCATCGACGATAGTCGCCACACCGACATCGATCGTGGCCAACGGCAGCTCCACCAGCGTGCTGCGCGTGCAATTGGTCGATGCCAGCAGCAATCCGATCAACACCTGCACGAACACGGTGGCATTCACCCTGAACGGCGGAACGCAGGGAACGCCGAGTGTGGGCGCGGCCTCGTGTACCGCCGGCATCTATACGGGCACCGTCACATCGCCCACGGCGGTCGGCAGCGGGATCTTCGGATTCACCATCAACGGCTCTGCCGCAGTTGCTACGGCTTCAGTGAGCTACACGGCGGGTCCGCCAAGTACCAGCGCCTCGACCATCGTTGCGAGTCCGACCTCGATCATTGCCAATGGCACTGCAACCAGCACATTGACGGCGCAGCTCAAGGATGCGTCAGGCAATTCGATTGCGACCTGTGCCAACACGGTGGCCTTCACGTTGAACGGTGGAACACAGGGCTCGCCCGCGGTCGGCGCGGGGGCGTGCAGCGCAGGGGTGTACACGGCCACCGTCACGGCACCTACCGCAGTCGGCAGCGGCACCTTTGGTTTCACCATCAATGGCTCGGCCGCCACGGCTACGGCTGCGGTGAACTACACGGCCGGCTCGCCCAGCAATGGCGCGAATGGAAACCTGATCAGTGCCAGTCCGCTCAGCGTTGTCGCAGACAACACTGCCACGAGTTCGATCAGCGTGACCCTGCGCGATGCCAATGGCAATCCCGCCACGGATACGGTGGCGCACACGATTGTCTTCACCAAAACGGGCGTGGGCACGACCACGCCGGCCGCACCCACATGCACGATCGCGGCCAACGCCAATCCGGCCACCTGCTCCGTGACGGTGAAATCGGCCACGGTCGGCACCGCAAGTTTCACGGCAACGGACAATGGAGAGGCCGTGAGCAATGGCAGTCCGGTATCGGTCAACTTCATTGCCGGGCCGCCCAGCAATACAGCCAGTGGCAATCTGCTCAGTGCCACACCGCTCTCGGTGATGGCCGACGGTACGAGCACCGGCACGGTGACCGTCGCACTGCAGGACGCCAATGGCAATGCAACCGTCGATACGGTTGCCCACACCATCGGCTTTGTCCATACCGGCGCCGGCACGCCGTCGGCAACTTCCTGCACGATTGCGGCCAATGCGAATCCAGCGCGCTGCTCCATCACGGTGACATCCACCGTCGCGGGTGCGGCGAGCTTCACAGCCACGGACAACAACGGCACCACCACCCAGAGCGTGGCAAACGGCAGTCCGGCCGTGATCAACTTCACGGCCAATGCCGCCGACCCCGCCAGGTCGGGGGTGCGTACCGTCAGCAGTCCGGCCACGGCCAATGGCTCGGCGACGGATGTGCTTGAAGCGTTTGTGGGAGATGTCAACGGCAATCCGGTGGCCGGAAGCGTTGTCACGTTCTCTCCCACCGCAAACATCACTTTCAGCGGTACCTGCACCACCAATGCGGCCGGTACTTGCCAGGTCACCGCCAGGACAACCGTCGCGGGCTCCTACACTTCCGGCGCAAGCATCGCGGGGGGCGCATTGAGCGGCAGCGGCGTCAGCTCCGGCGGCAATACGTACGGCGCTACGGCTGCCTATGTCTTTACGGCAGGTGCCGTCGATCCCGCCAATTCGACCATGTCGGTCGATGTGAACAACCAGGCAGCCGGCGGCGGCCAGGACGTCGTTTCCGTGGTCACCAAGGATGCGTTCGGCAATCCGGTCACCGGCGTTGCCGTGAACTTCAGCGTGACGCCTGCCGGAGCGGCACCTGCCACCGCCAGTTGCACGACTGCGGGTGCGGCGGCGACCTGCTCGGTGTCGTTCACCAGCGTGACCGCATCGACTTACTCGGCTGCCGCCACGGTGGGTGCAACTGCCATCGGCAACAGCCCGCAATCGATGGCCTTTGTCGCCGGCAATGCCTCGGCAAGCAATTCGGGCCTGCGTGTCGTGAGCGACAACGCGGCGGCAAATGGCACGGCAACCGATGTGGTGGAAGCATATGTGCGCGATGCCGGTGGCAACCCCAAGGGCGGCGAGGTCGTCACCTTTGCCGGTACCCCCGGCGTGAAGCTGAACGGTGGCGCGGACGGCGCGTCAGCCACTTGCACCACTGGAACAAGCGGCGCAACTCTGGGCATCTGCTCGATCACTGCCACCAGCACAGCGAGTGGAACCTACAGCATCGCCACCAGCATTCCTGCCGGAACCCTGGGTGGCACGTTCACCGTGGGAGCAAACGCGTATTCGCCAAGCGCCGCACAAATTCATTTTGTGAGCGTGGTGAACCTCAGTGTCACCAAGGCCAACCCGGGCAGCCTGGCCGTAGGTTCGCCCTTCAACTACACCTTTACGGTAGCGAATGCAGCGAGTGCCTTCGGTTCTGCCAGCAGCGTGACCATCAAGGATCTGGTGCCTGCAGGTATCCGCATCACGGGTGCGCCGACAGGTGCGAACGTGGCCAGTGTGGACTGCTCGCCCAAGCCCAACACCTTCCCGTTTACGGGCAATGGCAGCACTGTCCTGACGTGCACGGTGAACTTCACGACCTCGGTCGCAGCCGGTGGCAACACCAGCTTCAACCTGCCGGCTGTTCCGACGGCTGTGGGCTCGAGCACGAACACGGCTTCCTATGATCCGTCCGGTGGTACCAGTCCGGTCAATCCGACGGCAGGTTGCACGACGGACTGCGCGTCGACGCCCGCAACCCCAGTCAACCCTGGTTCGCCCACGCTGACGGTCAGCAAGGCCAACCCCGGCAGCCTGGCTGTGGGGACTGCGTTCAACTACGCCTTCACGGTAGCGAATGCGGCTGGAGCGTTCGGTCCCGCCACCAGCGTGACCATCAAGGACCTGGTGCCTGCTGGCATCAGCATCACGGGCGTGCCGACCGGCGCAAACGTGGCCAGTGCAACCTGCACACCCAACGCCTTCCCGTTTGCGGGCAATGGCAGCGCCGTCCTGACGTGTACGGTGAACTTCACGACCTCGGTCGCAGCCGGTGGCAGCACCAGCTTCAACCTGCCGGCTGTTCCGACGGCTGTGGGTTCGAGCACCAACACGGCCTCCTACGATCCGTCGGGCGGCATCAGCCCCGTCAATCCGACGGCAGGGTGTACGACAGACTGCGCTTCCACACCGGTAACTCCGGTCACGCCAGGCACGCCTGCGTTGACGGTCACCAAGGCCAATCCCGGCAGCCTGGCTGTGGGCACGCCGTTCAACTACGCGTTCTCCGTGTCCAATGCGGCCAGTGCCTTTGGTCCCGCCACCAGCGTGACCATCAAGGA
>NZ_WUMG01000050.1:0-43784 GCF_009827015.1 Delftia sp. CH05 | reverse complement strand
CCCCTGCGTCCCCTGCCCTCCCTGATCTTCGCCAGCCGCTGGCTGCAGCTGCCGCTGTACCTGGGCCTGATCGCCGCCCAGGGCGTCTATGTCTGGCACTTCCTGCTGGAGCTGTGGCACCTGATCGAGGCCGCCTTCGGCAACCAGGAAGCGCTGCAGGCGCTGATCACCAGCATCGGCTACAAGCACGATGCGCCCATCGGCGCGCTCAACGAAACCATCATCATGCTGGTGGTGCTGGCGCTGATCGACGTGGTGATGATCTCCAACCTGCTGATCATGGTCATCGTGGGCGGCTACGAAACCTTCGTCAGCCGCCTGGGCCTGGACAGCCACCCCGACCAGCCCGAGTGGCTGGGCCACGTGAACGCCTCCATCCTCAAGGTCAAGCTGGCCCTGTCCATCATCGGCATCAGCTCCATCCACCTGCTCAAGACCTTCATCAACGCAGGCAGCTACGACGTCAAGGTGCTGATGTGGCAGACCATCATCCACGTCACCTTCCTGGCCAGCGCCCTGGCCATCGCCTACACCGACAAGCTGATCAACAGCACGGCCGGCAACCACTGAGCCGGCGGCATCCCACACCGAAGCCCCGCAGCGCCAGCCGCTGCGGGGCTTTTTTCATTGGCGGGCGCCGGGCACGCTTTTTGCCGCAGATCGGGCCTGAAGCTTTCCTCAAGCTGACGCTTGACCGATTTTATTCATCGATGACAGCATACGCATTGTGAATCATGGCCTCAATGCTCTCATTAATAGAGCAAATAATGGCCGGATTGCAACCCCCAAGGGCTTGAAACAGCCCAAAACAGGCCTTCTTCGGCTCATGCGTTTTGACGCAGTAAAACCTGTTTTATATAATTTCGGCTTCTTTACAACCTGCCAAGCAGGTCATCGGCACCGTCTTCACGGCCTGCCGATCCCTCCGGCGGATCGTTGTGCTCCCGGCACAGCCCCGTCAACCGGGCCGAAACTCGGTCCTGATGTTGTGGGGCATCGCGCTGGCTGATCTTCAGCCACGATGCCCGCCTGAGACACCGCGCGCGCTTGCCGCCGGCTGCTCTCGACCTCTGGCTCTTGCGCACCGCTTCGCGTGCCATCCGAGCCGTCTCGGGTGCTTTCGCACCTGTTTGAATTCCAGCAACGGGGGACGGCCGTCCCCTGCAGCGAACGGCATCAGGGCTTCATTTTTGGCTTGCGCGCCAGCGTCTTCGCCCGTCGAGGACGCTGGACTGTGTTCCATCTCACCCAAAAGGAGAACGCCACAGTGGCCAAGCAGATCATCATCGATCATGTGTTCAAGGTTTTCGGGGACGACCCCAGGACCGCACTCGAGCTCGTCCAACAAGGCCTGAGCAAACAGGAGATCCTGGAGCGCACGGGCCAGTCCATCGGCGTGTTCGACGCCGACTTCACCATCGAGGCCGGCGAGATCTTCGTCGTCATGGGCCTGTCGGGCTCGGGCAAGTCCACCCTGGTGCGCATGCTCAACCGCCTGATCGAGCCCACGGCCGGGCGCATCGTGGTCGATGGCCAGGACATCAATGCCCTGAGCGAGCGCGATCTGCGCGCGCTGCGCCGCAAGGACATCTCCATGGTGTTCCAGTCCTTTGCGCTGATGCCGCACATGACGGTGCTGGACAACACGGCCTTCGGCCTGGAGCTGGCCGGCGCCGACAAGGCCGAGCGCCAGAAGCAGGCCCAGGCCGCGCTGGAGCAGGTGGGCCTGGGCGCCTGGGGCGCAAGCTATCCCGACGAGCTGTCGGGCGGCATGCAGCAGCGCGTGGGCCTGGCCCGGGCGCTGGCGTCCGATCCGTCCATCCTGCTGATGGACGAGGCCTTCTCGGCCCTGGACCCCATCATCCGCACCGAGATGCAGTCCGAGCTGCTGCGCCTGCAGCAGATCCAGCGCCGCACCATCGTCTTCATCTCGCATGACCTGGACGAGGCCATGCGCATCGGCGACCGCATCGCCATCATGAAGGACGGCCAAGTGATCCAGGTCGGCACGCCCGACGAGATCCTGCGCAGCCCCGCCGACGACTATGTGCGCAGCTTCGTGCGTGGCGTGGACGCGGCCTCGGTCTTCAAGGCCGGGGACATTGCGCGCCAGGCCCTGACCGTGGTGTCGGAGCACAGCGACCGCGGCTGCCGCGCCGCCCAGCGCCTGCTGGAAGACTCCGACCGCGACTACGCCTATGTGGTCAACGCGCGCCGCCGCTTCCTGGGCGTGGTGTCCTCGCAATCGCTGCGCGACGCACTGCATGGCCGCCCGGGCATGCTGGGCCTGAGCCACGCCTTCCTGCCCAACGTGGAGCCGCTGTCCGCAGGCACGCCCGTGGCCGAGCTGTTCGGCCCCGTGGCCGCTGCGCCCTGCGCGCTGCCCGTGACCAGCGACGACGGCCAGTTCATGGGCGTGGTCAGCCGCACCACCATGCTGCGCTTCCTGGACCGCGACACGCCGCCCGTGCCGCCGCCGCAGGAGATCGTGCCGCCCGTAACGCTCAACCCGCATTTCCCGGCCTCCAACGCCCCAACCGTCGCCCCCACCGTCGCGCCGACCGTGGAGCCGATCGAACAACGACAAGGAGATGCCGCATGAGCGACGCCAACAACAGCCTGAACCCGAACACCGCCGCTGCCGCCACCGATCCCTGGGCCGAAGCAGGTGCCAATGCAAACGCAGCCCCTGCTGCCGCCGATGCCGCGGCCCCCGCAAGCGCCGATCCCTGGGCAGCCGCCTCCACGCAGGCGCCCGCCGATGCGTCGCCCGATCCCTGGGGCGCTGCCAGCAGCGGCGATGCACCGGGCGGCGACTGGCTGGGCGCGTCGGCCGGGGTTCCCGACGACGCACAGGCCAGCCTCTGGCACCAACTAACCACGGACGGCCTGCCCGTGCAGGGCTGGATCAACAGCGGCCTGGAATGGGTGGTCCACCATTTCCGCCCCTTCTTCCAGGCCGTGCGCACGCCCATCGACGGCACGCTGTCGGGCATCACCGATGCCATGCTGGCCCTGCCCTGGCCGCTGCTGATCCTGATCCTGACCCTGGTGGCCTGGCAGTTCGCGGGCCGCGCCATGGCCATTGGCGCCGCCGTTTCGCTGGTGGTCGTCGCCATGCTGGGCATCTGGCCCGAGGCCATGGTGACGCTGTCGCTGGTGCTGACCTCGCTGGTGTTCTGCATGGTCATCGGGCTGCCCGTGGGCATCCTGCTGGCCTCCAGCGACCGTGCGCAGCGCTGGACACGCCCGCTGCTCGACGCCATGCAGACCACGCCGGCCTTCGTCTACCTGGTGCCCGTGGTGATGCTGTTCGGCATCGGCAACGTGCCCGGCGTGATCGTGACCATCATCTTCGCGCTGCCGCCGCTGATCCGCCTGACCAACCTGGGCATACGCCAGGTGCGCCCCGACCTGATCGAGGCCAGCCGCGCGTACGGCGCCTCGCCCTGGCAGCTGCTGTGGAAGGTGCAGCTGCCGCTGGCCATGCCGTCCATCATGGCCGGCGTGAACCAGGCGCTGATGCTGTCGCTGTCGATGGTGGTGATCGCCTCCATGATCGCCGTGGGCGGCCTGGGCCAGATGGTGCTGCGCGGCATCGGCCGCCTGGACATGGGCCTGGCCACCGTGGGCGGCCTGGGCATCGTGCTGCTGGCCATCGTGCTGGACCGCATCACCCAGGCCATGGGACAGACCACCCGTGGCGGCGCGCGCTGGTGGCACAGCGGCCCCGCCGGCTGCATTGCCCGCCTGCTGGGCGCCGGCAGCAAGCCAGTTCATCGCGGCAGCACCAGCTGAACGCCTTGCCTGCGGCGCGGACGGGCCTTCTGCCGCGCCGCCTTCCCGAAAAACGGCCAGCCCCGCTGGCCGCCCGCTCCCCTTTCATCACACAACGGAGGAACCCGAGGATGATCCAAGCCCTGAACCCCAACCGACTGCAGGCCAACGCACTGCGCCACTGGCTGCGCGCCGGCGCCATCGCCACAGGCATTGCGCTGGCCAGCGCCAGCGCATGGTCGGCCGACGAACAGCCCGGAAAGGGCGTGAAGGTGTTGCCACTGAAGAGCTCCATCGCCGAAGAGAGCTTCCAGACCCTCATCGTCATGAAGGCCCTGGAGAAGCTGGGCTACGACGTGCAGCCCTTCCAGGAGGTCGAGTACCCCACGGCCCACGTGGCGATTGCCAATGGCGATGCCACTTTCCTGGCCACGCACTGGAACCCGCTGCACGCCGACTACTACAAGAACGCGGGCGGCGACGCCAAGCTGTTCCGCAAGGGCGTGTACTCGGACAACGCCGCCCAGGGCTACCTGATGGACAAGAAGACGGCCGACGAATACAAGATCACCAACCTCGGCCAGCTCAAGGACCCCAAGATCGCCAAGCTGTTCGACTCGGACGGCGACGGCAAGGCCGACCTCACCGGCTGCACGCCGGGCTGGGGCTGCGAGGCCGTGATCGAGCACCACCTGACGGCCTACAAGCTGCGCGACACCGTGACCCACAAGCAGGGCACCTACTCGGCGCTGATCGCCGACACCATCTCGCGCTACAAGGCCGGCAAGCCCATCCTCTACTACACCTGGACGCCCTACTGGGTGAGCAACGTGCTCAAGCCCGGCAAGGACGTGGTATGGCTGGAGGTGCCGTTCTCCTCGCTGCCCGGCGAGCAGGCCAAGCTGGACACCAAGCTGCCCAACGGCAAGAACTACGGCTTCGTGGTGAACAAGCAGCAGATCATCGCCAACAAGGCCTTCACCGACAAGCATCCCGATGCCGCCAAGTTGTTCGAGCTGATGCAGGTCCCCGTGGGTGACATCAGCGCACAGAACCACATGATGAGCCAGGGCCAGAGCAAGCCTTCGGACATCAACCGCCATGTGGACGGCTGGATCAAGGCCCACCAGAAGACCTTCGACGGCTGGCTGGAACAGGCCCGCGCCGCAGCCCGCTGAACGCTGCGGGGGAGCCGCGCCAGGCGCTCCCCCGGCTTCCTGCTTCAAAGGCCCGATTCGGCGGGCCTTTTGAACATGCGCAGGGCGATGGCCGTGACCACCACGCCCGCCACCAGCGCCACCGCATACATGGCCACATGGGTCACGGCATTGGGAATGGGTGCGACGAAGATGCCGCCATGCGGCACCTTCAGCTCCACCCCCGCCAGCATGGACACGGCACCGGCCACGGCCGAGCCCAGTACCAGGGCCGGAATCGTACGCAGCGGATCGCGCGCCGCATAGGGAATGGCCCCCTCGGTGACAAAGGCCAGGCCCAGCACGCCGGCCGAGGCGGCGCTGCCGCGCTCCTCGCGCGTGAAGCGGTCGGCAAACAGGCGCGTGGCCAGGGCCAGCCCCAGCGGCGGCGTCATGCCGGCAATCATGGCCGCAGCCATGGGCGTGTAGACCTGGCTGGCGATCATTCCCGTGGAAAACGCATAGGCGGCCTTGTTCACCGGCCCGCCCATGTCAAAGGCCATCATCGCGCCCAGCAACAGGCCCAGCAGCAAGGCACTGGCGCCCTGCATGCCGCGCAGCCAGGCGCTCAGCCACTGCAGCAGCTCGGCCACGGGCGCACCGACCAGATAGAACATCAGCAGCCCCGTGAACAGGCTGCCCAGCACGGGCAGGATGAGCATGGGCAGCAGGCCCTTGAGCGCCTGCGGCAGCCGGATGTGCGCCGCCATGAAGGCCACGCCGTAGCCTGCAATGAAGCCGGCCGCAATGCCGCCGATGAATCCCGCCCCCATGCTGGACGCGATCATCCCGCCGATCATGCCCGGCGCAATGCCGGGCCGGTCGGCAATGGAATAGGCGATATAGCCGGCCAGTGCCGGCACCATCAGCGCAAAGCCGCCCTTGGCGCCGATCTGGAACAGCGTCCATCCCAGCGTGCCCTGGTGGGCATCGTCATGGACATAGATGCCGCCCAGCGCAAAGGCCATGGCGATCAGAATGCCGCCGGCCGTGACGAAGGGCAGCATGAAGGACACGCCGGTCATCAGGTGGCGATAGGCACCGCCCTGGATCCGGGCCGGCGTGGGCGCGGCGCTGCCTGCAGCAGCAGCGCCCACGGCGGCACCATGCACGGTGGCTTCGGCCAGCGCCTTGGCGATCAGCCCCGAGCCGTCGCGTATGGCCGGCTTGGTGCCGCTGCGCAGCAGCGGCTTGCCCGCGAATCGCGAGAGATCCACCTCGCGGTCGGCGGCAATGATGACCAGATCGGCCTCGGCAATCTCCTGCGGCGTCAGCGCATCGAGCGCGCCCACCGAGCCTTGTGTCTCCACGCGCATGGCGTGGCCCAGCGCCGCCGCGCCGCGCTGCAGCCCCTCGGCCGCCATGAAGGTATGGGCGATGCCCGTGGGGCAGGAGGTGACGGCCACGATCCGCTTGCCCGTGCGCTTGCCCAGGCTCTCGCCCATGCGCTGTGCTGCGGGACTGGCGGCAGCGCAGCGTGCAAGCACGCCGGCCGGATCATCAAGCGCCTCGCGCAGGCTGCAGCGCTCGACGGCGGCGTGCACGAAGCGGGAGGCATCGGCGGCGGTATCTGCATCGTCATGGGTGCCGGCATCCCCCACGATCAGCAATTGCCCGGCCTGCGCGGCGGCATCGGCCGCATGCAGCCCGATCACACCGCCGCTGGCGCGCACTTCCACGGCCAAGGGACGCTGTCCGGCCGCATGGCGCAGGGCTTCGGCGGCCAGCAGCGCTTCGGCGTCGTGCCCGGCCGCTGCGATCACCACAAAAAGAGGGTTCATGAAAGCTCCTGAAGAATGGGGGATCACGGCCACTGGCATGGCTCCAGCAGCACGCTGGCAGCCAGTGCCTGGACGCGGTTGGCATCGACTTCGCGCGCGGGCGCGGCCTGCAGCCAGGCCAGTGCGCTGGCCGTGGACAGGCGCGCGGTGTCCGCCAGATCCAGTCCGCGCAGCCGCGCGGCCACCATGCCCGCGACCATGGCATCGCCCGCACCCACGGAGCTGCCGCGCGCGCGCTGCGGCGGCCGCGCAATCACCGCGCCTTGCGCGCTGGCAAACAGCGCGCCCTCCTCGCCCATGGACACCACGGCCAGCCCCAGCCCCCTGTCCAGCAGGCGGCGCGCGGCGGTCAGCAGCGCGTCGCGGCCGTCCAGGCGCAGGCCGGTGGCGGCCTGCAACTCCTCCCGGTTGGGCTTGATGGCCCAGGGCATGGCCGCATGGGGTGCCGCCAGGGCAGCAGCCAGGGGGGCCTCGCTGGTGTCCAGCAGCACGTCGGCACCGGCGGCCACGGCCTGGGCCTGGAGCCGGGCCCAGCTGTCCGCAGGCAGGCCGGCAGGCAGGCTGCCCGACAGCACCACGGCCAGGCCGGGCCGCAGATACCGGGCCAGCGTGGACATGACGGCGTCCAGATGCGCTTCGGCCAAGGCCAGGCCCGGCAGGTTGATGTCCGTGGTCTGGCGTCCGCCGTCGGCCACCAGCTTGATGTTGGTGCGCGTCTGGCCCGGCACGCGCAGGCAGGCGTCGGCAATGCCGCGCTGGGCGAACAAGGCCTCGAACATGCCGGCGTTGTCACTGCCCAGCACGCCCAGCGCGGCCGTGGACACGCCCAGGCCCGCCAAGGCGGCGGCAACATTGATGCCCTTGCCGCCCGGCGCCTGCACGCTGCCCAGCGCGCGCTGCACCTGGCCGGGCAGCAGCGCGTCCAGGGTCACAAGCTGGTCTATGGCCGGGTTCAGGGTCACGGTAATGGCTTGCGGGGCGTTCATGCCGTCACCTCCTTGGCCAGTGCCCGCACCTGCGCGGCATCCTCGCAGCCGAGCGCCCTGTCTGCGAGCGCCTGCAGCTGCCGCAGGCTGGCCGCGCGCAGGCCGGCCTTGACACCGGCGATGTCGTTGGGGGTCATGGACAGCTCGCCCACCCCCAGCCCGGCCAGCAGCAGCGCACCGAACGGGTCGCCAGCCAGTCCGCCGCAGACGCCCACGGGGCGCGCACGGGTGGCAGCGCCCTGCACGGTGGCGCGCACCATCCGCAGCACGGCCGGATGCAGGCTGTCGGCCTCGGCCGCCAGCTGCGGGTTCTGGCGGTCCATGGCCAGCACGTACTGGGTCAGGTCGTTGGTGCCTATGGAGAAGAAATCGGCGTGGCGGGCCAGTGCGTCGGCCTGCACGGCGGCGGCGGGCACCTCGATCATGATGCCCAGCGGCAGGACCGGGGCGTCCAGTTCGGCACGCAGCCGTTCGCAGGCCGCGCGCAGCGCCAGCAGCTCCTGCACGCTGGTGACCATGGGAAACATCACGGACAGCCTTGCGCCATCGCGGGCCGCCCGGTACAGGGCGCGCATCTGGGGCTCCAGCAGGTCGGGGCGGCGCAGCAGCAGCCGCGCGCCGCGCACGCCCAGGAAGGGGTTGTCCTCGCGCGGCAGCTCCAGGTGGGCGACCTGCTTGTCGCCGCCGATGTCCAGCGCGCGAACGATCAGCGGCCGGCCCTCCAGCGCCTGCGCCATGGCGCGGTAGGTTTCGTACTGCTCGTCCTCGCCGGGCGTGCTGCCGCGCTCCAGGAAAAGGAATTCCGTGCGCATCAGGCCCACGCCCTCGGCGCCCTGGGACAGGGCCAGCGGCACCTGCCCGGGCAGGTTGACGTTGGCGCAGACTTCGATGCGCACGCCATCGGTGGTGATGGCAGGCAGGCTGCGCTGCGCGGCCACGCGTTCCTGCAGTGCCTGCTGCTCGGCCATGTGGGCACGCGCCGAAGCCAGGTCCTGCTCCGAGGGATCAAGGTAGATGCGGCCATTGGCGCCATCGACGATGGCCAGGGCCCCATCGGCCATGCCCAGCACGCCGCCGCCTGCCGCCACGGCGGCCGGCAGCCCCAGCGTGCGCGCGAGTATGGCCGTGTGCGAGGTGGGACTGCCCTGCGCCGTGACCAGCGCGGCCACGCGCGCCGTGTCCAGCTGGGCGGTTTCCGAGGGAGAAAGATCGGCCGCGACCAGGATGCAGCCGCCTTCCGGCAGGCCATCCGGCCCCGCCGCTGCCAGCGAGGGCTGCAGTTGCACGAGCACGCGCCGGCCCACGTCGCGCAGGTCGGCGGCACGCGCGGCCAGCGCAGGGTTGTCCAGCGCCTGGAGACGGGCAGCGCCCTCCTCCACGGCCTGGTCCCAGGCCCAGGCCACGCCGTGGCCCTGGACCATGAACTGGCAGGCGCGCGTGATAAGTCCGGTGTCGCCCAGCCACTCGGCCTGCGCGCTGAAGATGGCCGCATCGCCTTCGCCCAGGCGGCGGCGGGTGTCGTCATGCAGGGCGCGCAGCTGGCCCTGTGTCTCGGCCAGCGCCGCATGCAGCCGCGCACCGCCCACGCTGAGCGGCTCGGGCAGGTCGGGGATCTCGGCGGCCTCCACACGCCACTGGTGGATGCGGGCCACGGCCAGCCCCGGGCTGGCGCCCAGGCCCACAAAGGCAGGCCGCGCCAGCGGCGGCAGCCAGCCCGTGGCGGGCGATTCGGCCGACTTGCGCGCAGCGGCGTCGGCATCGGCACGTTCCTGGGCCACCAGGGCCTGGGCCACGGCGCACAGGCGCTGGACCGCGGCCCTGGCGTCGGGGCCCTCTGCCGAGATGGTGACCTTGTCGCCTTCGCGCAGTCCCAGCTGCAGCAGGCTGGCCATCTGCCGCGCATCGGCCACCTCGCCGCCATGGCGCACCTGCATGCGCGAGGCAAAGCCGCGCGCCGCCTCCGCCCAGCGCGTGGCAGGCCGCGCATGCAGGCCGTTGGGATAGGCAATGGTCCATTCGCACGCCTCGGCCAGGTCCACTGCCGCCGGGCGGGCGGCAGGCGGTGCCGGGTCCGCCTGCCCCTGGAGGACATCGATGACCTGCTGCGCATCGCCGGTGGTGAACAGCGCCTGCAGCCGGGGTGTCTGCAGCAGGCCGGCCAGGCGGCGCAGCAAGGTGATGTGGGCATCGGAGCGTGCCGCCACCGCCACGACCAGATGCACGTTCTGGCCGGCATTCCAATCCAGGCCCTCGCGCACCTGGAGCACGGCCACCGCGTCGCGCAGCACCAGGGCCCGGTCTTCGGCGCGGCCGTGGGGAATGGCCACGCCGTGGCCCAGAAAGGTTTCGGCCTGGGCCTCGCGCGCCTGCATGCCGGCGGCATAGCCAGGGGCCACGCAGCCGCTGTCCTGGAGCAGCCGGGCGGCCTGGTCAATGGCGTCGGCCTTGTCGCGCACCCTGGCGCCCAGGCGCACGGCGATCTGCAGGCCCGCAGGAGCGGTGGGTGCAACCGCCGGGAGGGATGAATGGGCATTGTTCATGGCGCGGATTGTGGGAACGTTCCCAACCATCGGTCAATCTGCACTGCAACATAACCTGGCAACAATCCGGCCATACCCCGGCATTTATTTGGAGTTATCCTCTGCGGCACACCACAACCAACGGGAACGATTGCATTGAGCATCAGCATCAACGATGTGGCCCGTGCGGCCGGGGTTTCCAAATCGACGGTGTCGCGCGCGCTGGCGGGCGGCTCGGTCAGCGAAGAAGTCCGGGCGCGGGTCGCGGCCGCCGTGCAGGCCACGGGCTACCGGCCCAATCTGATGGCACGCCGGCTGCGCGCGCGCGACGCAGGGCCCATGGGCGTGCTGGTGGCCGACATACGCAACCCGTTTTTCACGGCCCTGATCCGCGCGGTCGAGGCCGAGGCCTATCGCCAGGGCCGGCGCGTGCTGTTGTGCAATACCGACGAAGACCCGCAGCGCGAAGCCATGTACCTGCAGCTCATGCAGGAAGAGCGCATCGCGGGACTGATCTTTGCGCCCACCCAGGCCAGCCTGCACAAGCTCGAGCGCATGCAGCTGGAGTTTCCCGTTGTCCTGGTGGACCGGGCGGGCGCCCCGGCCTTCCATGACAGCGTGGTGCTGGACAACGCCCAGGCCTGCGCCACCCTGGTCAGGCATCTGGTGGACCAGGGCCGCCGCCGCATTGCAGGCGTCTTCGGCAGCACCAGCAGCACGGCGCGCGAGCGCTGCGACGGCTATCTGGCCGCCATGCGCGATGCAGGCCTGGAGCCCGACTTGCGCCAATTGCTCCCGACCAGCGATGCCGCCGAGGCCGAAGTCACGCAATGGCTGCGCCAGCCGCAGCGGCCCGACGCCTTCGTGGCCAGCAACGGCCTGCTGCTGGAAGGCTGCCTGCGCGCGATACGCGCAGCCGGCCTGCGCATACCTGCCGATGTGGCGCTCGCCGGTTTCGACAACGAGCGCTGGACAGAACTGGTGGCCCCCGCCATCACCGTGATCGAGCAGCCGATCGACGCCATGGGCCGAACGGCCTTCAGCCTGCTGATGGAGCGGCTGCATGCGCCCGAGCTGCCCGTGCGCAAGGTGGTCATGCAGGGGCGCTGCATTGTGCGCGAGTCCACGCAGGCGATTCGCTGAGCGCGGCTTTCGGGGCCGCCTGCCAAGCCCCGCCTCAGGAGGGGGCACATGGACTTTCAATGTTACAAACAGTCGCAAACAACGGACTTGCACCCATAATCGCTCACAATTTTGTCCCGTTGACCTCATGAACCAGCCCCAACATCCCATCGTCCATGGCACGGAAGACGTGCTGATCAGCCTCTGCAACTCCGTCTCGCGCGTGCTCCAGGTGGCCACGCAGTGCCAGATCCAGTATTCGGGCATGGTGCAGCGCATCACCAAGACCAGCCTCAAGCCCGACATCGGCTGTTTTGTCCTGGTGGACGGCGGCTTTTCGGGCCTGGTGATCATCAACTTCTCGGCCGCCGCCGCCATGGAACTGTACCGCAGCTACATGCTGAGCATGGGCATGGGTGAAGAGGACCTTGCCAGCTCCTACACCTCCGACGATGTCAGCAACGTCATGGGCGAGCTGATGAACCAGGTGGTGGGCGACTTCACCAGCAAGGTCCAGCGCGAGCTTCAGACCTACATCACGCAAAGCCAGCCCAAGATGATCCGCCTGAACAAGCAGGTCAACCTCAGCGTGGATGCCAACCTCGACTCTCCCGAGGCGCGCCGCGTGACCTTCTACACGGGCAACAACAACATCTTCTATCTCGAGCTGGCCATGGACCGCACGGAGTTCATCAAGGTGGTGGATTTCGAACCGCAGGAGCGCCCCGACCCGGACGCCCTCATGGCGCAGGCCAACGCCAGCGCCCCCGCCGCAGCGCCTGAACCGGCCGGCAGCACGGACACCGACGAACTGCTCAAGTCCCTGGGCATGTAGGCCCCGCCTCCCCTGCGGGGGCCAAAACCCTGACGCCTGCGGATGTATCAGGCGACTCCGGGAAACGATATCGTTGACATGCAGATAATTGGAATGCCAACTATTTGAATGCCACGATGTCTTCCCTTCCCGACCAGTCCCCGCCCGCGCAAGCCGATGCCGCCAGCGTGCAGCGGCATTTCATGTTCACGCTGGGCCAGGTCAACAAGCAATGGCGCCGCACGCTGGACAGGCTGCTGGCGCCCATGGGCCTGACCCAGGCGCTGTGGATGCCGCTGATGCACCTGGCGCGTTCGCCTGAAGCCATGCGCCAGAAGGATCTGGCCCATTCCCTGGCGCTGGACAGCTCCTCGGTCGTGCGTCTGGTGGACGGCCTGGCCGCCCAGGGCTGGATAGAGCGCGTGGACGACAGCGACCGCCGCGTCAGGAAAATCCAGCTCACGCCAGCCGGCCATGCCCAGGTCGAAGCCGTGCAGGGCCTGCTGCAACAGGCCCGCGCCCAGGTGCTGGGCGCCGTGCCGCCCGAGGAACTGGACGCGGCCTACGCCACGCTGCAGCGCCTGCTGGAGGCCATGGCCGCCGAGCCCGCCTGCGACACGGACCTGCCCGACGAGCAGGCTGCCTGAGATGGCTGCCGAGCACTCTTCGCTGCCACCCGCCCAGGACCATACAGCGGCCAGCCGCAAGGCGCCGCTGTGGCTGCTGGTGGTCGTGACCATCGTCGGCACGCTGGCCATGCACATGTTCCTGCCCGCCCTGCCCGATGCGGCACACCAGCTCCAGGCCGGCGCCAGCCAGATGCAGCTGACCATCACGGTCTACATCCTGGGCCTGGGCGTGGGCCAGCTGATCTATGGCCCGCTGTCGGACAGCCTGGGGCGCCGCCCCATGCTGCTGGCAGGGCTCATCCTCTATGCGCTGGCCAGCCTGGCGGCCTTTCTCGCCCCGTCCGCCCCCTGGCTGATCGGCGCGCGGCTGCTCCAGGCGCTGGGCGGCTGCGCGGGCCTGGCCCTGGGCCGCGCCATTGCGCGCGATTCGAGCACGCCCGAGAACGCCGTGGGCAGCCTGGCGCTGCTCAACCTGATGATGATGATCGGCCCCGGCATCGCGCCGGCCATCGGTTCGGCCATCGACGACGCCCTGGGCTGGCGCGCCATCTTCGGCACGCTGGCCGTGGTCGGCGGCGTGACGGCCTTCGCCATCTGGAAGCTGCTGCCCGAAACCGGCCAGCCCACGGGCCGCCTGCACCTGGGCACCATCCGCGACGACTACCGCAGCCTGCTGCGCTCGCCGGCCTTCGTGGGCTTTGCCGTGGGCGGCGGCTGCGCCACCACGTCCATCTATGCCTTCCTGGCGGCGGCGCCCTTCGTGTTCATCGAGCAGCTGCATTCCACCAAGCATGAGGTGGCCATCTACCTGGGCCTGCTCATGGGCGGCATGGCCGTGGGCAATGCGCTGGCCCGCCAGCTGATACGCCACTGGCCCCTGGAGCGGCTGATGCTCAACGGCAATCTGCTGAGCCTGGCCAGCGCGGCCATGCTGCTGTTGCTGGCCCTGTTCAACCAGCTCACGCCGGCCATCGTGGTGGGGCTGATGGTGCTGTTCGCGCTGGGTTCGGGCCTGACCAGCCCTGCGGCGCTGGCCAGCGCGCTGAGCGTGCATCCGCGCCTCACGGGCTCGGCCGCAGGTGTCTACGGCAGCACGCAAATGGCCGTGGGCGGCCTGTGCACCTTGGGCGCCAGCCTGGGCAGCAACCCGGCGCTGTCGGCCGCGCTGGCCCTGGTCGTGGCGTGCGTGGTGGGGCAGTTGGGCTTTCGCAGCGCGCTGCGCCACGCGCAGCGTGCGCCCGGCTGAGGGCCATGGTCCCCGAGGCGACGGCCCGGCCGCGCGGAGCGCAGGCGGGGCCAGGGCCTCGATTACATTGGCGCAGCCGTGGGCCCTTGCCACGGACCACAGGAGACAAAAAACATGCGCCAACTTTCCTTTTCCATCGTCCTGCGCCAGGCCGCCTCCGGCACGCTGGCGGCGGCCGCGCTGCTGGCCGGCCCGGCCGCCCAGGCCGGCTCCATCGAGGCCGCCGAGTTCAAGAGCGCCACGCTGCAGCGCAGCTGGACCTACAACGTCTACCTGCCCACGGGCTACGATGCCCAGTCCAGGCTGCGCTACCCCGTCATGTACCTGCTGCACGGCAACGACGGCCAGCGCAACGACTGGCCCGTCAAGGGCAACCTGCTGCGCACGGTGGACCAGCTGATCCAGAACGGGGAGATCCCGCCCGCCATCATCGTCATGCCCGACGCGGGAACGACCTGGTACGTGGACCTCAAGGAGCCCATGGAGACGGCCTTCTTCCAGGACCTCGTCCCCCATGTCGAGAAGAAGTACCGCACCCTCACCAGCCGCGATGGCCGCGTCATCGGCGGCCTGTCCATGGGCGGCTACGGCGCGCTGCGCTACGTGCTCAAGTACCCCGAGAAATTCCAGGCCGCCGCCCTGCTCAGCCCCGCCATCTACAACCCCGAGCCGCCCGCCGATTCCTCGGCACGCTCGGTCAAGGTCTTTGCCGAACCCAACACGGGCGGCCAGTACAGCACCACGGTCTGGAAGAGCTACAACTACCCTGTGCTGTGGGACAGCTTTCTCGCCCGCAAGATCAGCGTGCCCATGTACATCAATTCGGGCGACGACGATGAATTCATGATCGAGTCCGACGCCGCCCAGCTCTACGCCCAGCTGCGCAGGAACAAGCAGCCTGCCGAGCTGCGCATCGTCAACGGCAAGCATGAATGGCCGGTCTGGGAAAGCACCATCGGCGACGCGCTCAAGTACGTGTTCCGCACCGTGCGCCGCCCGCAGGCGGACAACTGAGCCAGGCCATGACGCAAAAAAAGGGGAGCCGATCGGCTCCCCTTTTTGATGGCGTCAGCAGGTCCTACAGATTGCCGACCATCTTGGCAGGGATCACCCAGGCGTCGAACTGTTCGCCGGTCAGGTGGCCGGAAGCCACGGCGGCTTCGCGCAGGCTGGAGCCTTCCTTGTGCGCCTTCTTGGCGATGTAGGCCGCCTTGTCGTAGCCGATGTGGGGGTTCAGCGCCGTCACCAGCATCAGCGAGCGCTGCACCAGCTCGGTGATGCGCTCGCGGTTGGGTTCGATGCCCACGGCGCAGTGGTCGTTGAAGCTCTTCATGCCATCGGCCAGCAGGCGCACGCTCTGCAGGAAGTTGTGCGAGACCATGGGGCGGAACACGTTCAGCTCGAAGTTGCCCGAGGCGCCGCCGAAGTTGATGGCCACGTCGTTGCCGAAGACCTGGGCCGCCAGCATGGTCACGGCTTCGCTCTGCGTGGGGTTGACCTTGCCGGGCATGATGGACGAGCCGGGCTCGTTCTCGGGGATGGAGATCTCGCCCAGGCCGCTGCGCGGGCCGGAGGCCAGCCAGCGCACGTCGTTGGCGATCTTCATCATGCTGGCGGCCAGCGTCTTGAGCGCGCCGTGGGCGTGGACCAGGCCGTCGCACGAGGCCAGGGCCTCGAACTTGCTGGGCGCCGTCACGAACGGGTAGCCGGTGAGCTGGGACAGCTCGGCCGCCACGCCCTCGGCATAGCCCTTGGGCGCATTCAGGCCCGTGCCCACGGCCGTGCCGCCCAGCGCTAGCTCGTACAGGTGCGGCAGCGCGGCGCGCACATGCTTTTCGCCATGGGCCAGCTGGGCCACCCAGCCCGAGATTTCCTGGCCCAGCGTCAGCGGCGTGGCGTCCTGCAGATGGGTGCGGCCGATCTTGACGATGTCGGCATAGGCCTCGCTCTTGGCCTGCAGCGTATTGCGCAGCAGGGCAATGGCGGGCAGCAGCTTTTGCTCGATGGCCGTGACGGCAGCCACGTGCATGGCGGTCGGGAATACGTCGTTGCTCGACTGGCTCTTGTTCACGTCGTCATTGGGGTGGACCAGGCGCGATTCGCCCCGCTCGCCACCGAGGATTTCGCTGGCGCGGTTGGCCAGCACCTCGTTGACGTTCATGTTGGTCTGCGTGCCCGAGCCCGTCTGCCAGACCACCAGCGGGAACTCGTCCGGGTGCTTGCCGGCGATCACCTCGTCGGCGGCAGCCAGGATGGCCCGGGTCTTCTTCTCGTCGAGCAGGCCCAGCTTGTGGTTGACGGTGGCCGAGGCCTTCTTGACCTGGGCCAGCGCGTGGATGATCTCGCGCGGCTGCTGCTCGCCGCTGATGTCGAAGTTCTGCAGCGAACGCTGCGTCTGCGCGCCCCAAAGCTTGTCTGCGGGGACGGCTATGGGTCCGAAAGTGTCTTTTTCCTGGCGGGTCGCGGTCATTGGTGTGGACTCCTTGGTGAAAACAACGCGGCGCAGTTGGCTGGAGGCAGGTCGGCGGGCCGCGCGTTGCGTGGCTCGGGGATGTCTGGCTGGCGGGGCCGCAATGGCAAAAACCCGCCCATGGTAACTCCGCAAATGGGAACCTCTCGCATCCATCCCCCACTGAGGTGTCGCCGAGGCGGGCTTGTCCAGGCAAACCCCTCGACTCTTGTACAAGACTGCACCCCTTGCGTGCACTTTCCGCCGCGCAGCGCCGATAATCGCCCCCGGGATTCCCCTCCCCTGTTCCCCCGATCAAAAAGACACCCCACCGATGACCACCACGATCCGCCAGCAGGACCTGATCGATTCGATCGCAGGCGCCCTGCAGTACATCAGCTACTACCACCCCGCCGACTACATCGCCCACCTGGCCCGCGCCTACGAGCGCGAGCAGAGCCCGGCGGCCAAGGACGCGATGGCCCAGATCCTGACCAACTCCAAGATGTCGGCCACCGGCCACCGCCCGATCTGCCAGGACACCGGCATCGTCAACGTGTTCCTGAAGGTGGGCATGGACGTGCGCTGGGAAGGCTTCACGGGCGGCCTGGAAGACGCCATCAACGAAGGCGTGCGCCGCGGCTACAACCACCCCGACAACACGCTGCGTGCCTCGGTCGTGGCCGATCCGCTGTTCGCGCGCAAGAACACCAAGGACAACACGCCTGCCGTCATCAACGTGCAGATCGTGCCCGGCGACAAGCTGGACGTGACCGTGGCCGCCAAGGGCGGCGGCTCGGAGAACAAGTCCAAGATGATCATGATGAACCCCAGCGACAACCTGGTGGACTGGGTTCTCAAGACCGTTCCGACCATGGGCGCGGGCTGGTGCCCGCCGGGCATGCTGGGCATCGGCATCGGCGGCACCGCCGAGAAGGCCGTGCTGCTGGCCAAGGAAAGCCTGATGGAAGACCTGGACATGTACGAGCTGCAGGCCAAGGCCGCGCGCGGCGAGAAGCTCGACCAGGTCGAGGAACTGCGCCTGGAGCTGTACGAGAAGGTCAACGCCCTGGGCATTGGCGCGCAAGGCCTGGGCGGCCTGGCCACCGTGCTGGACATCAAGATCAAGATGTACCCTACGCATGCGGCCTCCAAGCCCGTGGCCATGATCCCCAACTGCGCGGCTACGCGCCACGCGCACTTCGTGATGGACGGCTCCGGCGCGGTCTACATGGACGCGCCCTCGCTGGACCTGTGGCCCAAGATCGACTGGGAGCCCGACTACAACAAGTCGCGCCGAGTGGACCTCAACGCCCTGACCAAGGAAGAAGTGGCCAGCTGGAAGCCCGGCGACACACTGCTGCTCAACGGCAAGATGCTCACGGGCCGCGATGCCGCCCACAAGCGCATCCAGGACATGCTGGCCAAGGGCGAGAAGCTGCCCGTGGACTTCACCAACCGCGTGATCTACTACGTCGGCCCCGTGGACCCGGTCAAGGACGAAGCCGTGGGCCCCGCAGGCCCGACCACGGCCACCCGCATGGACAAGTTCACCGACATGATGCTGGAGCAGACCGGCCTGATCGCCATGATCGGCAAGGCCGAGCGCGGCCCGGTGGCCATCGAGTCCATCAAGAACCACAAGTCGGCCTACCTGATGGCCGTGGGCGGCGCCGCCTACCTGGTGTCCAAGGCCATCAAGAACGCCAAGGTCGTGGGCTTCGAGGACCTGGGCATGGAAGCCATCTACGAATTCGACGTGGTGGACATGCCCGTGACCGTGGCCGTGGATGCCGGCGGCACCAGCGCCCACATCACCGGCCCTGCCGAATGGCAAAAGCGCATCGCATCCGGCGAGTTCAAGACCATTGAGATTGCCTCGGCCTGACGCCGGCGCCAAGCGCAAAGAGGCCGCCTTCGGGCGGTCTTTTCATTGGCGCGGGCATTTGTGACAGACTGCCCGCTGCCTGCAACACTGCCCATTCAACATGACCATCGCGCTCGTCCTCATCGCCCTGCTGGCCGCGACCAGCCTGGCGTGGCGCCTGTCCTCCCGCCGCCATGTCCTGCCCTGCCCGTCCTGGCTGCGCTGGATGGTCGAGCTCGACAATCCCTTCGCGGCCAGCAACAAGGCCGCCTTCATCGTCGGGCAACTGCAGATCCAGCCAGGCATGAAGGTGCTGGACGCGGGCTGCGGCCCGGGCCGCGTCACCCTGCCGTTGGCACGTGCCGTCGGTGCGCAGGGACAGGTGCTGGCCGTGGACCTGCAGCCGGCCATGCTCGAACAGGTGGCGGCCAAGGCGTGCGCGCAGGGGCTGGAGAATGTGCGCACCCAGGCGGCGGCGCTGGGCCAGGGGCAGCTGGCAGCCGAGCAGCACGACCGCGCCGTGATGGCCGCCGTGCTGGGAGAGATCCCGGACCGCCAGGCCGCGCTGGCCGACGTGTTCCAGAGCCTGCGCCCCGGCGGCCTGCTGGCCGTGGCCGAGCTGGTCTTCGACCCGCATTTCCAGCGCCGCACCAGCGTGGAAAAGCTGGCAGGCAAGGCAGGCTTCATCCCCCACTCCTTCCACGGCCATGCGGCCGCCTATCTGCTGGTGCTGCAGCGCCCTCTCCAACCATGACCACCACACATTCCCCTGTAGCGACCCTGCGGACACCGCGCCTGATACTGCGCCAGTGGCAGGCCGGCGACCGGCAGCCCTTTGCCGCGCTGAATGCCGCCCCACAGGTCATGGAGCACTTTCCGGCACTGCTCAGCCGTGAACAAAGCGATGCCATGGCAGACAGGATCCAGGCACTGATCGAGGAACGCGGCTGGGGCTTCTGGGCGGCAGAACACCTTGCCAGTGGCGAGTTCATGGGCTTCATCGGGCTGCACACTCCCGCCGCGTCTTTGCCGTTCTCGCCCTGCGTGGAAATCGGCTGGCGGCTCGCCCGGCCTTTCTGGGGCCAGGGCCTGGCCAGCGAAGGCGCGCGGGCGGCGCTGGAGCACGGCTTCGGCGCGTTGCATCTGGAGTCCATCGTCTCGTTCACCGCGCTGTCCAACCTGCGTTCGCAGGCCGTGATGCAGCGCCTGGGCATGGAGCGCGACGCCCATGACTTCGACCATCCGGAGGTGCCGGCAGGCCATGCGCTGCGCAGGCATTGCCTGTACCGCCTGACACATGCCCAATGGCTGCAGCAGCAAGCCATGGCCCGAGCATGAACGCGCCCGAGCGGGCATACTGGGCGCCGCCTCCAAAAGCCTTTATCCGCATCTCCACATGACCTCCCCGGCCTCTCCCATCGGCGTCTTCGACAGCGGCATCGGCGGCCTCAGCGTGCTGCAGGCGCTGCGCCATGAGCTGCCGCATGAGCGCTTCATCTACCTGGCCGACAGCGGCTATGCACCGTATGGCGATGCACGCGGCGACGCCTTCGTGCAGCAGCGCACGCGCACCATTGCGCGCCACCTGTGCGAGCAGCACCAGATCAAGGTACTGGTGATCGCCTGCAATACGGCCACGGCCGCTGCCGTGGACATGCTGCGCGCTGAAATGCCCGAACTGCCCCTGATCGGCGTGGAGCCCGCCATCAAGCCTGCTTCGCTATCGAGCCAGACCGGCCACGTGGGCGTGATGGCCACGCGCGGCACGGTGAGCAGTGCGCGCTTTGCCCGGTTGGTGGCCGACCATGGCCAGCGCGTGCAATTCCATGTCCAGCCCTGCGACGGTCTGGCCAAGGCCATCGAGGAAAGCACGGAGCAGCCCGTTCCCGCCGACCCCATGGCCACCGAGGTCGCGCGCCTGTGCGCCAGATATGTGAATGCCCTGGGCAGCTTCGGACAGAAGACGGGCGAGATGGATTCCCTGGTGCTGGGCTGCACCCACTACATATTCGCCCGCGAGCAGTTGCGCACGCTGCTGGGGCCGGACATCCAGTTCATCGACACAGGTGCCCCGGTAGCCCGCCAGACGCGGCGCGTGCTGGACCGCCTGGGCACCCTGGCCAGCGAAACAGGACCCTTGCCCGCGGCGGAGGGCCAGGTCCGGTTGATGACCACGGGATCGCTGCAGGCCCTGCAGGCTGCGGCATCGCGCTGGCTGGATCTGCCCGCGCAATGCTGCTCGTCCGTTCAGGTCGGCGAATCCAGCGCCATCCCCACGGCCGCTTGAATCACGGCTGCGCCTGCCACAGGCGCCGGCCCGAGTGGTCCATCCAGCTCAGGTACAGCCGCAACTCGAACTCCAGCTGGTGGTATTCGGGCTCCATGTGGGTGCACAACTGGTAGAAGGCCTTGTCGTGATCGGGCTCGCGCAGGTGGGCCAGCTCGTGGACGACGATCATGCGCAAAAAAGCCTCGGGCGCTTGCTTGAACAGTGCACCGATGCGGATCTCATGCCGTGCATTGAGGCGACTTCCCTGCACCACGGCGCGGCGCGTGTGCAGGCCCAGGGCGTTGTGGACCACATGGATGCGGCCGTCGTAAGCCACTTTGTTCAGCGTGCCGGCATTGCGCAGGTGCCGGCCCTTGAGGGCATCCACGTAGTCATAGAGGCTCTTGTCCGTGCGCACGGCATGGGCCTCGGGATGCTTGCGCAGCAGCCAGGCCTCGGCCTTGTCATCGGCCAGCCAGCCACGCACCTGTGACTGCAGCGCGGCCGGGTAGGCGGACAGGTAGGGAAGCGGCAGCGCGCCACCGGCCACCTCGCGCCGCTGCTCGCGCTGGCGGCGCACGGTCTCGGTGACTGCTCCGGAATACTTGGGCGTGCTGGTCTGTGCCGCCATGGCTGTACGCTGCGCGGGGCAGCGCCTTGCGCTCAATGCAGGTGGCGGGGGCGGCGGTTGCCGCCGTGGCCCGAACCCGATCCACCCATGCCGCGCGGCGGCTTGCCGATCTCCAGCGAGCTGACCAGGGCGTCGAAGCGCTGGGAGAACAGCTTGTCGATCTCCTGCACCACGCCACCCAGCTCGGAGCCGTCGAAATGGCGCTCCATCAGGTTGACCACGTCCTGCACCAGCAGGTCGCGCTGCACCTGCATGATGGCCGCGGGCGTCGGGCCCACGAAGAGCATGACGAAGTCGTCGCGCGACTCGGCCTCTTCGGACTCCTCTTCCTCGTCGAACTCGGTGTCGTAGAAGGTTACCTCGATGGCAGCACCCTGCTCGGCCAGCTCGTTGATGCCCATGCACATGTCGTCCAGCGACTGGCGGAAGTCCTCATCGCCGCGCACCGTCCAGCACACCTGGAGCAGGCGCTCCTTGGTATCGAACTGGATGCCGGGCTCTTCTTCGTAGACGCTGCCAGCGCCATCGGCCAGGGAGCGGGCACCCGCATACTTCCACAGCGGGCCCAGCGCTTCCTGCAACTGCTCGTAGGTCGTGTCGGGGCGCAGCAGCACCTGGCCGTGCACGTGGATTTCAAATGGAGCGTTGTAATTCGACATGTTCTCGTCTGGGATGAGTTTGGCCACACCTGTCACGCCGCACCATGTGCCACGATCAATGTCAACGGAACGCATGCAGGCATCGCCATCACTGTCTGCCCGAGCCGCGCCATCCAGGCAAGCAGCCCGGGGCCTGATGAAGGGATTCTCGCACGTTATGCCAACGGGCAAGGACTTGGCAACGCATGGACACCGTGCAGCGCAGCAAGCGGGCAGGACCGTCGATGCACGTTGCGGCCCGACGCCTGAATTTGCGGAACAGCAGGCGCCTTGGCTGCTTCAATCCGCTACCGTATAGATAGCAACAATGCCTAGTACGTATTGGGTTGTGGTGCCCCGAGCCGGGATCGAACCGGCACGCCCCTGTTCGGAAGCGGCGGATTTTAAGTCCGCAGTGTCTACCAATTTCACCATCGGGGCCCTGCACCGCAGCGTCACAGGTCAGCGCGAACTGCTCACACCTGCAACTGCAGCACCAACGAAAAAGGGAAGCGTTACCGCTTCCCTTTTTTCTGAATTGGAGCGGGAAAACGGGTTCGAACCGTCGACCTCAACCTTGGCAAGGTTGCGCTCTACCAACTGAGCTATTCCCGCATATCTGTCAAGCTGCGCGCCTCACAGAGCAGACTTGAATTCTAGCGCAGATTTCCGGCACTCCGGACCAAGTCCGGAAAAAATCCACGTCGAAGCGGATCAATGCCCACCCGCACAGCAGCCCGCTCCATGCCGTCGCTTACTTGCCGTCGATGCGGTCCTGCATGCGCTTGGCGCGCTGTTCAGACGGGGGGTGAGAGCTCAGGATGGAGCTGCCGCCACTGCCACCGCTGAGCTTGGCCAGCTTCTGGAACGATGTGACCAGGCCCTGGCGACTCATCTTCTTTTCCGTGAGCAGGTCAAAGGAATAGTCATCAGCCGCCGACTCCTGGGACTGGGAGAACTGGGCGTTGATGAACTTCTCACCCAGATCTCCGGCCTGCGAGCGCGACAGCGAGGCCAGCGCCGAATTGCCGCTATTGGCTGCAATCGAGCGCGCAGCCGATGCCGCATAGGCCGTTTGCATGCGCTTCTTACTATGACCCAGCGCCACATGCCCGATCTCATGGCCAATCACGCCACGCAATTCATCGTCGTTCATCAGATCCATCAGGCCGCTGTAGACGCGAATGCAGCCATTGGCCATGGCCCAGGCATTCACGTCCTGCGTCATATAGACCTTGTAGACGGCTTTTTTCCCATTGACGGCCTGCGGCATGCTGGCAATGACCTTGTTCAGCCGCACCGTGTACTTGCTCTTGGCATCGGCCACCTTGTTCTGCGCATCCATGGCCGCGCAGGAGTCGTTGGACAGCGTGACCACATCGTCATCCGTGAGTGTCATGGCCTTCATGGCCGTGGAGCCCGAATCCAGCAGCCCGCCCACATCAGCGGACTCCATGGTTTTACAACCCGCCAGCACCACGCCGCTGGCAACAATCGCCGTCAATAGCTTGATCTTCATAATCCCTCCCGATGAATGAAGCGCGCATCATATCCACGACCGGCCAATTGAAACCACTGCCAATGGCAAGCCATTTGCACTTTTTTGCAATTTTCCAACCAACTTCCAATAAGCACGCTCGCGGCGAGGATCCAGGCAGAACAATTGGAAACAAAATAATTCACCGAACTGGCAATGAATTACAGAATGGAATTCTCTTCATGTCACAGAAGAACAAGCCCTGAACCACTCGCAGAGTGCCGAAACTTTAGAGAGAGGGAGAGATGGAGCTTGACCGGGCACGGGGCTGGCTCGAACCAGACAGCAAGGACAAGCAATGATCCTGACGCAGAAAAAGAAAAAGGCCCCGAAGGGCCTTTTGAACTGTTTTCGCAATGAATTTTTGGAGGCGCGAACCAGAGTCGAACTGGTCTAACCGGATTTGCAATCCGGGGCATAACCGCTTTGCTATCGCGCCAAGATCACTATCAAACAACTACAGCATTGCTGCAGCTTTTAGAAACTGGAGCGGGAAAACGGGTTCGAACCGTCGACCTCAACCTTGGCAAGGTTGCGCTCTACCAACTGAGCTATTCCCGCAAACATTCAAGCAACTACCCGTCACCTGAATCGAACGTACACAAGGCACATTCAAAACTGGAGCGGGAAAACGGGTTCGAACCGTCGACCTCAACCTTGGCAAGGTTGCGCTCTACCAACTGAGCTATTCCCGCTTGAATCATCCATTCTGGCAGCCAACCGCCACCAGAACCGAACACACCCGAAACGGCATGTTCAAAATCTGGAGCGGGAAAACGGGTTCGAACCGTCGACCTCAACCTTGGCAAGGTTGCGCTCTACCAACTGAGCTATTCCCGCATTTCTATCGAAGCCTGACATTCTACAACGTCGTTTGCTGCGATGGGATGAATTGTAGCGTAGTTCTTGGAGGGTTCAGGAAAAACGCTACATTTTTTCATCTTCAGTGCTTGACTGCAGGCTCCACAGCCTTGGTTTCCGCCGGGGCCACGGCGGCGGCCTCCTCGTCGGACAGAGGCTCTGGCACGCGTTCCAGCGCCACCTTGAGGACCTGGTCGATCCACTTGACGGGGATGATTTCCAGGCCGCTCTTGACGTTGTCGGGGATCTCCTGGAGGTCCTTGACGTTCTCTTCGGGAATCAGCACCGTCTTGATGCCGCCACGCAGGGCAGCCAGCAGCTTTTCCTTGAGGCCGCCGATGGCGGTGACCTCACCGCGCAGCGTGATTTCACCAGTCATGGCGACATCGGCACGCACCGGGATACCCGTCAGCGCAGAGACGAAGGCCGTCGTCATGGCTGCACCCGCGCTGGGGCCGTCCTTGGGGGTTGCGCCATCGGGTACGTGCACGTGGATGTCCTTCTTCTCGAAGGCCTCGTCCTTGATGCCCAGCATGCGCGAGCGGCTGCGCACCACGGTGCGCGCGGCTTCGACCGATTCCTTCATCACGTCGCCCAGCGAGCCGGTGCGCGAGATCACGCCCTTGCCGGGCATGATGGCGGCCTCGATGGTCAGCAGATCGCCGCCGACCTCGGTCCAGGCAAGACCCACGACCTGGCCGATCTGGTTGTTCAGTTCGGCACGGCCATAGGTGTACTTGCGAACACCCAGGTAGTCAGGCAGGTTGTCGGCAGTGACGACGACGGTGGGCTCCAGCTTCTTGAGCTGCAGGCCCTTGACGACCTTGCGGCAGATCTTGGACAGCTCGCGCTCCAGCGAACGCACGCCGGCCTCTCGCGTGTAGTAGCGCACGATGTCGCGGATGGCGGATTCCTCCACCCGCATCTCGCCTTCCTTCACACCGTTGTTGGTGATCTGCTTGGGCAGCAGGTAGCGGATGGCGATGTTGACCTTTTCGTCCTCGGTGTAACCCGACAGGCGGATCACTTCCATGCGGTCCAGCAGCGCGGGCGGGATATTCATGGAGTTGGAGGTCGCCACGAACATCACGTCGCTGAGGTCGAAGTCCACTTCGACGTAGTGATCGCCGAAGGTGTGGTTCTGCTCGGGGTCCAGCACTTCCAGCAGGGCGCTCGACGGATCGCCACGGAAGTCCATGCCGAGCTTGTCGATTTCGTCCAGCAGGAACAGCGGGTTGCGCGTGCCGACCTTGTCCAGGCTTTGCAGCACCTTGCCCGGCATGGCGCCGATGTAGGTGCGGCGGTGGCCGCGGATTTCCGCCTCGTCACGCATGCCGCCCAGCGCCATGCGCACGTACTTGCGGCCCGTGGCCTTGGCGATGGACTGGCCCAGCGAGGTCTTGCCCACGCCCGGAGGTCCGACCAGGCACAGGATGGGCGCCTTGACCTTGTCCACGCGCTGCTGCACAGCAAGATATTCAAGGATGCGGTCCTTGACCTTTTCGAGGCCGAAGTGGTCGGCATTGAGCACCTCCTCGGCATTGGCAAGGTCGTGCTTGATCTTGGTCTTCTTGCTCCAGGGCAGACCCGTGAGCACGTCGATGTAGTTGCGCACCACGGTGGCTTCGGCCGACATGGGCGACATGAGCTTGAGCTTCTTGAGCTCGGCCTCGGCCTTCTTGCGCGCCTCGGCGGGCATGCGGGCCAGCTTGATCTTCTTTTCGATCTCTTCGATGTCGGCGCCGTCTTCGCCCTCGCCCAGTTCCTTCTGGATGGCCTTGACCTGCTCGTTCAGGTAGAAGTCGCGCTGGTTCTTCTCCATCTGGCGCTTGACGCGGCCACGGATGCGCTTGTCGACGTTGAGGATGTCGACCTCACGGTCCAGCTGCTCGAACAGGTTTTCCAGGCGCTCCTTGATGTCCACCAGGTCGAGCACGGCCTGCTTGTTCTCGAGCTTGAGCGGCAGGTGCGCGGCGATGGTGTCGGCCAGGCGGCCGGCATCGTCGATGCTGGCGATGGAGGTGAGGATCTCGGGCGGGATCTTCTTGTTGAGCTTGACGTACTGGTCGAACTGCTGCGTCACGGCGCGGCGCAGGGCTTCGATCTCGCTGGGCTTGTGGGTTTCGGCCTCGGGCGCCACGGGCACGACGGAGCCCACGAAGTGGGTCTCTTCATCCATGACCTGCTTGACCAGCGCGCGCTGCTGGCCTTCGACCAGCACCTTGACCGTGCCGTCGGGCAGCTTGAGCATCTGCAGGATGGTGGACACGCAGCCGACGTCGAACATGTCGGCCGCCGTGGGTTCGTCCTTGGAGGCGGTCTTCTGGGCCACCAGCATGATGCGGCGGTCGCCCTCCATGGCCAGCTCCAGCGCCTTGATGCTCTTGGCGCGGCCCACGAACAGCGGGATCACCATGTGGGGGAACACGACCACATCGCGCAGCGGCAGCAGCGCCAGGTCTAGGGGGGTGGAAGGCAAAGGGGTATGTCCTGACATGGGAATCCTCGGTTTGTCAGCGGAAGATGGTCCGCCCACCGGTGTATTTCAACCCCGCAGCCCGAAAGGATTTCGGGCCACAGGGACTTGCGCTGCCGGACCTTTGCAGGCAGCGGCGCATCAGGCTTTCTTGGCCGCCTCGCGGTAAACCAGCAGCGGTGCTTTTCCGTCTTCGATGGTGGACTCGTCCACCACCACCTTCTCGACATTGTCGGCATTGGGCAGTTCGTACATGGTGCCGATCAGCGATTGCTCCAGGATGGAGCGCAGGCCACGCGCACCCGTCTTGCGCGCCAGCGCCTTGCGGGCGATGGCCTTGAGCGCGGCAGGCCGGATCTCCAGCTCCACGCCTTCCATGGCCAGCAGCTTGCTGTACTGCTTGACCAGGGCGTTCTTGGGCTCGGTCAGGATCTGCACCAGGGCGTCTTCACCCAGTTCAGCCAGGGCCGTGACCACGGGCATGCGGCCGACCAGCTCGGGGATGATGCCGAACTTGATCAGGTCTTCAGGCTCGATCTCCTGGAACACTTCCGAGATGGAGCGCTGCTTCTTGCTCTTGACCGTGGCGCCAAAGCCGATGCCCGACGCCTCGGTACGGTTCTCGATGACCTTCTCCAGGCCCGCGAACGCGCCACCGCAGATGAACAGGATGTTGGTCGTGTCGATCTGCAGGAAGTCCTGGTTCGGATGCTTGCGGCCGCCTTGCGGAGGCACGCTGGCCATGGTGCCTTCGATGAGCTTGAGCAGGGCCTGCTGCACGCCCTCGCCCGACACGTCACGCGTGATGCTGGGGTTGTCGGACTTGCGCGAGATCTTGTCGATCTCGTCGATGTAGACGATGCCGCGCTGCGCACGCTCGACGTCGTATTCGCAGCTTTGCAGCAGCTTCTGGATGATGTTCTCGACGTCCTCGCCCACGTAGCCGGCCTCGGTCAGCGTGGTGGCATCGGCCATGACGAAGGGAACGTTGAGCATGCGTGCCAGCGTCTGCGCCAGCAGCGTCTTGCCGGAGCCCGTGGGACCGATGAGCAGGATGTTGCTCTTGGCCAGCTCAATCTCGTCCTTGCCGGCCTTGTCCTTGTGACGCAGGCGCTTGTAGTGGTTGTATACGGCGACAGCCAGCGTGCGCTTGGGCAGGTCCTGGCCGATCACGTAGTTGTCCAGGTTGGCCTTGATTTCGGCGGGCGTGGGCAGGTCGCCTCGGCCGTCCTTGGCCTCGGTGCTGGGCTGCTCGTCGCGGATGATCTCGTTGCAGAGATCGATGCACTCGTCGCAGATAAAGACTGACGGACCCGCGATCAGCTTCTTGACCTCATGCTGGCTCTTGCCGCAGAAGGTGCAATAAAGGTTTTTTTCGCTGGAGGAGCCTTTTTTCTCGGCCATGGGGTCGGTGCCTTGTTACAGAAATATGGAAAAGGATGATAACCAAATGGAAAGCGGCGTTTTCCGTAGGGGGAAAACGCCGCCCATTCTCATACAGCCTCCGGGCTTCAGGAGCGCTTGTTGATCACCTGATCRACCAGGCCGTAGTCCTTGGCTTCGTCGGCGGACAGGAAGTAGTCGCGCTCGGTGTCGTGCTGGATCTTTTCCAGCGGTTGGCCCGTGCGCTCGGCCAGGATCTTGTTCAGGCGCTCGCGGGTCTTGAGGATCTCGCGGGCGTGGATCTCGATCTCGGTGGCCTGGCCCTGCATGCCGCCCAGCGGCTGGTGGATCATGACCTGGGAATTGGGCAGCGCAAAGCGCTTGCCCTTGGTGCCAGCGGCCAGCAGGAAGGCACCCATGCTGGCTGCAATGCCGGTGCACAGCGTGGACACATCGGGCTTGATGAAGTTCATCGTGTCGAAGATGGCCAGGCCAGCGCTCACGGAGCCGCCGGGGCTGTTGATGTAGAACGAAATGTCCTTGTCGGGGTTTTCGCTTTCAAGGAACAGCAGCTGGGCCACGACGAGGTTGGCCGTCTGGTCATTGACAGGGCCCACCAGGAAGATCACCCGGTCCTTGAGCAGGCGCGAGTAGATGTCGTACGACCGCTCTCCGCGGCCGGACTGTTCGATGACCATTGGGATCATGCCCAAACCCTGAGTTTCCAATGCGCTCATGTTTTCTCCAGTACTAGGGGGCTACTTTAGCCGTATCCGGAAAGAAAATGGGGCTTGTGCGCCAAAGCACAAGCCCCGCAGATGCCAACCCGCCCGCCGATCTCACGAAGCGGCAGGCAGGCGGTGCTCAAACCCTCAGGCCTGGCCCATCAGTTCGTCGAAGGACACGGCCTTGTCGGAGACCTTGGCCTTGCCCAGCACGAACTCGGTCACGTTGTTTTCGATGACAACGGCTTCGACTTCAGCCAGGCGTTGGCGGTCGCCGAAGTACCAGCGTGCCACGTCTTCGGGCTTTTCGTAGCTGGCGGCCAGCTCTTCCACGTGGGCCTTGATCTGCTCGGGGGTGGCGTGCAGCTCGTTGGCGCGCACCAGCTCGGCCACCACCAGGCCCAGGCGCACGCGGCGCTCGGCTTGGGGCAGGAACACGTCTTCAGGGATCTCGGCCTTGTCGGCGTCCTTGATGCCGCGCTGCTGCAGCTCGGCGCGAGCGCCTTCCAGCAGACGGGCGACTTCAGCCTGCACCGAGGCCTTGGGCAGTTCCAGCTCGGCCTTGGACACCAGGGCGTCCATCACGGCCTGCTTGTTGCGGCCCTGGACGCGGAACTTGACTTCACGCTCCAGGTTCTTCTTGATGTCGGCGCGCAGGCCTTCGACCGTGCCTTCAGCCACGCCCAGTGCCTTGGCAAAGGCCTCGTCCACTTCGGGCAGGTTGGCGGCTTCGATCTTCTTGACCGTCACCAGGAAATCGGCGGTCTTGCCGGCCACGTCCTTGCCGTGGTAGTCAGCGGGGAAAGCCAGGGGGAAGGTCTTGGACTCGCCGGCCTTCATGCCGCGCACTGCGTCTTCGAATTCCTTGAGCATCTGGCCTTCGCCGACCAGGAACTGGAAGTCTTCAGCCTTGCCGCCGGAGAAGGTCTCGCCGTCGATCTTGCCTTCGAAGTCCACGGTCACGCGGTCGCCGTCCACGGCCACATCGGCCTGGGCGCGCTGCGCGAAGGTGCGGCGCTGCTTGCGCAGGATGTCCACGGTCTTGTCGATGGCAGCGTCGTCCACTTCGGCCGTCAGCTTCTCGACTTCGGCCGAGGTCAGGTCACCGATCTTGACTTCAGGCATCACTTCGAAGATGGCTTCGAACTGTGCCTCGCCCTCGGGAGCGCCTTCCTTTTCGGAGATGCGGGGCTGGCCGGCCACGCGCAGCTTGGCTTCGTTGACAGCCTGTGCGAAAGCCTCGCCGACCTTGTCGTTGAGCACTTCGTACTGCACCGAATAGCCATAACGCTGGGCCACCACGCTCATCGGCACCTTGCCGGGACGGAAGCCGTCCATCTTCACGGTGCGCGCCACTTGCTTGAGGCGGTTCTCGACTTCGCTCTGGATGGAGTTCAGGGGCAGGCTCAGCGTGATCTTGCGCTCGAGCTTTTCAAGGGTTTCAACAGTAACGGCCATGTTTGTTCCTATGAGGGATTGGACCGTGCCGGCTGCTGTACAGCCCGCACCGTATTGCGCAAAAGTCACGGTGCAACGCGAGCCAAAGCCAGTCGGCCGCGCGGCACCTCAGATTTCAAGGGCTTACATCACATGCGCCTGGCCGCTGGGGACCGCACATGGTTCGCTCAACCCGTGATGTAAGCGAAGCCGGACATTATAAACGAGGCGGTTTTAACCTCCGGACGCACCCACTTGCGGGGAATCCCCCAATCCGTTTGCAAACGGGCCGTCCCTACAGGAAGCGGGCTTGGGCAGTGTTCGCCGCAGTTGAGCGGCGTTGGTGCGTGGTGCGCGGGGGGCGGGTCGTCAACCATTCAAAAACAATCACTTGCCTTCACAGCGCGGGATTCGCGCGGGCCGTTCAAAAGCCTCGAGGTGCACTCTGCACACCCCAGGTCGACATGTACACGACCTGATCAAAACCCCGCTTGCCGTCCTCAATCAGCAGATGAAACAGGGTCACTTCAAATTGAAACATCTGCCCATTCGACCTATACTGTATGTGCATACAGTAGAAAGAAGACGTGATGCAGCACCAGATTGAGACGGTCAGGGACGATGTGGAAAGCGCCAGCGAGCAAGTGGCCGCCATCTGCGAGCTGCTGGCTGCAGCCCGGGGCACGGCCGTGCACGCCTCGGCCATTACCGCATTGCTGCTGCCGGTGTCACGCAAGCTCAGCGCGGCGGCGGGCGACCTGTCCGACCATCTGCATCGCAGCCAGGCAATTGGCAGCAAGCGCAGCTAGCCCAGCCCACCTTCGCCTCGACAAGGCCCCGCCCTGCGGGGCCTTGTCGTTCCTGCACCGGATACGCCGATGGTGTGCCCGGTTTGCGCACAGGCTTCGGCGATTGCCCGGTTGGCGCCCCTGGGCAAACATGGCATTCATCCCCGGCCCGCGCGCCGGACCCGGCATACCGCCTGCCCGGTGCCTCCGTGATCCGGTGGACTGAGGCGTTCCCGGCATCCGCAGCCACATGCATGGCGGGTGCACCAGGAACAGGTCCGCGCGGGCCGGCCCACGAGGAGCTTCAGTGAGTCTTGCCATTCCCTTTCCCGCGCCGGATCAGGCGATACCGCCACCGGCCCGTGCCGCCGCTCCCGCCGACCCTGCATACAGGGAGCGCGACTGATGCAGGCCATCGCCCGTGAATACGAAACGCTGGACGAGCTGTGCATGCGCCAGTTGGGCGCCACGCGCGGCGTGGTGGAAGCCACGCTGGAGCGCAACCCGGGCCTGTCGGCCCACGGGCCCCACCTGCCCGCCGGCCTGGCCGTCGAGCTGACCGAACCCGCCCAGGCACCCAGCCTGCCCTTGATCAGTTTCTGGGATTGACATGGACCGAGAAACCATCGTCAAGACCGCCGCCCTGGAAGGCGCCAAGGCCGCGCCTCCCGTCACCGTCGTGGCCGCTAACGTGGCCAATGGCTGGACCATGACCCATACCGCCACCGCGCTGACCATCGTCTACGTGCTGCTGCAGGCCGTGTATCTGCTGTGGCGCTGGCGCAATGAGCGCGAGGACCGGCGCGCGCGCCAGGCCGAGGACGCTGCGCGCAGGAAGGCATCTTCGACCGCCACAGACACCGGAGCGGCCCCATGAGCACAGCGCGCATGCCAGCGGCAGGCCTGGGCATTGGCGCGGCCATTCTCGCGGCCTGGATTGCCGCAGAAGGCTTCAGCGCAGATCCGATCATCCCGGTTCGCGGCGATGTACCCACCATCGGCCACGGCGCCACGCGCTACGAGGACGGCACGCGCGTGACTCTGGCCGACCCGCCCATCACCCGCGAACGGGCGCGCGAGCTGGCCATCAACCTGCTGGAGCAGCAGTACGGCGCCTGCGTGCGTGATTCGCTGGGCGACACGCGGGTGCACCCGGCCGAGTTCGCCCAGGCGGTGGACTTCGCAGGCCAATACGGCTGCGGGGCCTGGCGCGGCTCCTCGATGCTGACCAGGACACGGGCTGGCGACTACGCCGGCGCCTGCCAGTCCTACCTGTCCTGGCGATTCATGACCAGCAGCCAGCCTTTGCAGGGCTTCAGCCCCTATCGATGGGATGGCGCAGGCCGGCCCACGCGCTGGCGCTTTGACTGCTCTGCACCCGGCAACAAGGTATGCCGCGGCGTGTGGACACGCCAGCAGGCACGCCACGCGGCCTGCATGGAGGCCCAGCCTTGATGGACCGCCTGCAAACCCATGCCTGGCAGCTGCTGGCCCTGCTGCTGGCGGCACTGCTGGTCTGGCAGTCGCTGGCGCGGCTGGGTGCCGAGCGCGATGCGGCGCAGGCACGCACGGATCTGGCGACCGACCGCCAGGCTGCTGCCACCGCCGCGCTGCACGCATCCGAACGCTATCGACAACGGGAAGGAGCCTACCGTGAACGCCTCGACTTTCTTGCACGCGACACGGACCTGGCCCTGGCGCGCGCTGCGGCGGATGCCGATGCTGCCCGCGCTGCTGCTGGCCGGCTGCGCGGCGACCTCGCCGACTACATCACCGCCCACCGTGCCGCCGCCCAGGCTCGCGCCGCTGCCGGACAGTGCGCGCCAGGCACCGGCGCCCTCGATCTGCTCGCCGAGCTGCAGCGCCGCGCTGACGAACGAGCGGGAGCGCTGGCGCGCATTGCTGACGACGCCCGCCACCGAGGCAGCGCCTGCGAGCGCGCCTACGACGCCGGGCTCGCGCTGACCAGCGCCCTGACCAGCACCATGACCCAGGACCCACGCCATGCTCAAGCCCGCTAGCCTGCGCGACGCGCTCGTCGCTGCCCTGCCCCAGCTGCAACAGTCGCCGGGGAACATCCGTTTCACCATCCAGAGGGGCCGTGTGGTCAACACGGGCACGCCGTCCCTTTCCTGGGAATACCGCTACACGCTGAGCCTGGTGATTGCGGACTTCACCGGCAGCATCGATGCCGTGACCGTGCCGCTGCTGGTCTGGGCGCGGCGCCACCAGCCCGACCTGTTCGACCATGCAGAAAGGCGCGAGCAGGCGATCCGCTTCGACATTGCGCCTCCTTCCACGGACCCTGCAGCCGCCTCGCAGCCGCAGCAGCTCGCCATCGAGATCGACCTGGTGGAGGCCGTGCTAGCGCGCCCGCGCGAGGGCAGCCCCGGCGCCTTCGACCTGATCTACAAGCCCGAGCCGCCGGGCCAGCTCGACATTGCGCAGCGCCAGTTGTGGGAGCTGTTCCTGTTCGGCGAGAAGGTGGCCGAGTGGAATTACGACCCGCGCTGAGGCGTGGCCGGGCTGCATGCCGGGCTGCATGTGGCAGCGTGCGCCACGCCCGGCACACGGCGACACGCAAGGGCCCGGCCGGCACCATGAACGCCATGGATTCGCCCGTCGCACAAACCGAGAGCCCGTACGAGATCATCCGCCGCCTGGAGGGGCTGATCCGCACGGGCACCATCGCCGCAGTCCGCCATGCGCGCCCTGCGCGCTGCCGCGTCAAGACCGGCAACCTGACCACCAACTGGATTCCCTGGCTGGCCCTGCGCGCCGCAGGCGAGAACGCCAGCGTCTGGTGGCCGCCTGCCGTGGGCGAGCAGTGCGTGCTGCTGTCGCCCGGCGGCGACCTGCTGGGCGCCGTGGCGCTGACCGGCATCTACAGCAGTGCCGCAGCCCAGCCCAGCGACCGCGAAGGGGTGTGCCACACGCAGTGGAGCCCCACTGATTTCATGGAGCACGACAGCACCACGGGCCGTCTCAACATCAACGTGGCCCACGGCATCACGCTGCGCGTGGGCAACTCGGTGATCAGCATCGACGAGCAAGGCATCAGCCTGCAGGCCGGCGGCGGTTCGGCCACCGTCAATGCGCAGGGCCTGGCCGGCGCGCCCGATGTGACCACCGGCCCCATCAGCCTGCTGCGCCATCGACATGGCGGCGTCAGGGCAGGCGACGCCATCACGCAGGGGCCGCTATGAACCGCCATACAGGCCGCCGCATCGAGGGCATGGAGCATCTGCGCCAGAGCGTGGCCGACATCCTGTCCACGCCCATCGGCTCCCGCGTGATGCGCCGCGACTATGGATCGCTGGTCCCGGCGCTGCTGGACCAGCCCGACAACAACGCCACCCAGGCGCGCCTGCGCGCCGCCGTGGCCAGCGCGCTGATGCGCTGGGAGCCGCGCATCCGGCTGACGCGCATCGTGATCGAGCGCGATCCGGCCGCACCCGGGCGCGCCGACCTGACGCTGATCGGCACCTTCAACAACACGCGCCGCCCGGCCCCGCTGAGCCTGCAGATGCCCATCGCCCGCACCCTTTCATGAAGCAAGACATGACCCCTGCACTGGACGCCCTGCCGCCGCCCGGCGTCGTCGAGACGCTGGATTTCGAGCGCATCCTCGACGCCCACCGCGCCGATCTGCTGGCGCGCCACCCCGAGGCCGCCGAGGTCCTGGCGCTGGAGAGCGAGCCGCTCAACAAGCTGCTGGAGGCGCACGCCTATCGCGAGCTGCTGTACCGGGCGCGCGTCAACGATGCCGCGCGTGCGCACCTGATTGCGTTCGCCCAGGGCTCGGACCTGGACCACAAGGGCGCCTTCTATGACGTGGCCCGACTGCCCGGGGAAAGCGACGACCGCTACCGCCAGCGCATCCTGCTGCGCGTGCGCGCGCTGGCCGGCAGCGGCACGGCCGAGCACTACGAGCACCTGGCCATGACGGCCAGCGCCAATGTGCACAGCGCCATCGCCACGCAGCCCCAGCCCGGCCGCGTGAGCGTGCAGCTGTGGCTGGTCGAGCCCGCACAGGCCGAAGAGACCCTGGCCATCGTGCTGTCGGCCCTCAATGCGCCAGGCGCGCGGCCGCTGGGCGTGCCCGTGTCGGTATCGCTGGCGCGCCCGCACCCCATCGACATCACGGCGCACCTGCTGCGCGAGCCAGGTGCGCCCGTGGACATCGTGGCGCGCCTGCAGGCCGGCCTGGCCGCCCAGATCGCCGCCTACGCGCTGCTGGGCCGCGATGTGCCGCGCTCGTGGATCACCACGCGCCTGCATGTGGACGGCATTGCCCGCGTCACCTACCCCGACGCACAGGCCCCGGCCGAGCTCACGCCGCTGGCCGCCGACGAATACCCGGTGCTGGGCCGAGTGCAGCTGGTGGACGAGGGCCTGCAGGCATGAGCACCGCCGCCATCGTCCCGACGGCGCCCCGCCGCCACGTGCTGCCGCCCAACGCCACGGCGCTGGAGAAGGCCGTGGACCAGGTCGTCCCGAATTGGGACGGCCTGGCCGGCGCCTTTCCCGCGCCGGCCCATGGCGAGCCTGCGGCCTTTCTGCCCTGGCTGGCGGCCGAATGGGGCATTGCCCAGTTCGACCGCTACTTTGACGATGTGCCCGCCATCATCGCCAACGGCCTGCCCTGGCTGCGCGAGCGCGGCACGGCCGCTTCCATGCAGCGCGCGCTGGGCTGGCTGGGCTATGACGGCGCGCAGCTCGACGAGGACGGTGCCTGGCTGCACCTGGACCTGGGCCGCATCATCGGCGACGCAGAGCTGGCCAGCGTGGCCCATGTGGTGCGCGCCAGCCTGCCGGCGCATGTGCGCTTTTACCGCGTCTTCCACGGCCACGACCTGCGCCCGCTGCGGCTGGACCACGGCCCGGGCCTGGACGCCGGCATGCTGGACAACGACAGCGGCACCTGGATCGATGTGTCGCCATATGGCGAACCCGTCAAGCTCAGCCAGGGCCTGCCCCGCCGCACCGGCACCGAGGCACCGCCTTCGGACGGCGTGCTCACGGCCCAGCTGTTCCGCGTCACCACCATCGCCACCTATGCCGACCGCATGCTGCTCGATGCCTGGACGTTGGACAGCGAGATCCTGATCGACGCCAGCCTGGGCATCACCGAAGTCAACGCCACCACCACGGGCGAGCCCGCCTACTACGCGCCGCTGCGGCCCATTCCCGCCCAGGCCATGGCCACCCACAGCGCCTGGACGGCGCCCGCTCCGCTGGCCCTGGCCAGCCTGCACCCCTGGGCCAGCACCGAGCGCCCGCACGACAACACCCGTACCTGGACCGGACGCTGGGACAGCACGCCCTGGCGCCGATCCTTCGAAACCCGCACCACCACCACCGAAGAACCCGAGGAACCCTGAACATGGCAGTTCTGCAGCAAGCGGGCCGCATCGCCCTCGCCAAGGCCGTCGCCGCCCAGACCATCCACATCGCCTGGGGCCGCGGCCTGCCCGCCTGGGACGCCGCGCCCGAGCCCGAACCCATCACCGCCAACGCCCTGGTCGACGAAATCGGCCGCCGCCTGGTCACCGAGGTGCGCTTTGCGCGGCCCGACGACAACGGCGAGATCGAGCTGCCCAGCGGCGCGCGCTACAGCGTCAGCGACACCCCCACCACCTTCGTCTACCTGCGCGCGGCCTTCGGCTTCGACGACGCCAAGGGCGAGGACGTGCGCGAGATGGGCGTGTTCTTCGGCACCCAGGTCGCCACCGACGTGCCGCCCGGCCAGCGCTGGGTGCTGGCCAGCCAGCTGACCGGCAAGGGCGAGCTGTACACGCTGGAGCGCCGCCCCCGGATCCTGCGCAGCGGCAGCGTGCGCCAGGTCGAAGAAATCATCCTCCCCTTCTGAACGGCACCCCATGAGCCAGACCAAGATCTACGACCGCTTCGACGCCGGCAAGCGCTACGACAGGCTGCAGTTCGCGGCCGACCGCGTGCTGCAATCGGCCGAACTCAACGAGCTGCAGAGCATGCAGCAGCACCGCCTGCGCGGCATCACCGATGTGCTGTTCAAGGAGGGCGACATCGTCCGCGGCTGCCAGTGCATCACCTCCGCCGACACGGGTGCCACCACCATCGAGGCCGGCGCGCTCTACGTGGCCGGTGCCGTGCGCGGCATCACGCCGGGTACGCTCACCGTGGCCACCGTGGGCACGGTCTATGTGGGCGCCTACCTGCAGACCGACACCGTCACCGAGCTGCAGGACCCCGAGCTGCTCAACCCCGCCGCCGGCACGCGCGGCTATGGCGAGCCCGGGGCGCTGCGCGAGCGCGTGACCCTGGTCTGGGGTGCGCAGGGTGACGGCACGGCCGGCACCTTCTATCCCGTGTGGACCATCATCGACGGCTCCGTCATGCCCAAGGAGCCGCCGCCCAACATCGACGCCGTCACCCAGGCCCTGGCCCGCTATGACCGCGACAGCGCGGGCGGCACCTACGTGGTGCGCGGCCTGGACGTGATCATGGGCGAGGACCTGGCCACCGGCCAGCAGGTCTACACCGTGCGCGAGGGCGCCGCCCGCGTCAACGGCCATCCGCTGGAACTGGGTGCCAGCCGCCGCCTGGTCTACGAGGCCAAGCCCGACCTGTTCTTCGTGGACAGCGAGCCCCACACCTCGGCCGGCACGGCCGCCCAGCGCATCCGCTTCGACCGCCAGCCCGCTGTCGGCACACCCCAGGTGCGCGTGCAGGCGCGCAAGACCGTCACGCTCACGCACGGCGGCTTCACGGGCGCGGCCGACCCGCTGCCCGACAACGCCGTGCTGGCCGTGGACAGCGTGGTCCAGGCCGGCACCACCTACGTGCAGGGCACGGACTGGAAGCTGGTCGGCGGCCAGATCGACTGGAGCCCTTCAGGCGCCGAGCCCGTTCCCGGCAGCACCTACCAGGTCACCTACCAGTACATGCTCAACGCCACGCCCACGGCCGTGGACTCCACGGGCTTCACCGTGGAAGGCGCGCTCAAGGACACCCTGGTGCTGGTCAGCTACCACTACGCGCTGCGCCGCTACGACCGCCTGGTGCTCAACAGCGAAGGCCAGCTGCAGTGGGTGCCCGGCGTGCCCGCCGCGTGGTCGCCCAAGGTGCCGGCCGCACCCAGCGGCACCCTGGCCCTGGCCTCGGTCTACCAAAGCTGGGACAGCAACCGCCGCGTGGACCAGGACGCCGTGCGCGTCGTGCCCATGCAGACCCTCAAGGCCTACCAGGACCACATCCAGACCATCTACGCCGACCTGGCCGAGCTGCGGCTGTCGGTGGACGTGTCGGGGCGGCACAGCGGGGTCAAGAAGGGGTTGTTTGCGGATCCGATGCTGGACAACGGCCTGCGCGATGCGGGGCGCAGCCAGAGCGCCCATATCCTGGGCGGACAGCTGCAGTTGCCCATGAACGCCGCGCTGCACCAGATCGGCACCGACATCACCGCTCCCCAGACCACGCCCTACCAGCCTGTGGTCGTGCTCGACCAGTTGGGCCGAACCGGCTCCATGCTGGTCAATCCCTATGGCGCCTTCGATGTGCTGCCCAGCGCAGCCACCCTGACGCCGGCCGTGGACTACTGGACCGATGTGCAGACCCAATGGGCCAACCCCATCATCCTGCGCCTGACGCCCAGCCAGGCGCGTCCTTCGGAAACCGAAAAGCTGCTGTCCGAATCCACCAAGGCACTGGAGAAGCTGCGCCAGATCGATGTGCAGTTCTGGCTGGATTTTCCGGTGGGCGAAACCCTCACCGAGCTGATCTTCGACGGCATTCCCGTCACGCCCCAGCCCCTGACGGGCGGCACGCTCGTGGCCACGGCGCAGGGACTCAAAGGCACGTTCAAGATCCCGGCGGGCGTGCCCTCGGGCACCAAGAGCGTGCACTTCACGGGACGCGCCGGCAGCCATGCCGAAGCCGTCTTCACGGGCCAGGGCCAGTTGCTCGAGCGCAGCGTGGCCAAGATCACGGTCCAGCTCTACGACCCGCTGGCGCAGACCTTCACCCTGGGCACCACGCGCGAGATCTGCGGCACGCGCCTGTGGTTCGCCGCGGCGGGCGACAAGGATGTGCAGGTGCAACTGCGTGAAGTCACCAGCGGCGTGCCTTCGCGCAGCATCCTGGCCGAATGCGTGCTCAAGCCGGCCCAGATCAACGCCGACATCGCCGCAGCCAAGCCCACGCAGGCGCAATGGGCGCCGGTGCTGCTGGAGTCGGGCGTGGAATACGCCATCGTCGTGCTGACCAACGACGCCACCACCGCCCTGGCCGTGGCCGAGCTGGGCGGCTGGGACGCGGCGCGCGCGCAGTGGGTCACCAGCCAGCCCTACAGCGTGGGCGTGCTGCTGTCCAGCAGTAATGCCAGCACCTGGACGCCCCACCAGACACGCGACATGACCTTCGAACTGCTGGCGGCCGAACACACGGCCACCACGCGCACCATCGAGCTGGGCAGCATCGCCGTGCAGGACGCCACCGACCTCATGGTCCAGGCCGGCGCCATGCTGCCCGCAGCCGACGCACAACTGGTCTTCGCCATGCAGCTGGAAGACGGCAGCACGCTGGAGGCCGCACCAGGCCAGGCCGTGCAGCTGGCCAGCCGCTACAGCGGCAACGTGGCCGTGCGCGCCAAACTTTCGGGCAACACCAACCACGCAGCCCACCTGCTGCCCGGCATGCAGCTGGTAGCCGGTAGCCTGCAGGCCACGGGCGACTACATCAGCCCCGCCATCAACGCCGGCAGCAACGTCACGCTCAACGTGGTGGCCGAGGCCGTGCTGCCCGCCGGCAGCGCCCTGGCCGTGCAGATGCAGGCCGAAGGCAGCAGCGCCTGGACCAACGTGCCCTACCTGAGCACCAGCCCCCAGACCGCAGGCGTGCTGGAGCTGAGCTACCGCCTCACCGGCATCAGCGCCGAGCGCCTGCGTGTCCGCCTGGTCCTCACGGGCAGCCACGGCGCCCGTCCCCAGGTCACCAACCTGCGAGCCATCGTGATATGACATTGCACGACGACAAGACAGCGCAGGGCTGGCCCCTGCCCCACCCCGACAACCGCCTGGAAGACGACGTGCTGCGCCTGCGCCAGGCCGTGCAGGACGTGGACCAGGCGCTGACCGCAGCGCGCCAGCTCATCGACACCAAGGCCAGTTCCCAGGGCGTGCAGGACGCAATGGACGTGGTGGCTCACCGCATAGAGCAACTGGAGACCGCCGTCCAGTCGCTGAGCACCGGCAAGGTGGCCAGCGTCAACGGCGTGGCCGGCGTCAACGTCAAGCTCAACCCCGAGCACCTCGCGCTGGGCCCGGCCAACGGCGCCACCAGCGAAAGCTTCGGCTACGACGCCCAGGGCCGCATCAGCAGCATCACGCGCAGCGTCAACGGCTTCAGCGCCACCACCGCCGTCAGCTACGACGGCGCCGGCCGCGTCTCCCAGCAGCAGACCAGCTACCGCGGGCGCGTGCGCACGGAAACCTATGCCTACGACGCCGCCACGGGGCGGGTGTCGGGGGTGAATGCGACGGAGGTACAGGGATGAGTTTCGACGCAGTCAACTACGCCGAGTTGCGCCGGCTGGCCGACAGCGTGCAGCAGGCCGCTCAGAAGGTGGACTCCGGCCGCAATGAAGCCGCGGGACACAAGGCCGAAGTACTGGCCGCCATGTCCGGCAAGCTCAAGTTCACAGAGTTCCGGAGCAGCGGCTACTTCTACCCTTCGGCCAAGCTACTGGCCAACGGCGGCCAGGTATTCATACTGGCCGTTGGCGGCGGGCAAGGCGGAGCCCGTGGGGGATACAGCGGCAACAGCGGAGGCGCCGGTGGAGCGGTGCGCTTCGAGATTGGCGGCGTCGGCGGCCCTACCAGCGTAGTCATCGGCGCAGGAGGAAGCGGACAGACTGCAGCCTATATGAGCCAGGCCGCCAATGGTGGAGACACCTCGTTCGGAAACCTGCTGGCCATGGGCGGGCGTCAGTTCAAAAGTCCCACAGGTGTCGGCGACCCGTCCCCGCGCGGCTCGGCTGCCGGCCGCTCTTTCGGCGTCAGTGGATATGGTGGCCCCGGCGGCGCAGGAGGATTCGGCAGCTCGGGAACAGGCAATGCTACCCAGCCGGGCGCCGATGGTGTGATCGGCGGACTGGCTATGGGCAATAGCTCGACCGGGGACTACGGAAACGTCGTGCCCGGAGATCCCGGCTACAGCGGTGGCGGCGCCGGAGGCACGGGCGTCGCCGGCAGCGCGACACGGGGAGGCCACGCCGCACCCAACTCCGGCGGAGGCGGAGGAGGCGGCGGTTCGTCCGGGATCGGTCAGCATGCCGATGGCGGCAATGGCGGAAGCGGCTTTGTACGCGTCTGGTGGTACGAATGAATAAGCAGGACCTGCATTTCGCACTGATCAAGGCCGACCGCGTGCACAACATCATCGTTGCGGACGAGGAATTCATCGCCGAGTTGCAGACGCGCCAGCCATCACTGTGGGACAGCATCGAGCCAGTGGCAGGCGACTGCGCGATCGGCTCCGTCAGAACAGGCACAGGCTGGCAGATCTCCACCGAAGATCAAGCGCCTGCGCCCACAAACACACCCATAACCGAACCCGACGAATCGGCCGCAGGGCGCGTGTCGGCGGTCAATGCCACGGAGGTACAGGGATGAGTTTCGATCCCATCACGAATGCAGGCGTCAAGGCGCTGCAGGGTCAGGTCAACACGGTGCAGGCGCAGACGACTGCGCTGACGACGAAGCTAGCGCAGATCGAGAGTACGTTGGCCGGTTTGGGGACGGCCGCTGCGCGAAAGCCGCTCAGGGTAACCATCTACACCTGGGGCGCCGGCACGCATACGTTTCTGCCCGAGAGCAGCTACCAATATGTCTGGTTGATAGGTGCCGGGGGCGCCGGAGCTGTTGGCTACTCGTACTCCAACACAAGAATGCGCATCGGAACGGGTGGAGGTGCTGGCGACGAACTCTATCGGCGAATCACTCTCACAGGAAGTGCGACCTACGAAGTTGGCGCAGGCAGTTCGGGGCGCGGAGGCAATACAAGACTCGGGCAGCTCTCAGTGGACGGGGGGCCTCCAGGCCAGACCGGTGATTTCGACTTTCCAGCCTATCCGACCACGCAATCGACGCGGCGAGGCCATGGCATAACACCCGGCAATGTGGGAGCACAGGCTGGGGGCTCTTCCAGCATGGGAGTTGGGGGCGTCTGCGGCAACAACACCGTCGATGCTACGTATCCCACGGGATACGGCGCAGGAGGAGGCGGAAGCTACCCTACCCGCGCGGCGACCCCTGGTGCTGGTGGCTACATTCGCATCGAGGAGTATTGACCATGGAACGCTATGCAAAAGTCATCGAAGCGGTGGTAGACAACATCGTGCTTTCCGAGACTGTTCTACCGGATTGGATCCCGTGTGGCGACGCCTCTCCAGGCTGGCTGCATGACGCCAACACGGGCCTGTTCACCCCTCCGCCCACGGCGGTGTCCACTTCTGCCACACGCCACATCACCCCCCTGGCACTGCGCCGCCGCTTCACCCTCGCCGAACGCTCGGCTATCGAATGGGCCGCCGTGGACCGTTCCGACACCAGCGAGAAGCAGCGCAAGGATGCCGCCATGCTGCGCGCCTGCCTGAAGGATCAGGAGCAGGCTGGATTCATCGACCTGGACGATGCGGATGTGGCCGCCGGCATGCGGCTTATCGAGGACCTGCAACTGATCGCACCAGGCCGCGCAAGCGAGATCCTCGGGGCACCCGTCCAGCCCGGCGAACGCCCCTGACATATCCACCTGCAAAAGCCCCGGCGCCCGTTGAGTAGCCGGGGCTTTTCCTTTCCTGGTCGGCACCCCGAACCAGCGCCAAACCAAGCCTCTGTGCAGCCCTCCGGCACAGCCAAGGTCGCTGGCGCCCATGCCCATGCCGCGAGAACATCAATGCAACCCGGGCACAGCGCCAGCGGCCGTGCAGGCGGCAGGCGCCAAGCCCTGCAAGGACAACCAGGCCGCCTTCGCTGCATGAACTTCAGCATGACACAAACCATCACTGTCGATCCCGCCAACACCGCAGCTTGCGCGAAGGTGCCTGCATGAGCCTGGATGCCGTCATCAGTGCCGATCTGGTGAAGACGCGAGCGGAGATTGCTGCGTTGAGCAGTGCCGTGGCAAGTGCACGCAGCGAGATTGCAGGCTTGAACAGTCAGGTCAGCAACAGCAGTGTTCTAAAGAGCTTGCAGAGACTTCGCGTTCAGCCTAGCGGCAGTGCGCCTTACTACTCAGACGTTGCTATCGCGGCCATCAACCCTCAGAAAACCACAGTACTAATAAGGCAGGTGAATCCAAATGTCAGTGCAATGGTCTTCGATTGCGAGATCCTGAGTCCAACAGTGCTCCGCTGCTGGAACTACTTAATGGGCTCCGACTACAAAATCTACAGCGCAGGAGTGATAGATATCCAAGTGGTGGAGTTCAAGTAATGCCCCACCACTACGCCCAGCTCACCCCCGCCGGCGTGGCCTTCGCCATCACGGAAACGCACGCCGAGCTCAACGCCCCCGACCTGCTCCCCCTGCCCCGCTACGACACCTCGGTGCTCGGCCGCCGCTGGACCGGCACGCACTGGGAAGACGTGGCGCAGGCCTTGCCTGACGAACAGG
>NZ_WUMG01000005.1:0-243638 GCF_009827015.1 Delftia sp. CH05 | reverse complement strand
CCACCACCCCCCGCAAACCAAGCAACCACGCCACCCCCTGCTATAGAGCCATCAGTCCCGCACCCACGCTGCGCGTTTTCCCCAGACGCACCAACGCTACGGGCTTGCCCGAATCCATGGTTGGCATGCATCCATCTAAATTGAACAGCAGCAAGTTCGATGGTCGTGAGCCTCTGAGGAAGATGGAAATGCAAAGACGAGTGTTTGGCGCATGGATGTGCGCATCGGTCCTGATGACGGGCGCAGCATGGGCGCAGGACAGCTATCCCAGCCGCCCCATCAGCCTGGTCGTGCCCTACGGCGCGGGCGGCGTGACCGATGTGGTGGCGCGTGCGCTGGCCCAGGGCATGGGCAAGCAGCTGGGGCAGACTGTGGTGATCGAGAACAAGCCCGGCGCAGGCGCGTCCATGGGCGTGATGGACATGCGATCGGCCAAGCCGGACGGCTATCGCCTGACGCTGGCGCCCGTGAGCATCTTCCGCCAGCCGCACATCCAGAAGGTGCAGTACGACCCGGTGCGCGATCTCAGCTACATCGCCACCTACATGACCTATGACTTCGTGCTGGCCGTGCCCCAGGACTCGCCGTTCAAGACGGTGCAGGACCTGGTCGAGTTCGCCAAGAAGAATCCGGGCGCCGTGGACTACGGCACGCCGGGCAAGTTCACGGCCAACCACGTGGTGATGGCGCTGCTGGAGCAGGCCACGGGCGCACGCTTCACGCATGCGCCCTTCAAGGGCGATGCCGAGGCGCTGAACTCGCTGATGGCCGGCCATATCAAGTCCGGCGTGTACGCCAACACGGTGCTGCCGTACCTGAGCTCGGGCAAGCTGCGCGCCCTGGCCTCGGCCTCCGAGGTGCGGCCCGAGGCCTTTGCCAACGTGCCCACGTTCCGCGAGGCCGGTTATGCCTTCGATGTGCCCTCGCCCTTGGGCATTGCCGGGCCGCGCGGCCTGCCGCCCGAGATCGTGGGCAAGCTCGAAGCCGCCATCAAGGCCGCCATGGACGACCCGGCCTTCCGCCAGGTCGTCGGCAACTACGGCGTGCGCACGCAGTTCCGCGGCAGCCAGGAGTACACGGCGTTCGCCAAGAAGGCGTTCGAGGACGAGAAGAAGATCGTGCAGAACATAGGCCTGGAGGATTGAGGCCGCTACGCGGGCGGCAACCTGGCCATGGCCCGCAGGTCCACCAGCCGGTGAGCGTCTAGCCGTTGGCGTTGGCAGCTTCCGAGCCCTGCTCTGCGAGGAAGCCGCCGCTCTGGTGCGACCACAGCTTGGCGTAGATGCCGCCCAGCTCCAGCAGTTGCTGGTGCGTGCCCTGCTCGACGATCTGGCCCTGGTCCATGACGATGAGCCGGTCCATGGCCGCGATGGTCGACAGGCGGTGGGCGATGGCGATCACGGTCTTGCCGTGCATGAGGCTGTCCAGGCTTTGCTGGATGGCGGCCTCGACCTCGCTGTCCAGCGCGCTGGTGGCCTCGTCCAGCAGCAGGATGGGCGCGTCCTTGAGCATCACGCGCGCAATCGCCACGCGCTGGCGCTGGCCACCCGACAGCTTGACGCCGCGCTCGCCCACCTGGGCGTCGTAGCCGCTGCGGCCCTTGAGGTCGGTCAGCGTGGCGATGAAGTCCGAGGCCTCGGCCTTGTCCGCGGCGACCAGCATCTCCTGCTCGGTCGCATCGGGGCGGCCGTAGAGGATGTTGTCGCGCATGGAGCGGTGCAGCAGCGAGGTGTCCTGCGTCACCATGCCCACGGCGCCGCGCAGGCTGTCCTGCGTGACGGTGCGGATGTCCTGCCCGTCGATGGTGATGCGCCCGCCCTGGGGTTCATGGAAGCGCAGCAGCAGGTTCACCAGCGTGGACTTGCCCGCGCCCGAGCGGCCGATCAGGCCGATGCGCTCGCCCGCGCGAATGTGCAGGTTCAGGTGGTCGATCACCTGCTTGCCGCCGTCCTTGTAGGCAAAGCTCAGGTCCTCGAAGGCGATGGCGCCGTGCGTGACCTGCAGCGGCCTGGCGTCGGGCGCATCCACGATGGTGCGCGGCTTGGTCAGCGTGAGGATGCCGTCCTGGATGGTGCCCACGTTCTCGAACAGGCCCGTCATCTGCCACATCACCCAGTGCGAATAGCCCATCAGCCGCAGCGCCATGGCAATCACCGCTGCCACCACGCCCGCGCTGGCCTGGCCGGCAGACCACAGGTACAGCGCCGTGCCCGTGGAGCCCACCAGCAGCAGGGTGATCATCAGGTGGTTGGTGATCTCGAACAGGCTGACCAGCCGCATCTGCGCATAGCCGGTGGACTTGAAGGCGTCCATGGCGTTGCGCGCGTACTCGGCCTCGCGGCGCGTGTGGGCGAACAGCTTGACGGTGGCGATGTTGGTATAGGCATCGGTCACGCGGCCCGTCATCATGGAGCGCGCATCGGCCTGCTCCTTGCCGATCTTGCCCAGGCGCGGGACAAAGTAGAAGCAGGCGCCGATATAGGCCAGCAGCCACAGCGCGAACGGAATCATCAGCCGCCACTCGAAGCTGGCCGCCAGCACCAGGATGCCGATCATGTAGACGCTCACGCCCACCAGCACATCGACCACCATGAACACCACTTCGCGCACCGACAGCGCCGTCTGCATGATCTTGGTGGTGATGCGGCCCGCGAACTCGTCCGCATAGAACGACATGCTCTGGCCCAGCATCAGCCGGTGGAACACCCAGCGCAGGCGCATGGGGAAATTGATGGCCAGCACCTGGTGCATCACTGCCGTGTGAAAGGCCAGCAGCAGCACGCTGGACAAGAGGATGGCGGCAATGCCCCAGACCGTGCCGCGCTGCTGCTCCCAGAAGCCTGCCGGCGACACGGTGGACAGCCAGTCCACCACATGGCCCATCAGGGCGAACAGCGCCGCCTCGTAGACGGCCAGCAGCGCCGAGGTGCAGGTCAGCAGCGCGATCCAGCCGCGCATGCCTTGCGTGCAGGCCCAGATGAAGGCGAAAAAGCCCTTGGGCGGGACCGTGGGCTCGACGCTGGGATAGGGCGGGACGCGTTTTTCAAAGAAACCGAACAAGATTTTTTTACTCCTTGGTCAGACCATCGTAGGCCAGAGTCGGGTTTGCCCGATGCGCGTTCAGCATGACCTTTGGGCGCAACATGTTTTGTAAGAGATCTCCACACAACTGTCTTACGCCGGGCTGGGCGTCACGTCTCCGCTGCACACAGGCGGCGGTCCGGGATGCGGTCGCGGCGCCGGTACGGATTGTCCAGGCCCGAGGCGGTTCACTTTGTGCGCGAGCAGACAACGCAGCATGCAGCGGCCAGCAACAATGCACGCCGCTGCGATTGCCGGCCCTGGCTCTTCGTGGAGTGGATCATGCGCAGTGCGCGTGCCTTGCTCGCCCCGAGCGTGCCATGCACAGCGCCGCCACGGCCGCCAGCATGGCCAGGCCGGCGGCAACCCGGCCCGTGGACAGAGGGCCTGCGGTCTGCAGTGCCCATCCGCCCAAAAGGGCACCCAGCGCAATGCCGGCATTGGCGGCCGAGACATTGGCCGTGCCCGCCAGGGCCTGCGCCTGGGGTGCGGATTGCATGACGCGGATCTGGCAGACCGGGTACAGGGCCGTGTTGGCCACGCCCCAGACGGCCAGCGCGACCACCAGCCAGGGCAGGGCCTGGGCCAGCTGCACGGTGGCCGCCATGCCCAGGGCCAGTACCAGGCACAGGGCCGCTGTGACTCTCAGCGCGTGGCGCTCGGCCCAGCGCCCGCCCAGCCAGTTGCCGGCCAGGCCGACGGCGCCAAATCCCATCAGCCACCAGCCCACGCGTGCGGGTGCCACGCCGGCGGCGCGCTCCAGGATTTCGGCCAGATAGGTATAGGCCGTGAACATGGCCGTGAAGACCAGCACCGACAGCGCAATCTGCGCCAGGAACCGGGGAGTGCGCAACACGCGCAACTGCTGCGCCAGGGGCATGCGGGGCGCGCCTTCAAGCGCCGGCATCTTCCATTGCAGGGCCAGGGCCACCAGCAGCGACAGCAGGGCCAGCAGGCCGAAGGCGCCGCGCCAGCCCACGGCATCGGCGGCCAGCGTGCCCAGGGGAATGCCCAGCAGCAGCGCCGCAGAAATGCCCAGGTAGACGCTGGCCACGGCACGGCCTGCGCGTGACGGTCCTGCCAGTTGCGCAGCGGTTTCGCTGGCCGTGCCCCAGAACACCGGCAGCGCCATGGCCGGCAGCAGGCGCGCCAGTGCCAGCACGCCCAGGCTGGGCGCCACGGCCGCCAGCGCGTTGGAGCCCGCAAACAGCAGGGCAATGGCCACGAACAGGCGCTTGCGGCCCACCGGTGCCAGCCAGGCCGTGAGCGGCGGACCGGCCAGCGCCACGACCAGGGCGAACAGCGTGACCAGCTGGCCGGCCGCCGCCGCGCTGGTGCCCAGGTCGCGCGCCAGCGCCGGCAGCAGGCCGACGATCAGGAACTCCGTTGTGACGATGACGAAAGCCGCCACCGCCAGCACGGCGGTGGCGGCCTTGCCTTGGGTGGCAGGAATGGAGGGGCGGGCATCGCGGTTCAGGGATGGGGCAGGGGACATGCGCAAAGACTCCGGGGAAAAGAAACAACAGGCCCGCGAGCTTATTTAAGATGTGAATTCTTATCTCGGATGAATTTTCTGCAGATACTGGAAATTGATTCTTGAATGAAAGCCGCCATCGCCATGTTTCCTTCGGAGCGTCTCAAGGGCATCGAGGCCTTTGTCTGTACCGCAGACGCGGGCAGTTTCACGGCTGCTGCCGAGCGGCTGCACCTGACGGGCTCGGCCGTGGGCAAGGCCGTGGCCCGGCTGGAAGCCCGGCTGGCGACGCGCCTGTTTGAACGTACGACGCGGCGGCTGCGGCTGACCGATGCCGGCGAGGCCTTCTACCGCACCTGTGTGCGCGTGCTGGGCGAGCTGGAGTCGGCCGAGCAGGTGCTGGCCGCCGAGCACCTGGAGCCCGCAGGCAGGCTGCGCGTGGACCTGCCGGCGCTGTACGGACGGCTCAAGGTGATGCCGCTGCTGCTGGAGTTTGCACAGCGCCATGCGGCGGTGCAGCCCCAGGTGTCGTTCACGGACCGCTTCGTGGACGTGGTGGACGAAGGCATCGACGTGGCCGTGCGCATAGGCGGCAGCGTGCAGCTGCCTGCGGGACTGGGCCAGCGTCTGCTGGGGCGGGAGCGGCTGGTGTTCTGCGCATCGCCTGCGTATCTGGAGCGGCGCGGAGCGCCTGACAGCCTGCAGGCACTGGCCGGCCATGATGCCGTGGCCTATGGAAGGACCGATGCAGGCATGAGTGCATGGCAGAGCAGTGCCGGCGCCATTGCGGTGCAGCCGCGCATGGTGCTGGGCGATGGCGAAGCGGTGGTGGCTGCCGTGATGGCGGGCTGCGGCATCGCCCAACTGGCCACGTGGATGGTTGAGGCGCCGCTGCGCGATGGCCACCTGCTGCGGCTGCTGCCCGGCGCCGAAGTCGATGGCCTGCCGCTGCACCTGGTCTGGCCGCGCAGCCGCCAGTTGCTGCCCAAGGTGGATGCGCTGCTGCGGCACCTGGCTCAGGGCCTGACGATCTGAACGGATCTGCCATGACAAAAGGCCCGCGAAGGGCCTTTGGCTTGTTCAGGGGGCAGGGCGGTCAGGCCGGCAGGAAGCCTTCCACCGACAGGTAGCGCTCGCCCGTGTCGTAGTTGAAGCCCAGCACCTTGGCGCCTGCGGGCAGCTCGGGCAGCTTCTGCGCGATGGCGGCCAGCGTGGCGCCCGAGGAGATGCCGACCAGGATGCCTTCCTCGCGGGCCGAGCGGCGTGCGTACTCGCGCGCGGGTTCGGCCTCGACCTGGATCACGCCGTCCAGCAGGCTGGTGTCCAGGTTCTTGGGCACGAAGCCTGCGCCAATGCCCTGGATGGGGTGGGGCGAGGGCTGGCCGCCCGAGATCACGGGCGATGCGGCAGGCTCCACGGCAAAGACCTTGAGCTGGGGGAATTGGGCCTTGAGCACCCGCGCCACGCCGGTCAGGTGGCCGCCCGTGCCCACGCCGGTGATCAGCACATCCAGGCCTTCGGGGAAGTCGGCCAGGATTTCCTGGGCGGTGGTGCGCACGTGCACATCGATGTTGGCGGGGTTCTCGAACTGCTGCGGGATCCAGGCGCCGGGCGTCTGGCTGGCCAGTTCCTGGGCGCGGGCGATGGCGCCCTTCATGCCCTTTTCCTTGGGCGTGAGGTCGAAGCTGGCGCCGTAGGCCAGCATCAGGCGGCGGCGCTCGATGCTCATGCTCTCGGGCATGACCAGCACCAGCTTGTAGCCCTTGACGGCGGCCACCAGGGCCAGGCCCACGCCGGTGTTGCCGCTGGTGGGCTCGATGATGGTGCCGCCGGGCTTCAGGGCGCCGGACTTCTCGGCGTCCTCGACCATGGCCAGCGCGATGCGGTCCTTGATGGAGCCGCCGGGGTTGCCGCGCTCGGACTTGATCCACACATTGGCACCGGCGCCGAACAGGCGGTTGATGCGCACGTGGGGCGTGTTGCCAATCGTTTGCAGGATGTTGTCAGCTCTCATCGGACCTCCGCGATTTTGGGGTGGTGGTTGGACAGTCGGGGTGTTGCGCAGCCAGCGTGCGCGGTCACGGAGCATTGTGCACGCAGGCGTTCCATGCATGGGCTATATCGATATGGCCTGGACGGCTAACATCGCCGCATGAATCTACGGTTCCTGGAAACCTTTGTGCTGCTGGCCGAGCTGCGCAATTTCCGCATGACGGCCGAGCGGCTGTACACCACGCAGGCCGCCGTCTCCAGCCGCATCGCCACGCTGGAGCAGGAGTTCGGCGTGCGCCTGTTCGACCGCGGCGTGCGCGAGGTCACGCTCACGGCCGACGGCGCCAAGGCCCTGGTCCATGCCGAGCGCATGCTGCGCCTCATGCGCGAGATGCGCGAGGACATGCTGGACAAGCAGGCCTATGCGGGCGTGATCCGCATCGGCGCCATCGAGTCCATCGTGCACAGCTGGTTTCCCGATTTCCTGGCGCTGCTGCAGCAGCGCTATCCGCGCCTGCAGGTGGAGATCGCCTGCGACACCACGCTGCACATGTCCGACCAATTGGTGAAGGGTCAGCTGGACCTGTCGCTTCAGGCCAAGCCCGTGACGGCGGCCGGCGTGGGCCATCTGTCGCTGGGCGAATTTCCCATGGCCTGGGTGGGCAGCCCCAAGCTGGGCATTGGCGACGAGACCCTGAGCCTGGCCGAGCTGGCGGCCTTTCCCATCATGTGCTTTGCGCGCGGCTCCGAGCCGTATGCGGTGATCGAGCAGTTGTTCTCCACCGAAAGCAGCGCCTCGGTGCACCTGAACTGCATCGCCTCGGTGGCCACCATGATCCGCGTGGTCTGCGACGGCCTGGGCGTGGCCGCCGTGCCGCCGGCCATCATCCAGCGCGAGCTGGCCGAGCAGCGCCTGCGCCTGCTGCGCGTGGACCGTGAGTTCCCCTCGCTGCCGCTGGTGGCCTGCTACCGCAACGACCACCAGAACCCGCTGACCGAAGTGGTGGCGCGCGCGGCCGAGGAGACCGCCGCCGCCTTTGCGCTGAACCACGGCCAGGCCGTGGCGCGGCTGCCGGGCAGCGGCCTGGGCGGCTAGGCCCGAGGCCGTCTGGTCGATCAGCCCTGCGCCGAAGCCAGCAGCTGCTCCACGGCCAGGGCCACGGACAGCAGTCGCCGGTCCTGCCCGCCGAGGCCGGCCAGGCTCAGGCCCACGGGCGCCTCGCCTGCGCGGTGGCAGGGCAGGGAGATGGCGCAGCCGTCGAGGAAGTTGATCAGCGTGGGGTTGCGCAGGATCAGGCCGTTGGCGCCGAAGTAGGCCTCGTCGCTCTGCGTGAGGTCGGCGATCTTCGGGGCGACCACGGGCACGGTGGGCATGACGATCAGGTCATGGTCGGCCATCTGCGCGCTCACGGCGGCAATCCACTGCCTGCGGCGTGCCAGCAGGTCGATGTAGTCGGCCGCGCTGATGTCCTTGCCGCGCAGGATGCGCGTGCCCACGCGCGGGTCGTACTCGGACAGGCGCGTGGCGATGTGGTGGCGGTGCCAGGCCCAGGCCTCGGCGGCCGTGAAGCCACCCTTGGAATTGATGTCGGCCAGCTCGCCGAAGGGCGCGACCACGGCATGGGTGATGTGGGCGCCTGCCTGCGACAGCCGGGCCAGCGTGCGCTCCCAGGCCGCGGCCACGGTGGCGTCCATGCCGTCCAGCACCACGTTGGTGGGTGCCAGCAGGCGCAGGCCCTGCAGCGGCGCGGCATGCAGCTCGCCCAGCGGTTCGCCGCTGAGGATGGCATCCAGCGTGGCGCAGCAGCGCACGCTGGGGGCCAGCGGGCCGATGGAGTCCAGGTTGGCCGACAGCGGCAGCACGCCTTCCATGCTCACGCGGCGCGCCGTGGGCTTGAAGCCCGTGAGCCCGCACAGCGCCGAAGGAATGCGCACCGAGCCGCCTGTGTCCGAGCCGATGGCCGCCATGGCCATGCCGTCGGTGACCGAGATGGCCGCGCCCGAGGACGAGCCGCCCGGGATGCGGCCGCCGTCCTCGTCACGCTGCCAGGGATTGCGCGGCGTGCCGTAGTGCGGGTTGATGCCCAGTCCCGAGTAGGCGAACTCGGTCATGTTGGTCGTGCCCACGATGACGGCGCCGGCCTGGCGCAGGCGCTGCACCACTTCGGCCGTGCGCTGCGCGGGCGGTGCGTCGGCCAGCAGGCGCGAGCCGCCCAGCGTGGGAAAGCCGGCGATGTCGAACAGGTCCTTGACCGAGACCGGCAGGCCCTCAATGGGCGAGCGCGCCAGGCCGGCCGCACGCAGCACGTCGCTGGCGCGGGCCTCGGCCAGGGCCGCGCCCTGGAACACGCGCGTGAACACCTTGGGGCCTTCCCCCGACATGGTGCGGGCCAGGGCCTGCTCGGTCAGCTGCACCGAGGTGGTTTCGCCGCCATGCAGGCGCTGTGATGCCAGTTCCAGGCTGGGCAGGGGGAGGGCTTGGGTCATGTGGGAAGTCCTGTGGGTGAAGGCGGGCGTGGGCGGATCGGAGTCGCGGCTCAGGCCACGACGTCCAGCAGTTCGCTGCGGTAGCTGTGGCGGATGGAACGCTGGCTGCGGGGATCGTACAGCTCCATGGAGAACTGCGTCGAGGGGCGGATGCCGCCGATGGCGCCCACCGTGCCGCAGGTCATGCCGCAGCCTGCGGGCAGCAGATCCTTGCCGCCCGTGAAGCCTGCGATCAGGTCCTGGGGCGTGCGCAGGCTGGCCAGCGTGCCTTCCTGGTAGAGCACCTCGCGGCCGTCTTCCACGATCCACGAGCGCACGACCAGCTCATCCCAGTGGCCGGCCACGTCGGCAAAGCGCCAGGCCTGGGTGGCCACGGGCTTGACGCAGGCCTGCTTGGAAAAGGCCACGCTGTAGGCTTCCAGCTTGCGGTCCGTGTGGTCGGAGGCCAGGCTCACGAACATCTCGCCTTCGTGCGTGAACACGAAGACCTCGACCTCGCCCGAGGAGTCCGGGCCCAGCACCTGCAGCGCGCTGTGCTGGCTCAGCTGGTTGCTGGAGATGCGGTAGTACAGCGGCACGGCGCTGGGGCGCGGGATGCCGATGGCGGCCAGCTCCTCAATGTGGTGCTCGATGGCCTCGCGGTCGCGGCCGGCCCAGCCGGCGACGATGAGGGTGTCGAATTCAGGGGCGAAGGTCTGGCCTTCGGGGGTGGTGAACTGCAGTTGCATGGCAGGCGATCCAGGGGGAATTCGGGGCCGCGGGCCCCGGTGAGAAAACGCGGAAGTCAGGCTGTGGCGTGCGGAGGGCGTGGAGCGGCACCGCACGCGCAGGCCTCACTGCTTCCTGACGAAGAGCACGACCAGGAAGGCCGCCAGGAATTCGAGGGCTGCCACGAAGTACAGGCCTGAGGACAGCGATCCCGTGCTGGTCTTGAGCGCGCCGATCATGTAGGGCGCCACGAAGCCGGCCAGGTTGCCGATGGAGTTGATCAGCGCAATGCCGCCGGCCGCCGCCGTGCCGGCCAGGAAGGCGGCAGGAATCGACCAGAACACGGGAAAGGCCGCGAGGATGCCGATGGAGGCCAGCGTCAGCGCGCACAGGGCGAGCACGGCGTTGTGCAGGAACAGGCCCGTGAGGATCAGGCCCGCCGCCGCGATCAGTGCGGACAGGGCGCAGTGCATGCGGCGCTCGCCGGTCTTGTCCGAATGCATGCCGTTCCAGACCATGGCCAGGGTGCCGGCCAGGAAGGGAATGGCCGAGATCAGGCCGATCTGCAGCGTGTTCTGGATGCCGATCTCCTTGATGATGGACGGCGACCAGAACGCGATGGTGGCGTTGCCGCTGACGATGCAGAAATACACGGCGGCGCAAAGCCACACGCGGTAGTTGCGGCAGGCGTCCAGGAAGGACACATGCTTGTGGCCGCCCTGGTTCTCGGCCTCCACGGCAGCGGTCACGGCGCGCTGCTCGGCCGCGCTCAGCCACCTGGCGTTGGCGGGCTTCTCGGGCAGGTACAGCAGCACGAAGAAGCCGGCGATCACCGAGGGAATGCCTTCCAGGATGAACAGCCACTGCCAGTTGGACAGATGGCCCACGCCCTGCATGCCATTCATGATGGCACCCGCAATCGGGCCGCCCACCGCGCCCGCAATGGCGAACGAGGTCATGAACAGGCCGTTGACGCGCGCCCGGTGGCGGGCCGGGAACCAGTAGGTCAGGTACAGCACCACGCCGGGGAAGAAGCCGGCCTCCACCACGCCCAGCACGAAGCGCAGCACGTAGAACATGGTGGGCGTGGTCACGTAGGCCATGGCCATGGAGGCCGCGCCCCACAGGATGGTGATGCGCGCCAGCGTCTTGCGCGCGCCGATCTTCTCCAGCAGCAGGTTGCTGGGCACTTCGAACAGGAAGTAGCCGATGAAGAAGATGCCTGCGCCCAGGCCGTAGATGGCCTCGCTGAACTGCAGGTCGTCCAGCATCTGCAGCTTGGCGAAACCGACGTTGACGCGGTCTATCCAGGCCAGGATGAAGAGCAGGACCAAAAAAGGGATCAGGCGCCAGGCGATCTTGCGATAGGTGGCGTCCATGTCGAGGGACGCGGCCTCGCCGGCGCCTGTGCTCTGTGCGAGGGGATGTGCGGCGGATGCCGGGCTGCTCATGGGGTGTCTCCTGTCTTCGAAAGTGCAGCGGGCACACGGGCCAGGCCGCTGGGACCGGGCCCGTGTGTCGTGGGAACCTCAGGCGTCTGGCGCTTGCAGCGGTTCCTTTGGCGGCAGTATCGAAAGGCAGGACAGGGCTGTCCAACAAGAAATTATGAGCAGGCCTGAATGCAAATTCTTATGGGCAGCAATGGTGCGGGCGCCGCACCGGCATGCGGCATGCGTGCACCATTTGCGCTCGGGAAAACCCTGATTTTTCAGGCGGTGGCGGCAGCACGCGGTGCGCGCAAAGGCTGCTTCCACAGCTCGGCCAGCAGCAGGCCGCCGATGGTCAGCACGCCGCCCACGGCGTGGTAGGCCGCCAGGGGCTCGCCCAATGCCATGAAGGCGATCACGGCCGTGAAGATGGGCACCAGGTTGAAGAACATGCTGGAGCGGCCCGGCCCGATGCGCGCCACCGACATCATCCACAGCAGCGGCGCGGCGATGGAGGCCATGATGCCCGCAAAGCCCACCAGCGGCAGGTTGGCCGCGTTCAGCCCCGTGCGCGGCGCCATCAGGAACAGCGGCAGCTGCGCGATCACGGCCACCAGGATCTGCAGGTACAGCAGTTGCACCGTGGCCAGGCGCGGCATGGGCCAGCGCTTGAGCAGGATGTTGTAGACGGCATAGGCCAGCATGGCCACGAACATCAGCGCGTCACCGCCATTGAGGCCCTGGGTGAGCAAGGTGGCAGGCTGCCCCGAAGACACCACCAGGGCCACGCCCGCAATCGCCAGCACGCAGCCCAGCACGGCGCCCCGGCTCAACGCCTGGCCCAGCATGGCGGTGGACAGGCCCAGCACCATCATGGGCGTGAGCGAGCCGATCAGGCCCATGTGCGTGGCCGATGTCATATGGGCCGCGTAATAGGCCAGGCTCTGGTAGATCACCATGCCCAGCATTCCCAGCACGATGAGGCGCGGCAGCTGCGGCCGGATGTCGGCGCGCTGGCGCCAGATGGACGGCAAAAGGAAGGGCGTGAACAGCACGGCTGCCACCAGCCAGCGGTAGAAACCGATCTCGGCCGCGCCGATGCTGTCGGCCGCCATCTTGCTGACCACGGTATTGACCGACCAGATGAGCACGGCGATCAAAGGGAAAAGGTAAGACCCCATTGGAAGACTCCTAAGACTGGTCCTATGATCGTTCTGTCCGACTTGGAGTGCATCCCTGGTTTCGGACAATCGATAGCGCAACCCGGACCATCCGCCATGCCCCGTCCCAGCAAGCCCATGCGCATCCAGAACGTCGAGGATGTGCCGGGCGAGTACTACTTCCGCTACGACGAATTCGGCGCCGACACCGAGGTGCCGCCGCACAGCCACAGCTGGGGTCACCTGAACTACACGCCCCACGGCAGCATGTGCATGGACACGGCAGGCCAGCGCTGGGTCTCGCCGCCGCAGTACGGCGTCTGGGTGCCGCCCGGCGTGGTGCACAGCTGCCATGTGGCGCACGCCGTGGTCTACCGCTCGGTCTACCTGGCGCCTGCGCTGTGCAGGGAGCTGCCGGCGCAGCCATGCTCCATGCGCATCGGCGCCATCGTCAAGGCCATCCTGGCCGACTTTGCCGTGCGCGACGTGCACATTCCCGCCACCGACGCCGACCTGCGCCTGGCCCGTGTGCTCTACGACCAGTTGCGGGCCGTTCCCGTGGAGCCCGGCTATCTGCCGGCCGCCGAACACCCGGCCCTGGTCGAAGTGCTGACCCGCATGCGCGCTGCGCCCGAGGACCACCGCAGCCTGGCCCAATGGGCCGCCAGCGTGCACATGACCGAGCGCACCCTGGCGCGCCACTGCCAGCGCGAGCTGGGCATGGGCCTGGGCGAATGGCGCCAGCGCATGCGCTACCTGCTGGCCATCGATGCGCTGGAGGCCGGCCTGAGCGTGCAGCAGATCGCCTATGACCTGGGCTACAGCACGCCCTCGGCCTTCATCGCCATGTTCCAGCGCGAGGCCGGCACCTCACCCGAACAATTCCGCCGCGAGTTCTGCATGCCTCCGTGAGGCTGTTGCGCCATCTGTCTGCAGCCCGGCCCCAGCCGCGAGATAATGCCGCCCGTGAAGCACGCCAGACCGCCGCTGGTGCAATCGTGGAAACACGGCACTGGAGGAACGTCCGGACTGCACAGGGCAGCGTAGCAGCTAACGGCTGTCCACCGTGAGGTGAGGATCAGAGCAACAGAGACGAGTCGGGGACATGTGCCGCCAACTTGGTGTTCTATGGGGTGCCAGCGCAAGCTGGCGACGGATGGCGCAAGCCAGACGCCCAGGCGAAAGCCTGGGCCCCATAGCCACCCGGGGACGCGGAACGCGTCCCCGGGTGAAACGGGCAATCTCTACGCGCAGCAATACCAAGTAGGCACACGTTGACGGGGCCCCCGGAGTGTGCGGGTAGGTAGCACCGAGCCGGGCGGCGACGCCCGGCCCAGATTAATGGCGGTCACATGCGGGCAACCGCGTGCACAGAATCCGGCTTATCGGCGCGCTTCACACTTTCTTCCATGCCCCGCCACCGGCGGGGCATTTTCATGGGCGGTTCAGAACTGGTATTTGGCCGTCAGCAGCAGCCTGCGCGGCACGCCGAAATAGTTGCCGCCGTTGTTCGTGCCCAGGGTCTCGAAATAGCGGCGGTCGAACAGGTTGCTGATGTTCATCTGCAGGTCCAGCTGCCGGTTCACGCGATAGCCGATGACCAGGTCGGCCACGGCATGGGCGGGCTGGCGGATTGCATAGCCCTCGGCGCTGGTCAGCGACTCGGACGTGGTGCGGCTCTGGTAGCGCAGGCCGCCGCCCACGCGCCATGCGCCCAGCTCGCCGCCCAGGTGGTACATGGCCGACAGCTTGAGCTGGTGGCGCGGCGTGTAGCTGGCATAGGGCGCGCCCTTGGCGCCTTCGGTGCTGTCGCTGGCGATCTCGGCCTGGGTGAAGGTATAGCCAAGGCCGGCGTTCAGGCGCGGCAGGATCTCGCCGCTGATGTCCACGTCCAGCCCCTTGCTCCTGACCTTGCCGACGGAGCGGTAGCAATTGGTCTTCACCGTGCAGGAGTTGATGTCCGCGATGGCCTGGGGCAGGTTGTCCTGCGTGGTGTTGAACACGGCAACGGCCAAGTTCACGCGCTCGTCCAGGTAGCTGCCCTTGAGGCCCAGCTCGAAGTTGCGGCCCTCCACCGGCGCCAGCATGCTGCCCGAGACATCCAGAAAATCCTGCGGCCGGAAGATGCTGGTGTAGCTGGCATAGGCCGAGTAGGTCTTGTTGATGTCATAGGTCAGCGCGGCATAGGGCGTGGCATGGGCTTTCTCGCTGAATTCGCGCTCCCGGCTCCAGCTGCCCTGGCGCTGGACGTTGGTGAAGTCGTACCAGTCCAGGCGCGCGCCGGCGATCAGGTTCAGTGGCTCGGCCAGCAGGAAGCGGCCCGTGGCGTAGGCCGAGGTCAGCGTGGTCTTCTGGCGGCGCGTCCACAGGTCTTCGGCCAGCAGGCCGGAGCGGTCCAGCGAGTCGGGGTTCCAGGTATAGGGATCGACGCCATTGGCGATCAGCCATTCCCCCGTGGGCGACAGGTAGCTGTAGCCCTGGTCGCTCCAGCGGATGGTGCGTCGGCTGAGGCCGAAGGCCAGGTCATGCTCGCGGCCGAACAGGCGCACGGGGCCCTGGGCCGAGGCATCGAGGCTGAGCTGGCGCTTGTCGTAGTCGTAGAGGCCGCCGGCCACGTCGTAGCGCGTGCGGCCCTGGTCGTCCTGGCCGCCCGAGACCAGGTAGGCGCCGTCCAGCGCGGACTGGGCCTGCAGGGCGCGCGCGGCCAGCCTGGCCTTCCAGCCGTTGTCGAAGCGGTGCTCCAGGTCGGCGAACAGGCTGACCTCCTTCTTGTCCCATTTGCTCCAGGAGGGCGAGAAACGCCTGGATCGCGCAATGTCGAGGAAGGAGCCATCGAAGCCCATGGGCACGCCCATCCATTGCGAGCCGGGGTTGTCTTCGTTCACATAGGAGCCGCCCACGCTCAGCTTGGTGTCGCGCCCCAGGTCGAACTCGGCGGTGCCGTACAGCAGCTGGCGGCGGCTGCTATAGCCATCGATGAAGTGGTCACGCGACTGGGCCGAGGCCACCACACGCCCGCGCGCCGAGCCGTCCTCGTTGAGGGCGCCGCCCACATCGACCTCGCCCACGGCCTGGTTCCAGCTGCCGCCGCGCAGGGTGACCGAGCGCTGGGTGGTGCGCGGCGCGCGCTTGCGCACGAAGTTGATGGTGCCCGAAGGGTCGCCCACGCCCGTCATCAGCCCCGTGGGGCCGCGCACCACTTCCACGTGGTCGTACATGGCCATGGTGTCGTAGGTGGAGGTGTCGGTTTCATACGAGACGGGCACGCCGTCCTGCAGGAACGAACCGATCACGAAGCCGCGCGAGAAATAGCGCGCCCGGTCGTCGCTCCAGCGGTTGATGGTGATGCCGGTGGCGCTGTTGGCCACGTCGTCGATGGACAGCATGCCCTGGTCGTCCATCTTCTGGCGCGTGACCACGGTGAGGGACTGGGGCGTCTCGCGGATGGACAGCGGCAGCTTGGTCGAGGTGCTCATCAGCCCCGTGGTGTAGGAGCCCGAGCCCTCGGTGGTCGTGGTCTCGCCCACGGCGGACACCGTGACTTCGGGCAGGGCCACGGTGCCGGCGGGCTTTTCCACCACCAGCGTGCCCTGGCTCACATGGCCTTCCAGCCCGCTGCCGCGCAGCAGCCGGGCCACGGCGGCGGCGGTGCTCAGGCGCCCTTCCACGGCGGGCGCGCGGCGGCCCTGCACGAGTTCGGGCGCAGCCAGCAGTTGCAGGCCGGCCTGGCGGGCCAGTTGGGCCAGCGCCTGGTCCAGCGGCTGGGCGGGAATGTGGAAGTCGGTGCTGGCGGCCGTGGCTGTGGCCTGTGCCGCCTGGGCCAGAGCGGCTGGAGACAGCTGCAGGGCCAGCAGCGCGATGCCCGCGGCAACGGCATGGTGGCGGGCAAGGCTGCAGGCAAGGCGGGAAGGCTTGGAGGGGAATGAAGACATGGAAGGTCTCGTGGCGGATCTGGGCAATGGCGATTCCCGGGCTGCGAATGCGTCGCGTTCCCGGGTCCTCATGCCTATACGAACGGGCGCAGGCATTCCCTCATGCCTGGTGCGCATGCGACGTGCATTCCGGGGCTATGGGCGCATCAGCTGCGGCGGCGGATGACCAGAGTGCGCCCGCTTCCCGGGCCCTGTTCCTCTTCCTGCACGCTGACCGGCAGGGTGCGCGGGAGCATGCGCAGCCAGCCCTGGGCCGCCGCAATGCGCACGCGCCCCAGCACGGGCAGGGCGGCGGCGTCGGGCTCCACGCGCAGTGGCTGCAGGCTGTAGCGCTCCAGGCGCCGGACCACCTCGGCCAGCGGCGTGTTCTGGAAGTCCAGCCAGCCCTCGCGCCAGGCGGCCACTGCCGCAACCGTTTGCACGGCGGCCGTCTGGCCTGGCGCCAGGCGCAGCATCTGGCCTGCGCCCAGTGCATGCCGGGCGCCGCTGCCGTCGCGCACCTGCACGCGGCCCGCATCGACGGCGACCAGCACCGCATCCTCCTCCAGCGCCACCTCGAAGCGCGTGCCCAGCACGGTGACCTGTACGTCCGCCGCCTGGACCACGAAGGGCCGTTCCGTGTCGCGCGCCACGGCGAAGAAGGCGCTGCCGGCCAGCAGCCGCACCTGGCGGCGCGTGGCGTAGAAATCCACCTCGGCGCGGCTGGCGGCGTCCAGCGTCAGGGTGCTGCCGTAGGGCAGGGGCTGGTTCAGCAGGCGGCCGGTGGCCGTGGCCAGCCGCACCTGGTACTGCGGCATCCACTGGCGCCAGGCCAGCCAGATCGCCGGGCTGCCGACACCCAGGCCCGCCATCCCCAGCAGGGTGGACAGGGCGCGGCGGCGGCCCGTGCGTGGTGCGGGTGCGGCGGTGTCTCCGCGCCAGCGGTGCAGCGAGGCTTCCACGCTGTCCATGGCGCGCATGACCTCGCGTTCCACGGTTTTGACCGAGACGCCGTGGCGCTCGGCCAGCTCGGCATGCGAGGCGCCCTCGATGCGGTCGGCCAGGAAGATGTCGCGGCAGCGCGCGGGCAACTGCGCCAGGGCGCCTTCGACCCCGGCCAGGGCCTGGCGGTAGGAATGGGTGTCGGCCACATCGGGGCTGAGGGGGGAGGGCGGCTCGCCTTCCCTCGCGCTGGTGTCAAAGCGCTCGGCCGTGCGCTGGCCATGGCGCAGGTGGTCGATGGCGATGTTCTCCATCACCGCGTAGAGATAGGCGCGGCTGGCGCCTGGCGGACTGTCCGGCGCGGCGGGCGCATCGCTTTCGCCGCGCTGGCGTTCGGCCAGGCGTATCCAGGCGTCATGCACCAGGTCACGCGCTGCCTGCGGGCCGGCGCGGCGCGCCACGAAGCGCACCAGCTCGTGGTAGCTGTCCTGGAAGGTGCTCAGCAGGGAAGAGGAGGAAGAGGCGGGCGCAGGCATGCGGGAGGCCCGAAGGCAGCACGGGAATCCCGCATTCTATGAAATGATTCTCATTTGCCGAATGTGCTGCCCGCCGCGCACCCGGCAATGCCGGCCTAGAACCGCTCCCAGGGCATCAGGTAGCGCCACTGGCCTTCGGGCACCTTGGCCAGAGAGAGGCGGCCAATGCGCAGGCGGCGCAGGCTGACCACGCGCAGGCCCACTTCGGTGCACATGGCGTCGATCTCGTCGGGCGCGATGCCCTTGAGCGCAAAGCGCAGGTGGTTCTCGTTCTGCCAGCTCACGCGGCAGGGCGGCAGCTGGCGCTTGCCGATCGGCAGGCCGGCCTTCATCAGCTCCAGGCCGTCCTCGTGGATCTGGCCCTCGACGCCGACGATGCATTCCTGCTCCAGCCACATGCCTTCCTCGCCCAGCTTGCGCGCCACGCGCTTGTCCTGGGTGTAGACGATGAGGCCGCTGGCCGGCAGCGGCAGGGGCAGGAAGGATTCCAGGTTCTTGAAGTGCTGGGCCAGCACCAGCAGCGGCATGGGCGTGTCCACCTGGGCCATGCTGGCTTCGCCCAGCAGGGAGTGGGCGCTGCGCACCCGGCCATAGGGCCGGCCCTGGGTATAGCCCGCAGGCTTGTTCATCAGCAGGGTGACGGGCGGCACGGCCTCGGGCTGGGCGCCGCTGCGCAGCGTGACCTGCTGCTCGGGGCGCACGCGCGTCTCGGGCAGTTGCACGACCTTGCCGTCCACCTGGACGTTGCCGGCGGTGATATGCAGCTCGGCCTCGCGGCGCGAGCATTGTTCCTGTTCGGCCAGGCGCTTGGCCAGGCGAACGCTTTCAGATTCAGACATGCGCGCAGCTTAACCAGATACCAGGCCCCGCGCGCGTCGTCGGTCATTGCCGGTCATTGCTGGTCATTGCCGCCCGCACAGCGCACGGATGCGCTCCACATGCGCCAGCAGCGAGCGCTCGGCAATCGGCCACAGCTGCGGCGGGGCGTCGTCATAGGCCAGGCGCACCCAGTCCTGCACGCTGCCGTCGGGCTGTCTTTGCATGGCGGCCAGCACCTTGGCCTCGCGTGCCAGCCGGTGGGCCTTGAGTCTGGCAATCGCCTGGCGCGCAAAGCCCAGCACATAGCCATGGGCCGGCAGGATGAAGCGCGCATCGTGCGCGGCGCACAGCGCGTCCAGCCTGTCCAGCGAATCGATGTACTCGCGCATGTTGCCGTCGGGCGGATCGATGATGGTGGTGCTGCCGTTGAGGATGTGGTCGCCGCTGAACAGCAGGGCATCTTCCTCCAGCAGAAAGCACACGTGGTTGGCCGCATGGCCCGGCGTGAACACGGCCTGCAGCGTGTGGGTGACGGTGCCTTGCGCATCCTGCACGGCGATGCGCTGGCCATCTGCCAGCACGTGGTCTGGCGTGAAGCGGCTGGCCGGCCGGGCCGTGGGTGCCGAAGGCAGGCCGCCGATGGCCGGGCGTGGTTTGCCGGCCTGCACCGCCAGCGCCTGCAGCAGGGCTGCGCCCGGCGAATGGTCGGCGTGGGAGTGGGTGCACAGGATGTGGCGTATGTCGCCGCCGGCCGCCTCGAACAGGCGCTGCACATGCGCGGCGTCGGCCGGGCCGGGATCGATGCAGATGTAGCCCGTGGCGGTATCGCCCACCAGATAGCTGTTGGTGCCGGGGCCGGTCATCACGCCGGGGTTGGGGGCCGTCAGGCGCAGCAGGTTCTTGCGCAAGGGCACGGCGCGCTCGCTCTGCCAGTCCAGCGTGTGCAGGATCTGGCCGTCCGGGCAGACCATTTCCAGCTCGCCGAAGGGGGCCTCGTCCTCCATGTGGCGGGCTTCCTTGCCATCGAGAAAGCCGGTGCGCGGGCAGCACTGCCACAGCGGCCGCTCGCCTTGCAGGGCGGCGAACACGGCATCGGTGCCCGCGAAGCGGCTGAGCCGGTCCAGCGTGCGGATGGTGGGAAAGATCATGGGAAAGATGCCGGCGCGGTGGCGCTCCAGCGCTTGCTGGGGGCTCACCCAGATGGGCTCGAACTGTTCCGATCCGTCGGCGTCAGGCTCCTGGCCTTCGGGCATGCGCGCCACGAAGAAGGGCACATCGAAGCGCCGGGGCAGGTCGCGGTCGGCCGTCCAGTGGGCCAGGTACCACAGCGCATCCACGGCCAGGCGCAGGCCGCGTGCCTCGCACTGGGGAACCAGGGGAGCATTGCGGTCCAGCGTGGCCAGCTCGGCGGCCGATACCGGTCGGCCCTGGGCATCGTGGGCCAGCAAAATGCCGAGCTCCTCGAAAGTCTCGCGCAGGCCGGCGATGGCCTGGGTGACGCGCAGGCGGTCGCCGGCCTGGGCGGGGCGGGTGCTGGCGCAGGCATGGGCGGCGTCGGCGGCGTCCTGGGCCTCGATGCCGCCGCCCGGGAAGACATAGGCGCTGGGCACGAAGCTGGCCTTGGGCGAGCGCCTTGTCATGAGCACTTCCAGTCCGCTGCCATCGGCGCGGTCGCGCATCAGCAAAACGGTGGAGGCCTTGAGCGTGTCTACGGGCTGGCGCTGGGGGTGCAGGAGCTGGCTGGGGCGGGTCATGGGGGCATTATGCGGATGGACCTGCATCGTGCTGTTGCGCCGGAGACGCAGGCGGCTGGATGGCGCTCTGCGCCAGGGCATGCCCCGGATTGCGCCATGAGGCTGCCGTGCAGGGGATAATCGCGGGATGCAGATCCGCTTTACCAAGATGCAGGGCGCTGGCAACGATTTCGTGGTCCTTGACGAAACCGCCGGCCCGCTGGGCCTGAGCGCAGCCCAGTACCGCTTTCTGGCCCACCGCCAATTCGGCGTGGGCGCCGACCAGATCCTCACGGTGCGGCCCTCGCCCGCCGAAGGCATCGACTTCGAGTACGTGATCCACAACGCCGACGGCGGCGAGGTCGAGCAGTGCGGCAACGGCGCGCGCTGCTTTGCCCGCTATGTGCACGACAAGGGACTGACGGACAAGTCCGTCATCCGCGTGCAGACGCTGGCCGGCCTCATCGCCCCCGAGCTGCATGCCGATGGCCGCGTCACCGTGGACATGGGCCAGCCCGTGCTGGAGCCCGCCCTGGTGCCCTTCGATGGTGCAGGCCTGGTTCCCCGCCCGCTGGGTGCGGCGCAGCAATGGCCCCTGCAGCTGGGCGACGAGGCCACGGTCTGGATCGCCCCCGTTTCCATGGGCAACCCGCATGCGGTGCAGCTGGTGGACGATGTGGACCATGCGCCCGTGGCCACCTGGGGCCCGCTGATCGAGCGCCATGCGCGCTTTCCCCAGCGCGTCAATGCGGGATTCATGCAGATCGTCGATCGCGGCCAGATCCGGCTGCGTGTGTACGAGCGCGGTGCCGGCGAGACGCTGGCCTGCGGCACGGGCGCCTGCGCGGCCGTGGTGGCCGGCATCCGCTGGGGGCTGCTCGACGCGCGCGTCGATGTGCACACCCGCGGCGGCCGGCTGACCATCGAGTGGGACGGCGGCGCAGTGCGCATGACCGGCCCCGCAGAGTTTGTTTTTGAAGGACAGATCGAGGTTCCCGACCAGCCATGAACAGCACTACCGATATCGCCGTCACCGAAGAGACGATTGCCGACTACCTGCTGAACCATCCGGAATTCTTCGAGCGCCACGCCGAGATGCTCGCGCGCGTGCAGCTGGTCAGCAGCCACAGCCCGCGCACCGTCAGCCTGCAGGAACGCCAGGCCGAGATGCTGCGCGAGAAGATCAAGGGCCTGGAGCACCGCATCATGGACATGATGCGGCACAGCAGCGAGAACGCCTCCATCGCCGACAAGCTGCACGCCTGGAGCTGCGCCCTGGCCAAGGTCCAGGACCTGCGCGAACTGCCCCACGCGCTGACGGCCAGCCTGCAGCATGTCTTCGAGGTGCCCCAGGTGGCCCTGCGCCTGTGGAACGTCTCCGGCGCGCAGACCAGCAGCATCTACACCATGGGCGTCAGCGACGATGCCAAGTCCTTCGCTGCCTCGCTGACCATGCCGTTTTGCGGCCCCAACATGGGCTTCGAGCCCGGCGGCTGGCTGGTCGATCCCGACGCGGCCCAGTCCCTGGCCCTGCTCACCCTGCACGATGGCGACCCCGGCAACCCGGCCCATGCCTTCGGCATGCTGGTCCTGGGCTCGCCCGATCCGCTGCGCTTCGAGGCAACCATGGGCACGGAATTCCTCTCGCGCATCGCGGCCCTGGCCAGCGCGGCCCTCTCGCGCATGCGGCCCGTGGCGCTGACCCTGGCGCGCGGCTGATCGGCTGAAAGCCCATGCCGGGGGCATCGGACAGGGACGGGCTCCCGGAAGGCGGCCTTCCGGCAGAGGATCTGGAGGCGGAGGACCTGGCGCTGCTCCCCTCCGCCGTCCATGCCTATCTGGAGCATGTGCGCGTGCAAAAGCGCCTGGCCGACCGCACCTGCGAGCTCTATGCGCTGGACATGGGCCGGCTGTGCGCCATGGCCCGCGACGCCGGCCTGGAACTGCTGGCGCTGCAGCCCGCCCATATCCGCCGCTTCGTGGCCCGGATGCATTCCCGGGGCCGCAGCCCGCGCGGCATTGCGCTCATCCTGTCCGGCTGGCGCAGCTTCTTCCGCTGGGCGGCCCAGCAGTCGCTGGTGCCTTTCAATCCTGTGGAGGGCGTGCGCGGCCCCAAGGCACCCAAACCCCTGCCCAAGGCATTGGGCGTGGATGACGCCGTGCAGCTGGCCGCCTTCGGCAACGCCGATGCCGACCCCTGGATCGAGGCGCGCGACGCCGCCATCACCGAATTGCTGTACAGCTGCGGCCTGCGCGTGGGCGAGCTGGTGGGCCTGGACGTGGCGCCCGGCCAGGACACGCAGCGCCAGGGCCGTGGCTGGATAGACCTGCAGTCCGCCGACGCCCACGTGCAGGGCAAGGGCGGCAAGCGCCGCACCGTGCCCGTGGGAGCGGCCGCGCTGCAGGCGCTGCAGCGCTGGCTGGCCCTTCGGGAAACGGGTCTTGCGGGGGCGGCCGCACAGGCTGCGCAGCACGAACCCGCCCTTTTCATCGGCCGGCGCGGCGAGCGCCTGGGCGCGCAGTCGGTCTGGGCGCGGCTGCGCCAGCGCGGGCAGCAGGCCGGCCTGTCGGCCGGTGTCCATCCCCATGTGCTGCGGCATTCGTTCGCCAGCCACATGCTGCAGTCCAGCGGCGATCTGCGCGCCGTGCAGGAGCTGCTGGGCCACGCCAGCATCTCGACCACGCAGATTTACACGCGCCTGGATTTCCAGCATCTGGCCCAGGCCTACGAGAGCGCCCACCCGCGCGCGCGCCGCAAGAGCGGCGACAGCAGGCAAGTCGGTGAAATCGGCGAAACCCCTGAAAAGGACAACCTCGAATAAAAAAGGCCAAGCCCTCTGGCAAAACAGCACTTGACAGGCTCGCTAAACTTATTCGGAACGTCTTTTCGACAAGGCCCGTCCATGGTGGACGGGCCTTGCCGCTTCCCTTTGCTGAATTTTCTGAAAGCAATCCCATGGCACTGATTCCCGTCACCATCCTTACCGGCTTCCTGGGCTCGGGCAAGACCACGCTGCTCAAGCGCGTGCTCAGCGAGTCCCACGGCATGAAGATCGCCGTGATCGAGAACGAGTTCGGCGAAGAAAACATCGACACCGACATTCTCAAGACGGAGTCCAAGGAGCAGATCCTGCAGATGAGCAACGGCTGCATCTGCTGCACCATCCGCGAAGACCTGCGCGAGACCCTGCAGCTGCTGGCCTCCAAGCGCCGCAAGGGCCTGGTGGAGTTCGACCGCATCGTGATCGAGACCACGGGCCTGGCCGATCCCGGCCCCGTCGCCCAGACCTTCTTCATGGACGACGAGATCGCCGAGACCTATCTCATCGACTCCATCCTGACCCTGGTCGACGCCAAGCACGCCAACCAGCAGCTGGACGACCGCCAGGAAGCGCGCCGCCAGGTCGGCTTTGCCGACCAGCTCTTCCTGTCCAAGACCGATCTGGTCAGCGAGGACGAGAAGAACGCGCTCATCCACCGCCTCAAGCACATGAACCCGCGCGCGCCCATCCGCGCCGTGCATTTCGGCGAAGTGCCCCTGAACGAAGTCTTCGACCTGCGTGGATTCAACCTCAATGCCAAGCTGGACATCGATCCCGACTTCCTCAAGGAAGACGATCACGACCACGGCCATGATCACAAGCACGAGCATGGCGAGCACTGCAGCCATGACCACGAGCATGACGAGAACTGCGGGCACGACCACGCCCACAGCCACGCCCATGATCACGAGCACGGCGAACACTGCAATCATCCTCACCACCATCACCACGATGACGACGTCAAGAGCTTCGTCTACCGTGCCGACCGCGCGTTCGACCCTGCCCGCCTGGAGGATTTCCTGGGCGCCATCGTCAACATCTATGGCCCGCGCATGCTGCGCTACAAGGGCGTGCTGAACATGCAGGGCACGGAGCGCAAGGTCATCTTCCAGGGGGTGCACCAGCTCATGGGCAGCGACCTGGGACCGCAATGGGCCGAAGACGAAAAGCGCCAGAGCAAGATGGTCTTCATCGGCATCGACCTGCCCCAGGACATCTTCCTGCAGGGCCTGGAGCAGTGCCTGGTCTGAGCCGTCTGTGAACTTTTGTGAGGAATCACATGGTTTTTGCTGACATCTGATTGACGCAGGAGCCGCCCGCATCTGCAGGCGGTTCCTCTGCTTTCATGTGGGGTATGTGCAACGGCTTGCGCTCCTGTAGAGCATCGATACAATCGCGCCCCTGAAGAGAGCCCCCAAGCCCAATGGACTGCCCCGCAGGGGTCGCCCATACCGTGAGGAGACAGCAAGTGAGCGCCGAATCCAGCAAGAAGCCGTCAGTGGCCGCCCAGGCCCCGGCTGCAAGCCAGAAGGCCGCGGTCCGCACTGCGGTCGGCGTCGTCGACCTGGCCTCCCGCGCCGGCTGGAAATGGGCTCTTTGCACGCACGGCCGCCGCACGGCCTGGATTGCCGCACCCCGCCGCAAGGGGAAGCCGGCAGGTTCCGCAACTGCGGCGATCGGCTGTCCTACATGGCATTCGACCCGGGCGCCTCGATTGACAGTACCATCCATGGCCCCGTCCGATGCCCCCGGCTCGGACTAAGTTAGCGAAACCAACACTATGCCTACCACTACGCAAACGCCTTCGTCGGGATCGACGAAACGAGACCCCAAGCTGGCCAATGCCTGGAAGACCAAGTCGGCGGAGGAGCTGACGGATGCCGAAGTGCTGGCCATGTCCGATGACGACTACATGAATGAGAAGCAGATGGCGTTCTTCCGCCTGAAGCTGCTCACTCTCAAGCACGACATGCACACCAACGCGGGCGAGACGGCAGAAAACCTGCGCGAGGACACCGTGGTGGTTCCCGATCCGGCCGACCGCGCCACCATCGAGGAAGAGCACGCGCTGGAACTGCGCACCCGCGACCGCGAGCGCAAGCTGCTCAAGAAGATCGAGCAATCCATTGCACGCATCGACGCAGGCGACTACGGCTACTGCGACGAAACCGGCGAGCCCATCGGCGTGGGCCGCCTGCTGGCCCGTCCCACGGCCACGCTGTCGCTGGAAGCCCAGCAGCGACGCGAGCTCAAGCAGAAGATGTACGGAGATTGAGTTGCGGCAACGGCCTTCGGAACGGTGGTGCTAATCTGATTCGCCATGGCAAAAGAAGAGAGCAGCAAATCGGGAGGGTTGTTGTCCAAGGTGGTGCGCTTTGTGCGCCACCCGACGGTCAATTGGTCCGATCTCGACGGCCTCGACGCTGACCAGGAGAGCCAGTACAGCAAGCAGGCGCTCAAGGAAATGATCGAGCGCAAGCGCCGCAACGACTTCGTACGCAAGCGCGAATTCGACCAGCTGCGCCGCCTGCGCCAGGCCGAGTTGCAACAGGCCTCCCGGCCGGGCAGCGCATCTGTCGGTGTCGGCGTGCCCGGACCGGCTGCACAGGGCTCGCAATTCCTCAGCAGCCTGCTGAGCTCCAAATCCTCCGGCGAGCGCGCCGTCACGCTCAAGAAGATCGACGAGATCGAGGCCCAGATGTCCCAGCAATGGTGGCGGGGCAAGCAGGCGGCCGACGCCACCACCATTCCCATGGCGCTGCCCGCTGGCGGCAACCCCGCGCCGGCGTCGTTTCGCAAGCAGCCGCCGCCGGGCCAGATCCCCATGCTCAGCGACGTGGTGCCTGCGGCCATCGCCTCGGCCGGCGATGTGGCGGCCTTTGCCACCACCTTGCCCATGAGCCTGGCACCTGCGCCGCAGGTGCCGTCCGTCTCCACGGCTCCCCTCATGGATTCCATGCCCATGGCCCGCCCCCTGCGGCCATTGGAGGGGGCGACCGATTTCCTGCCCGCCTTCGCGGCCACCGAGGTCTCTGCCCCGCAGCCCATGGACATGGTGCCGCCATCCTTCGTGGTGTTCGAGCACGATCCCGACCTCGAAGAGCCGGCCATCCTCTTTGCCAATGGCGACGTGGACGGTGCCGAGCAGGGCATGCTGGAGCTGATCGAGCGGCGCGATGTGCCTGCGCAGCTGCCGGTCTGGCTGGCCTTGCTGGACCTGTACCGCGCGGCCGATCGCCCGCTGCAGTTCGACAAGGCCGGCATTGAATTCGCGGCGCGCTTCGGCCGCTCCGCTCCCCAGTGGTTCGCGATGCCGCAGCAGCGCACCGCCGCGATGGCGCCCCTTCCCGGCGCAGCGGCAGGGCGCGGCTGGCGCTGGAGCGCTCCCGCCCAGGTCACGCCCAGCGCCGTCACGGCGCTGAAGGCCTCCCAGGCCAAGGCCGCCGGTCCCTGGACCCTGGACTGGGCTGCCGTGACCCACATCGACGAGGCGGCAGCCACCGCCTTGGAGGCGCTGCTGCAGCAATGGGCCGATTCCCAGGGCGTATTCGTGCTGCTCAACGCGGACCGGCTGCAGGCGCTGCTGGGCGAGCTGGCTCCGTCGGGCGACTCCGCTGTAGATACGCTGTGGTGGCGCCTGCGCATGGCCGTGCTGCGCCTGATGAACCGGCAGGATGATTTCGAGCTGGTGGCCCTGGACTACTGCGTGACCTACGAAGTCTCGCCACCTGCATGGGTGGACCCGGTCTGCCAGTGCCTGACGCAAGCCGTCGAGTCCGGCGGTGCACAAGCCCCTGTGCAGCCGGGCGCTGCCGCCCCGGCGGATACCGTGCGATTTGCGCTGTCCGGCACCATCGAAGGCGATGCCTCCACCTGGCTGGACCCGGTGCAGGAAGGCGCCAGCCTGGGCGAGCCGGTGTTCATCGACTGCACCCAGCTGGTGCGCATGGACTTTGCGGCGGCCGGCTCCGTGCTCAACTGGGCGGCCCACATGCAGTCGCTGGGCCATGTGCTGCAGTTCGGCCAGCTGCACCAGCTGGTGGCCGTATTCTTCAATGTGATCGGCATCCAGGAGCATGCGCAGGTAACGCCAAGACGGGACTGACCTGCCGAGCGGCGGCATTCTTTGGAGGGGCTCTTGAGAAGACGGGAGCCGCCCTCATCTGGCACCGCTATGGAACAGTATCACGGCACCACCATCATCAGCGTGCGCCGGCAGACCCCCGAAGGCGTGCAGGTCGCCATCGGTGGCGATGGCCAGGTCACATTGGGCAACATCGTCGTCAAGGGTACGGCGCGCAAGGTGCGCAAGCTCTACCACGGCAAGGTGCTGGCCGGCTTTGCCGGCGCCACGGCCGACGCCTTCACGCTGTTCGAGCGCTTCGAGGCCAAGCTGGAAAAGCACCAGGGCCATCTGACGCGCGCGGCCATCGAGCTGACCAAGGACTGGCGCACCGACCGCGTGCTGCGCCGGCTGGAGGCCATGCTGGCCGTGGCCGATGCATCGGCCTCGCTGATCATCACCGGCAACGGCGACGTGCTGGAGCCCGAGCAGGGCATCGTGGCCATCGGATCGGGTGGCGCCTACGCGCACTCGGCGGCCAAGGCGCTGCTGACCAATACCGAGCTGTCGGCCGAGGAGATCGTGCGCAAGTCGCTGGCGATTGCCGGCGAGCTGTGCATCTACACCAACATGCATCACACGGTCGAGACGCTCTGAGACCCTCGCGGCGCGGGCGGTTCTCGCCCGGCCATTGAAACGGATAGCCGCCAGCCGCCAGGTAACGGAAGCGGGGCTGGCGGCGCAATGCTTCGAATACACACCATGTCCTCTGCCATGACCCCCCAGGAGATCGTCTCCGAACTGGACCGCCACATCGTCGGCCAGACCGGTGCCAAGCGCGCCGTGGCCATCGCTTTGCGCAACCGCTGGCGCCGCCAGAACGTGGCCGACGGCCTGCGCCAGGAAATCACGCCCAAGAACATCCTCATGATCGGCCCCACCGGCGTGGGCAAGACCGAGATCGCGCGCCGCCTGGCGCGGCTGGCCGATGCGCCCTTCATCAAGGTCGAGGCCACCAAGTTCACCGAAGTGGGCTACGTGGGCAAGGACGTGGATGCCATCATCCGCGATCTGGCCGAGGTCGCCGTCAAGCAGACGCGCGAGGCCGACATGAAGAAGCTGCGCCTGCGCGCCGAAGACGCTGCAGAGGACCGCATCCTCGACGTGCTCGTGCCCCAGGCCCGCAGCGGCGAGGTGGCTGCCGACAACACGGCCCGCCAGGTCTTTCGCAAGAAGCTGCGCGAAGGCCAGCTCGACGACAAGGAAATCGATATCGACGTGGCCGACGCGCCGCCTCAGGTGCAGATCATGGGCCCGCAGGGCATGGAGGAGATGGCCGAGCAGCTGCGCGGCATGTTCAGCCACATGGGCCAGGAAAAGCGCAAGACGCGCAAGCTGCGCATTGCCGAGGCCATGAAGCTGCTGACCGACGAGGAAGCGGCCAAGCTCGTCAACGAGGAAGACGTGCGCACGCGCGCCATTGCCAATGCCGAGCAAAACGGCATCGTCTTCATCGACGAGATCGACAAGGTCGCCACGCGCCAGGAAAGCAGCGGCTCCGACATCTCGCGCCAGGGCGTGCAGCGCGACCTGCTGCCCCTGGTCGAGGGCACCAGCGTCTCCACCAAGTACGGCGTGGTCAAGACCGACCACATCCTGTTCATCGCCTCGGGCGCCTTCCACCTGTCCAAGCCCAGCGACCTCATCCCCGAGCTGCAGGGGCGCTTCCCGATCCGCGTGGAGCTGGACTCGCTGTCGGTCCAGGACTTCGAGGCCATCCTCACCCAGACCCATGCCTCCCTGGTCAAGCAGTACCAGGCGCTGCTGGCCACCGAAGGCGTCACGCTGGAGTTCACGCCCGAAGGCATCACCCGGCTGGCCGGCATCGCCTTCGAGGTCAACGAGCGCACCGAGAACATCGGCGCGCGCCGCCTGTCCACCGTGCTGGAGCGGCTGCTGGACGAGGTCAGCTTCGATGCGGCCAAGCTTTCGGGGCAGACCGTCACCATCGACGCGGCCTACGTAGACCAGCGCCTGCAGTCCCTGAGCCAGGACGAAGACCTGTCTCGCTTCATCCTCTGAAGCCTGCCCCGGCGGCCGAGCGGCCGCCATCGAAGTGACTGCCCGCATTGCCGGGCAGTCACTTTTTGTAGGAGGCCGGCCCGAGTTGCACCCCGTCGCCAGCGAATTGAATCGTTGCAATTGCCTGCCGGGATTGAGAGTTCACTTGCAATCACTCCCCTAAGTGCTTGTAAAGTCTCGGTTTTTTGTCATCACTCACATTGCATTCGATCTCTAAGTTGTTGATTTCATTGCAAATAATTGTCCATTCCCGGGTTGTGAAACACCAAATTGCTGCTACAGTGCAAAAAAGTGCAATTAAGTGGTGAAAGTTGCCTTTGTGCCCCGATTTCCGGGACGCGATGGCTCCAACCGACCGGGGTGACTGACCGTGTTTCAAGGGGCGTCCTCGCTGAATCTCGATGGCAAGGGGCGGCTGTCTGTGCCGACCCGGCATCGTGACGCCCTCCTGGCCATGGCGCAGGGCCAGGTCACCCTCACCAAACACCCCCATGGTTGCCTGATGCTGTTCCCGCGCACGGAGTGGCTGCAGTTCCGCGAGCGGATCGCGCAGCTGCCCATGTCGGCGCAGTGGTGGAAGCGCATCTTCCTGGGCAACGCCATGGACGTGGACATGGATGCCACCGGCCGTGTGCTGGTGTCGCCCGAGTTGCGCGACGCCGTGGGTCTGACCAAGGAGGTCGTGCTGCTGGGCATGGGCAACCATTTCGAGCTGTGGGACAAGGCCACTTATGAGGCACATGAAGCGAAGGCCATGCAGGAAGAGATGCCTGCGGCCTTCCAGGATTTTGCTTTCTAGGAAAGAGGCGTTCTCTTGAATCAGCCGTTGCAACACATCACCGTTTTGCTCGACGAGGCCGTCGATGCGCTGCTGGACGGCGCCGCGCAGCCCGTTGCCGGGCAATGGGTGGACGCGACGTTCGGGCGAGGCGGGCATTCCCGGCGCATCCTCCAGCGGCTAGGGCCGGGCGGGACCTTGCTGGCGTTCGACAAGGACCCGGACGCGATCGAAGAGGCAGCGCGCATCACCGATGCGCGTTTTTCGATTCGGCACGAAGGGTTTCGCCACCTGGGCGAGTTGCCGGCCGGCAGCGTGCAGGGCGTGCTGATGGACCTGGGGGTGAGCTCTCCCCAGATCGACAACCCCGAGCGTGGCTTCAGCTTCCGCTTCGAGGGTCCGCTGGACATGCGCATGGACACCACGCGCGGTCAGAGCGTGGCGGACTGGCTGGCGGAAGCCGATGCCCAGCAGATTGCGGAGGTGATACGTGACTACGGCGAAGAACGGTTTGCTGGCCCCATTGCAAAGGCGATTGTTGCTCGGCGCGAAAGCCAGGGGCCCCTTCGCAATACCGCGGAGCTTGCCGAGCTCGTGGCTGGCGCGGTCCGGACCCGCGAGGCTGGGCAGAACCCAGCGACACGCACATTCCAGGCTCTTCGGATTTTCATCAATGCCGAGCTTGAAGAACTCGAACAGGCGCTAGAGGCCAGCCTGCGCGTGCTCGCGCCGGGCGGGCGCCTGGTGGTGATCAGCTTCCACTCGCTGGAAGACCGCATCGTCAAGCAGTTCATTGCCAGGCATTCCAAGGAAGTCTATGACCGGCGCGCACCCTTTGCCGCGCCCACGCCCATGCGCCTTGAAGCCCTGGGCCGCATCAAGCCCAGCGAGGCCGAGGTCGCCGCCAATGCGCGTTCGCGCTCGGCCGTGATGCGCGTGGCCCGCCGCACCGAGGTGCCTGCATGAAGCGCACGCACCGTCTGGCGCAAGAGGAGGGCGTGGCATGCTGCGCCTGAACCTCGTGCTGCTGCTGGCGGTGATGGCCAGCGCCATCTTCCTGGTGCACAACCAGTACGAGTCGCGCCGGCTGTTCACCGAACTGGACCGCGCCGTGGCCGAATCGCGCCGCCTGGCCACCGAGCAGCAGCGCCTGCAGGTGGAAAAGCGCGCCCAGGCCACGCCGCAGCGCATCGAGGTCATGGCGCGCGAGCGCCTGCAGATGAAGCCGGCGACGCCGGCCATCGCCCAGTACGTCAATGACGATGCGCGCACGGGAGTGGCTCCATGACGCGCAGCGTGCTCTACACCTCCAGCCCCTTGCTGGCGTCCAAGACACCCCTGTGGCGCAGCAAGATGATCGTGGCCATGCTGGGCCTGGGCTTTGTCGGCCTGGGTGCACGCGCGGCCTATGTGCAGGTGTTCGGCAACGACTTCTTCCAGCGCCAGGGCCAGGTGCGCTTTGCGCGCACGTTGGAGCTGCCGGCCAACCGCGGCCGCCTGCTGGACCGCAATGGACTGATCCTGGCCTCCAGCGTGCCGGCCGCCAGCATCTGGGCCATTCCCGAAGATGTCGAGCAGGATGACCCCGAGGTCAAGGCCAAGCTCAAGCAGCTGGCCGCGCTCATGGAGATGCCGCTGCCCGCGCTGATGGAAAAGCTGGCCGACGAGGACAAGACCTTCGTCTGGATCAAGCGCCAGCTCGACTGGGACGTGGGCCAGCAGATCCATGCCCTCAACATCAAGGGCATCTACCAGCGCAAGGAATACAAGCGCCAGTACCCGGAAGGCGAATCGGCCGCCCACATCGTGGGCTTCACCAATGTGGAAGACCATGGCCAGGAAGGCATGGAGCTGGCCTTCGACAAGGAGCTGGGCGGCAAGCCCGGCTCGCGCCGCGTGATCAAGGACCGCCTGGGCCGCGTGGTCGAGGGCGTGGGCGAGGAAGTGCCGCCTCAGGACGGCCGAGACATCCAGCTGTCCGTGGACAGCAAGGTCCAGTACTTCGCCTACCAGAAGCTCAAGGAGCAGGTCATCGCGCACAAGGCCAAGGCGGGCAGCGTGGTGGTCATGGATGCGCACACCGGCGAATTGCTGGCCCTGGCCAACTACCCCAGCTACGTGCCCGACAAGCGCAAGAACCTGACGGGCGAGCAGCTGCGCAACCGCGCCATCACCGACACCTTCGAGCCCGGCTCGACCATGAAGCCCATCACCATCGGCCTGGCGCTGGAGTCGGGCCGCTTCAAGCCGGAAACGCCCATCGACACCACGCCGGGCCGCGTCAACGTCACGGGCTCGACGATTTCCGACACCCACAACTACGGCCTGCTCACCGTGGCCGGCGTGATCCAGAAGTCCAGCAACGTGGGCACGACCAAGATCGCGCTGCAGATGCCGGCCAAGGAAATGTGGGAAACCTTCTCGGCCGTGGGCTTCGGCCAGAAGCCGCAGATCTCCTTTCCCGGCGCCGCCAGCGGTCGCCTGCGTCCCTACAAGACCTGGAGGCCGGTGGAGCAGGCCACCATGGGCTATGGCTACGGCCTGTCCGCCAGCCTGCTGCAGATGACGCGCAGCTACACCGTCTTTGCCAACGGCGGGCGCGTGATCCCGGCCACCATGGTCAAGACCGACGAGCCGCCCGTGGGCGTGCCCGTGTTCTCTCCGCGCACGGCCAACGAGGTGCGCAAGATGCTGGCCCTGGCGGCCGGCCCCGGCGGCACGGGCCAGCGCGCCCAGACCATCGGCTACTCGGTGGGCGGCAAGTCGGGCACGGCCCGCAAGCAGCAGGGCAAGGGCTATGCCGCCGGCAAGTACCGCGCCTGGTTCACGGGCATGGCGCCCATCGAGAACCCGCGCATCATCGTCGCCGTGATGGTGGACGAGCCCAGTGCCGGCACCATCTACGGCGGCACCGTGGCGGCACCCGTGTTCAGCGAAGTGGTGCAGCAGACGCTGCGCCTGATGGGCGTGCAGCCCGATATGGAAGTCAAGCCCTTGATCGTCGCCAATCCCGTGGAGGAGCCCTCGCTATGAGTTCCTCCCAAGCCCTGCTGATGCTGTCGTCGGCCACCGAGGCTGTCCAATGGCTGGCCGCCCGCCTGCAAGGCAGCGGCACGCTGCAGACCGACAGCCGTAAGGTCCGGCCCGGCGACGCCTTCATTGCCTGGCCCGGCGCGGCCACCGATGGCCGCGCCCATGTGGCCTCGGCCCTGGAGCGCGGCGCCGTGGCCTGCCTGGTCGAAGCGCAGGGCGTCGAGCCCTTCGGTTTTTCCGGCGAGCACATTGCGGCCTTGCCCGGCCTCAAGGCCGCCACGGGCCTGATCGCCGACCAGTGGTTCCAGCATCCCAGCGCCCGGATCGACGTGCTGGCCGTCACCGGCACCAACGGAAAGACCACCACGGCCTGGTGGCTGGCGCATGCGCTGGCCCAGGTGAAGCTGCAGGAACGCAGCGGCTGCGCCCTGGTGGGCACGCTGGGCGTGGGCATCCCGCCCGCCCTGGAATCCACGGGCATGACCACGCCCGACCCGGTGCGGCTGCAGCGCGCATTCCGCGAGTACGCCGATGCGGGCCTGGCGGCCTGCGCCATCGAGGCCTCGTCCATCGGCATCGTCGAGCACCGGCTGGATGGCACGCGCATCCGCGTGGCGATGTTCACCAATTTCACGCAGGACCATCTCGACTACCACGGCAGCATGCAGGCCTACTGGGATGCCAAGGCCGCGCTGTTCGACTGGCCCGGCCTGCAGGCCGCCGTCGTCAATGTGGACGACGCGCACGGCGCGCGCCTGTGGGCCACGCTGCAGTCGCGCCCATCCTCTGCCGCGCTCGATGTCTGGAGCATTTCCATCGAGGGCGCGGCGCGCCTGCAGGCCAAGGACATCGCGCTGGGCGCCGAGGGCCTGAGCTTCACCGTGATCGAGGCCGGCCACAGCCTGCGCATGCACACGCGCATGGTGGGCCAGTACAACGTATCCAACCTGCTGGGTGTGCTGGCAGCGCTGCGCTGCCTGGGCCTGAGCCTGGACCAGGCCGTCGCTGCCTGCGCCCACCTGGAGCCCGTGCCCGGCCGCATGCAGCAGATCGTCCAGCCCGGCCAGCCGCTGGTGGCCGTGGACTACGCCCACACGCCTGACGCGCTGGACAAGGCCCTGCGCGCCTTGCGCCCGGCCGCCGAGCAGCGCCAGGGCCGGCTGTGGTGCGTGTTCGGCTGCGGTGGAGACCGCGATGCCACCAAGCGGCCGCTCATGGGGCAGGCCGCCCAGAAGAATGCCGACTGCGTGCTGGTCACCAGCGACAACCCGCGCAGCGAAGTGCCCGACCGCATCATCGACCAGATCCTGGCCGGCATGCAGCCGGGCGAGAACCTGCAGTCCCAGGCCGATCGCGCGGCGGCCATCGCCCAGGCGATCGCGCACGCCAGCGAACGCGACGTGGTGCTGATCGCCGGCAAGGGACATGAGGACTACCAGGAGACGGCAGGCCAGCGCCATCCGTTCTCCGACATGGCCGAGGCGCGCAAGGCGCTGGCGGCCCGTGAAGGAAAGAAGCGGTCATGATGACCTTGCAACAAGCGCTGGAGCTGATCCAGTCGCATATCCCCCAGGCACGGCTGGTCGGCAACGGCCAGACCGTGCTCACGCGCGTGCACACCGACACCCGCACGCTGCAGGCCGGGGATCTGTTCGTCGCCTTGAAGGGCGAGCGTTTCGATGCCAACCAGTTCCTGGTCCAGGCCCGCGAGGCCGGTGCCGCCGCAGCCCTGGCCCATGGCGGCCTGGAGGCTGCAGGCCTGTCCGGCATCGAAGTGCCCGATTCGCTGGCCGCCCTGGGCGCGCTGGCCACGGCCTGGCGCGCGTGCTTTGCGCTGCCGCTGATCGCCGTCACCGGCAGCAACGGCAAGACCACGGTCACGCAGATGGTGGCCTCCATCCTGCGTGCCCATGCGGGCGAGGCGGCGCTGGCCACGCGCGGCAACTTCAACAACTCCATCGGCCTGCCACTGAGCCTGATGCGCATGACCGGCCAGCACCGCGTGGCCGTGCTGGAGATGGGCATGAACCATCCCGGCGAGATTGCCGAGCTGGCCGCCATCGGCCAACCCACGGTGGCCCTGGTCAACAACGCCCAGCGCGAGCACCAGGAATTCATGCACACGGTCGAGGCCGTGGCGCGCGAAAACGGCAGCGTGCTGCTGGCCCTGCCCGCCGACGGCGTGGCCGTGTTCCCCGCAGGCGACACCTACACGCCGCTGTGGCGTGAGCTGGCGGGCGCCCGCCAATGCCTGCTGTTCGGCGAGTCTGGCGACGGCGCCCATATCCACGCGCGTGACGCGCTGTGGCTGGGCGATGCCTGGCAGTTCACCCTGGCCACGCCCGAGGGCGAGGCGCCGGTGCGCCTGCACATCGCCGGCCGCCACAACGTGCGCAACGCGCTGGCCGCAGCGGCCTGCGCCCAGGCGGCCGGCGTGCCGCTGGCCGACATCGCACGCGGCCTGAGCGTGTTCGAGCCCGTGCAGGGCCGCTCGCGCGCGCTGAGCGTTTCGGTGCAAGGTCGCCCGGTCACCGTGATCGACGACAGCTACAACGCCAATCCCGATTCGGTGGCCGCGGCCATCGAGGTACTGCGCGAACTGCCCGCTCCCCAGCTGCTGGTGCTGGGCGACATGGGCGAGGTCGGCGACCAGGGGCCGCAATTCCATGCCGAGGCGGGCGCGCTGGCGCGCAGCCTGGGCATTGCCCGGCTGTTCACGCTGGGCGCGCAAAGCACATCCGCCGCCACCGCATTCGGTGCAGGTGCCCGGCATTTCGAAGACATGGCCTCGCTGCAACAGGCAGCCTGTGCCGCGCTGCCCGAGGTGGGTAGCATTCTGGTCAAGGGTTCGAGGTTCATGAAGATGGAGCAGGTGGTTCAGGCGGTCGAGGCGGCCGGCAAGGATGACGGTTGCAAGAAGGAGGCCGCATGCTGCTGATGCTGTCCCAATGGCTGCAGGGCCTGTCCCCCGAGTTCGGCTTTCTGCGCGTCTTCCAGTACCTCACGATGCGTGCCGTGATGGCCGCGCTCACGGCCCTGGTCATCGGCCTGCTGGCCGGGCCGCGCCTGATCCGCATGCTGACCTCGCTCAAGATCGGCCAGCCCGTGCGCGGCTACGGCATGGAAACCCATCTGGCCAAGAGCGGCACGCCCACCATGGGCGGGGCGCTGATCCTGCTGTCCATCGCCGTGTCCACGCTGCTGTGGTTCGACCTGTCCAACCGCTTCGTCTGGATCGTGCTGCTGGTCACCCTGGGCTTCGGCACCATCGGCTGGGTCGATGACTGGCGCAAGGTGGTCAACAAGGACCCCGAGGGCATGCGCTCGGGCGAGAAATATTTCTGGCAGTCCGTCATCGGACTGCTGGCCGCGCTCTACCTGGTGTTCTGCATTTCGGAGAACACCAATGCCCAGGTCTTCGAGCTGTTCGTGACCTGGGTGCAGTCGGGCTTTTCGCTGGACCTGCCCCCCAAGGCCGGCCTGCTTGTTCCCTTCTTCAAGGAAGTCAGCTACCCGCTGGGCGTGCTCGGCTTCGTGGTCATGACCTACCTGGTCATCGTGGGCGCCAGCAATGCGGTGAACCTGACCGATGGCCTGGACGGCCTGGCCATCATGCCTGTGATCATGGTGGGCTCGGCCCTGGGCATCTTTGCCTACGTCACCGGCAATGCCGGCTACGCCAAGTACCTGCTGTTCCCGCACATCCCGGGCTCGGGCGAGCTGCTGGTGTATTGCGCGGCCATGGCCGGAGCGGGTCTGGCCTTTCTGTGGTTCAACGCCCATCCGGCCCAGGTCTTCATGGGCGACGTGGGCGCGCTGGCGCTGGGCGCTTCGCTGGGCACCATCGCCGTGATCGTTCGCCAGGAAATCGTGCTGGCCATCATGGGCGGCATCTTCGTGGTCGAGGCGCTGTCGGTGATGCTGCAGGTCACCTGGTTCAAGTTCACCAAGAAGCGCTATGGCGAAGGCCGTCGCCTGCTCAAGATGGCGCCGCTGCACCACCATTTCGAGAAGAGCGGCTGGAAGGAAACCCAGGTCGTGATCCGCTTCTGGATCATCACCATGCTGCTGTGCCTGCTGGGCCTGTCCACGCTGAAGCTGAGGTGAGTCCATGAACACCGAAGACTTCAAGACCGAACCTCCTGCGCTGCCGGCTGGCGAGCCCGCTGTCCCGGCGCTGCATGCCGAACTGGCCAAGGGGGCCGACTTTGCCTCGGAGTCTGCCGGCGAGCGGGCGGACGAGCCGGTCGCGGATCCGGTCCTGGACGATTCGCCGGCTGCGGCTCTGGAAGGTGCAGAGCAGCCGCTGGCTGCGGAGCCTTCGCAGGCGCTTGGGCTTGAGGCAGCCCCGGCCCCTGCGGCGATGACCGAGCCTGTACCCGACATCTCCACGCTGACGGCAGCCAGGGATGCCGCTGCCTTCGTGGCCCAGATCTTTGCCGACCCCAGCATCTCGGATTCCTCCGACGCCGAGGTCACCCCGGTCGCCACCGAAGAGGCGGTTGAAGCCGAACAGGTACTGCCACCCGTGGCTGCCGGCTGGCCCGGCGAGCAGGCCCAGCACCTGCAGGGCCAGCGCGTGCTCATCCTGGGCCTGGGCGCCTCGGGCCTGGCCATGGCGCGCTGGTGCGTGCGCTGCGGCGCCGAAGTCATCGTGGCCGATACGCGCCAGGCGCCGCCCCAGCTGCAACAGCTGTCCGCCGAACTGCCCCAGGCGCGCTTCGTGCCCGGAGATTTCACGGCCCAGCTGGTGGACGGCCAGAGCCTGGGGCTGGTCTACCGCTCGCCCGGCCTGAGCCCGGCCGCCGTGGCGCCCGTGGTCGACACGGCCCGGGCCCAGGGCCTGCCCGTGGGCGGCGAACTCGATCTCTTCGCCATGGCGCTCAAGGCCCTGGCCGCAGCCCATGGCTACCGTCCCACCGTGCTGGGCATTACCGGAACCAATGGCAAGACCACGGTGACCTCGCTGACCGGGCAACTGCTGGAGCATGCCGGCCTGCGCGTGGCCGTGGCCGGCAATATCGGCCCCACGCTGCTGGACACGCTGACCCAGGCCATCGATGCCGAAACGCTGCCCCAGGCCTGGGTGCTGGAGCTGTCCAGTTTCCAGCTCGACGGCGTGCAGATGTTCGAGCCCACGGCCGCTGCCGTCCTCAATATCACCCAGGACCACCTGGACTGGCACGGCAGCCTGCGCGCCTATGCCGATGCCAAGGCCTGTATCTTCGGCAGCAGCGGCATCATGGTGCTCAACCGCGAGGACCCCGAGGTCATGCGCATGCTGCCGGCACCCGTGGTGCCGCCGGGCAAGCGCCAAAAGCCCCAGCAGCGCGCCCACATCACCTTCGGCGGCGACATGCCGCGCCGCCCCGGCGACTTCGGTCTGGAAGTGGTCAGCGGCATGACGTGGCTGGTGCGCGCCCATGAGGCCAACGAAACCGCCAAGGGCAAGAACGCCGAAGACCTGTACATCCAGCGCCTGATGCCCGCCGACGCGCTGCGCATCCGCGGCCGGCACAACGCCATCAATGCCCTGTCCGCCCTGGCCCTGGCCAGCGCGGGCGGCTGCACGCTGGCGCCCCTGCTCTACGGCCTGCGCGAGTACCGGGGCGAGCCGCACCGCGTCCAGCCCATCGGCCGCGTCAACGGCGTGGAGTACTACGACGACAGCAAGGGCACGAACGTGGGCGCCACCGTGGCCGCGCTGTCGGGCCTGGGGCCTGACCACCGCATCGTGGTCATCCTGGGCGGTGACGGCAAGGGCCAGGATTTCTCTCCGCTGGCCGCACCCGTGTCGCGCCACGTGCGCGCCGCCGTGCTGATCGGCCGCGACGCGGGCCGCATCCGCGCTGCGCTGCAGGACTGCGGCGTGCCCCTGGTCGATGCCACCACCATGGCCGATGCCGTGGAGCTGGCCGCCTCGCGCGCCCATGAAGGCGACGCCGTGCTGCTGTCGCCCGCCTGCGCCAGCCTGGACATGTTCCGCAACTACGAGGACCGGGCCCACCAGTTCGTCGATGCCGTGCGCGCGCTGGCGCTGGATGCCGGGCATGAACTCGGAGGTGCTGCATGAGCGCGATGAACGCCATGAACCAGGCCCTGGGCCGCATGCGCTCCTGGTTCGGAGGCGCGCAGGAAAAGGCCATCGACGTGCTGCCCGTGCGCCTGGGCGGTCCCCAGTACCACCGGCCCACGCAGACGCCGGCCAGCGTGCTCGGCCTGGACCAGGCCCTGATCTGGGTGGTCATAGGCCTGCTGGCCTGGAGCCTGGTCATGGTGTATTCGGCATCGATCGCCATGCCGGACAATCCGCGCTTCGGCAAGATCGCGCCCACCCATTTCCTGATGCGCCATGCCATGTCCATAGGCATGGCCTTCGTCGGCGCGCTGCTGGCCTTCCAGGTGTCCATGGCCACCTGGGAGCGCATGGCGCGCAAGCTCTTCCTGGTGTCCCTGGTCCTGCTGGTGGCCGTGCTGATCCCGCATGTGGGCACCGTGGTCAACGGCGCGCGGCGCTGGCTGTCCCTGGGCATCATGAACTTCCAGCCGTCCGAGCTGGCCAAGTTCGCCGTGCTCATCTATGCGGCCGACTACATGGTGCGCAAGATGGAGGTCAAGGAGCGCTTCTTCCGCGCCGTGCTGCCCATGGGGCTGGCCGTGGTGCTGGTCGGGGTGCTGCTGCTGGCCGAGCCCGACATGGGCGCCTTCATGGTGATCGTGGTGATCGCCATGGGCATCCTGTTCCTGGGCGGCGTGAACGCGCGCATGTTCTTCCTGATCGCGGCCCTGGTGGTGCTGGCCTTCGTGCTCATCATCGCCACCTCCGAATGGCGGCGCGAGCGCATCTTTGCCTACCTCAATCCCTGGGATGAAAAGCATGCCCTGGGCAAGGGCTACCAGCTGTCGCATGCGTTGATCGCCATCGGGCGCGGCGAGATCTTCGGCGTGGGCCTGGGCCGCRGCGTCGAAAAGCTGCACTGGCTGCCCGAGGCGCACACCGACTTTCTGCTGGCCGTGATCGGCGAGGAATTCGGCCTGGTCGGCGTGCTCCTGATCGCCGTCACCTTCCTGTGGCTCACGCGCCGCATCATGCTCATAGGGCGGCAGGCCATTGCGCTGGACCGGGTGTTCTCCGGCCTGGTGGCCGAGGGCATTGCGATCTGGATGGGCTTCCAGGCCTTCATCAACATGGGCGTGAACCTGGGCGCGCTGCCGACCAAGGGACTGACGCTGCCCCTGATGAGCTTCGGCGGGTCGGCCATCCTCATGAATCTGATAGCGATAGCGGTGGTGTTAAGGGTGGACTACGAGAACAAGTTGCTGATGAAGGGAGGGCATGCATGACGCAGTCCACCTCTCAAGGCACGCAACGCCAGCGCACGGCCCTGATCATGGCCGGCGGCACGGGCGGCCATATCTTCCCGGGCCTGGCCGTGGCCCAGGCGCTGCGCGAGCGCGGCTGGAACGTGCGCTGGCTGGGCGCCCCCGGCTCCATGGAGTCCCGCATCGTGCCGGCCCAGGGCTTCCCGCTGGAGACCATCGAGTTCTCGGGCGTGCGCGGCAAGGGCATCATGACCCTGGCCTTTTTGCCCATGCGCCTGCTGCGTGCCTTCTGGCAGGCGCTGGCCGTGGTGCGCCGCGTCAAGCCCGACGTGGTCGTGGGCCTGGGCGGCTACATCAGCTTTCCTGGCGGCATGATGGCCGTGCTGGCCGGCAAGCCCCTGGTGCTGCATGAGCAGAACTCCGTGGCCGGCATGGCCAACAAGGTGCTGGCCAGCGTCTCCCACCGCATCTTCACCGCCTTCCCCAACGTGTTCCCCAAGGGCCGCTGGGTCGGCAACCCCTTGCGCCAGGCCTTCACCGAGCAGCCCGCGCCCGAGCAGCGCTTTGCGGGCCGCAGCGGACCGCTGCGCCTGCTGGTGGTGGGCGGCAGCCTGGGCGCCAAGGCGCTCAACGAGATCGTGCCGCAGGCGCTGGCCCTGATTCCGGCCGATGTGCGCCCCGTCGTGCTCCACCAAAGCGGCGCCGCACAGATCGACGCCCTGCGCGCCAACTACGCGGCGGCAGGCGTGCAGGCCGAGCTGACGCCCTTCATCGACGATACGGCCCGCGCCTTTGCCGAGGCCGATGTCATCGTCTGCCGCGCCGGTGCCAGCACGGTCACCGAGATCGCGGCCGTGGGCGCAGCCGCCATCTATGTGCCTTTCCCGGCCGCCGTGGACGACCACCAGACCGCGAACGCGCGTTTCCTGGTCGATGCCGGTGGTGGATGGTTGATGCAACAAAGCGCACTGACTGCCCAAAGCCTGGCCGAAATGCTACAAAATATGCAGCGTGCGACGCTGCTGGAGCGCGCTGGAAAAGCCAAGAAAATGCAAAAGACCGAAGCCACCGCCGAGGTGGTCGCCGCCTGTGAGGAACTGGCCGCATGAAGCACGCCATTCATCACATCCATTTCGTCGGCATCGGCGGCGCCGGAATGAGCGGCATCGCCGAGGTGCTGCACAACCTGGGTTACGCCGTCTCGGGCTCGGACCTGTCCGACAGTGCCACGCTGCGCCGGCTCGCAGGCCTGGGCATTGCCACCCACGTCGGCCATGCGGCCGCGAACATCGAGGGGGCTGACGCCGTCGTCACCTCCACCGCCGTGCAGTCCGACAACCCCGAGGTGGTCGCGGCGCGCACGCACAAGATCCCCGTCGTGCCGCGTGCGCTCATGCTGGCCGAGCTGATGCGCTTCAAGCAGGGCATCGCCATCGCAGGAGCCCACGGCAAGACCACGACCACCAGCCTGGTGACCAGCGTGCTGGCCGAGGCCGGGCTGGACCCGACCTTCGTCATCGGCGGCAAGCTCAACAGCGCGGGCGCCAACGCCAAGCTGGGCCAGGGCGACTACATCGTGGTCGAGGCGGACGAGTCCGACGCCTCCTTCCTGAACCTGCTGCCCGTGATGGCTGTCGTCACCAACATCGACGCCGACCACATGGAAACCTACGGCCATGACTTCGGCCGGCTCAAGGGCGCCTTCGTCGACTTCCTGCACCGCATGCCGTTCTACGGCCGCGCCATCGTCTGCGTGGACAGCCCGGCCGTGCGCGAGATCCTGTCCCAGGTGGCCCGCCCCGTGACCACCTACGGCTTTGCCGAGGACGCCCAGGTGCGCGCCCTCAACGTGCGCGCCGAGGCCGGCCGCATGCATTTCACGGTGCGCCGCAGCAACGGCCAAAGCTATCCCGACCTGGACGTGGTGCTGAGCCTGCCGGGCGAGCACAACGTGCTCAACGCGCTGTCGGCCGTGGCCGTCGCCATGGAGCTGGAGATTGCCGACGAGGCGCTGCTGCGCGCCTTCGAAAGCTTCAAGGGCGTGGGCCGGCGCTTCCAGCGCTATGGCGAACTGGCGGCTGCCGACGGCGGCAGCTTCACCGTCATCGACGACTACGGGCACCACCCTGTCGAGATGGCGGCCACGCTGGCTGCTGCGCGCGGCGCCTTCCCGGGCCGCCGCCTGGTGCTGGCCTTCCAGCCGCACCGCTACAGCCGCACGCGCGATTGCTTCGAGGATTTCGTCAAGGTCATCGGCCTGGCCGATGCCGTGCTGCTGACCGAGGTCTATGCGGCCGGCGAGGCGCCGGTGGTGGCGGCCGATGGCCGCTCGTTGGCGCGCGCCCTGCGCGTGGCCGGCCGGGTCGAGCCGGTCTTTGTGGAAGACGTTGCCGAGCTGCCGGCGGCCCTGGCCGCCCACGCCCGCGATGGCGACGTGCTGTTGTGCATGGGGGCCGGCTCGATTGGCGCCGTGCCCGGAAAGTTGGTTGAAATGCTTCAGAAACAAACGCTGCAGGCGCAGCAGGGAGCTGCGCAATGAGCAGCTTCGGCACCCAGATCGATGTCAAGGCCCTGGGCAAGGTGGCCGTGCTGTTGGGCGGCCGCTCGGCCGAGCGCGAGGTCTCGCTGATGTCGGGCACGGGCGTGCTCAAGGCCCTGCTGTCGCAGGGCGTGGATGCCCATGCCTTCGACCCCGCCGAGCGGGACCTGGGCGAGTTGAAGAAGGACGGTTTCGACCGCTGCTTCATCGCGCTGCATGGCCGCTACGGTGAGGACGGCACGGTGCAGGGCGCGCTGGAGCTGCTGGGCATCCCGTACACGGGCCCCGGCGTGATGGCCTCCAGCATCGCCATGGACAAGATCATGACCAAGCGCATCTGGCGCTTCGAGGGTCTGCCCACACCCGACTGGCGGCTGGTCGCCAGCGCCGACGAGACCCGCGCCGCGCTGCAGGCACTGGGCGCGCCCATGATCGTCAAGCCCTCGCGCGAGGGCTCGACCATCGGCCTGACCAAGGTCTGGACAGCCGAGGAATGCGAGCAGGCCTATGTGCTGGCCTCCCGGTACGACCCCGAAGTGCTCTGCGAAGAGTTCATCGAAGGCGACGAGACCACCTGCCCCGTGCTCGGAACCGGCGAGGGCGCCCACGCCCTGCCCGTGATCCGCATCGTCGCGCCCGAAGGCAACTACGACTACCAGAACAAGTACTTCACCGACGACACCCAGTACCACTGCCCCAGCGGCCTGCCTGCCGAGGAAGAGGCCGAGATCCGGCGCATCGTCGTGCGGGCCTTCCGCACGCTGGGCTGCCGCGGCTGGTCGCGCGCCGACATCATGATCCGCGGCAGCGACCGCAAGCCCTTCCTGCTGGAGATCAACACCTCGCCGGGCATGACGGGCCACTCGCTGGTGCCCATGTCGGCCCGCGCCATCGGCGTGAGCTACGAAAACCTGTGCCTGGGCATCCTGGCCAGCGCCGCGCTGGACGCGCAACCGGAGCAGGAGCACGCATGAGCTACTCCCTGCCGGCCCCCTTCGACGTCAAGCTCATGAACGTGACCGCCACGGTCCTGTTCGTGGGCGTGGCTGCGCTGGGGCTGGCAGCGGTGAGCTGGTGGGCGCTGCGCCATCCGGCCTTCAATATCGGCCGCATCGTGGTCGAGGGCGAGCTGGTGCACAACAACGCAGTGACGCTGCGCGCCAATGTGGCGCCGGTGCTCACGGGCAACTTCTTCACCGTGGATCTCAAGGCCGCCAAGGCGGCGTTCGAGCAGGTGCCCTGGGTGCGGGAGGCGCAGGTGCGCCGCGACTATCCCAACAGCCTGCGCGTCATCCTGCACGAGCATGTGGCCGAGGCCTTCTGGGGGCCTGATTCGGGCACCGGCCTGGTCAACAGCTTCGGCGAGGTCTTCGAGGCCAACCTGGGCGAGCTGGACCGCGACGGCCTGCCGCGCCTGCAGGGCCCAGAGGACAGCGCCCCGCAGATGCTGCAGATGTACCGGCTGCTGGTGCCGGCGCTGGGGCCGCTGGATGTGGAGATCGACGGGCTGACGCTCAATGCGCGCGGCAGCTGGCAGCTCAGGCTGGCCAACGACGCACAGATCGAACTGGGTGGCGGCAGCGTGGAGGCCGTGCTGCAACGCGTGCAGCGCTTCGTGCGCACGCTGCCCCAGATCACGACCCAATACAAGCGCAAGGCCGACGCCATCGAGTCGGCCGACCTGCGCTACGAAGACGGATATGCGCTGAGGCTGCGCGGTGTGACCACCGGCACGGCCAAGGCGCCGGCTGCAGTGCGTCCCCGACGCTGAAGACGAGGGAGGACAGACCTATGTACATGCACACCAAGCAGCGACACAGCGACAGGACAGAACCAACCGGGGGCGGATGCTGATATGGCAAGAGAATACAAAGATGTGATCGTCGGACTGGACATCGGCACGGCCAAGGTCATGGTCGTGGTCGCCGAGGTCCTGTACAACGGCGAACTCAAGCTCGCAGGCCTCGGCGTGGCCCCGAGCAACGGACTCAAGCGGGGCGTGGTGGTCAACATCGACGCCACGGTGCAGAGCATCCAGCAGGCGCTGAAGGAGGCCGAGCTGATGGCCGACTGCAAGATCCAGCGCGTGTGCACCGGCATCACCGGTAGCCACATCCGCGGCCTGAACTCCAGCGGCATGGTGGCCATCAAGGACAAGGAAGTCACGGCCACCGACGTGGCGCGGGTGATGGAGACGGCCAAGGCCATCAACATCTCCTCGGACCAGCGGCTGCTGCTGGTCGAGCCGCAGGAATTCGTGATCGACGGCCAGGAAGTGCGCGAGCCCATCGGCATGAGCGGCATCCGCCTGGAGGCCAAGATCCACATCGTCACGGGCGCGCAGAGCGCGGCCGAGAACATCATCAAGTGCGTGCGCCGCTGCGGCCTGGAGGTCGAGCAGCTGCTGCTCAACCCGCTGGCATCGAGCCAGGCCGTGCTCACCGATGACGAGCGCGAGCTGGGCGTGGCCGTGGTCGATATCGGCGCGGGCGCCACCGACGTGGCCATCTTCACGGGCGGCGCCATCCGGCACACGGCCGTGATTCCCATCGCGGGCGACCTGATCACCAGCGACATCGCCATGGCGCTGCGCACGCCCACCAAGGACGCCGAGGACATCAAGGTCGAAAGCGGCTATGCCAAGCAGCTGCTGGCCGACCCCGACGCCCAGGTCGAAGTGCCGGGCCTGGGCGACCGCAGCCCGCGCATGATCAGCAAGCAGGCGCTGGCCGGCGTGATCGAGCCGCGCGTGGAAGAGATCTTTTCTTTGGTGCAGCAGGTGGTGCGCGATTCAGGCTACGAGGAAGTGCTGTCCTCGGGCATCGTGCTGACCGGCGGCAGCGCCGTCATGCCGGGCATGGTGGAACTGGGCGAGGACATCTTCCTCAAGCCCGTGCGCCGCGGCATCCCCAAGTATTCGAGCGCATTGGCTGACATGGTGGCTCAACCCCGCGCTGCCACCGTGATGGGATTGCTCGAAGAGGCCCGCCTGGCTCGCCTGCGCGGTTTCAAGGTGGCACAAAAGAGTGGGTCGATGAAGACCGCTTTTGGCCGTTTCAAAGACTTCATCGTGGGGAACTTTTGATATGTGCTTTCATCGACTGCGCATTACCGGCCCGCCCACCGGCTTCCGAATACCGGACAGAAGACAGAATTTTCCCCAGACGGTGGTGACCACTTACAGAGAGCTACAGGAGAACCAACATGCCCATCGACATGATTGAAGTTGAAGAATTCAACCAGGGTACGCAGATCAAGGTGATCGGCGTTGGCGGCGGCGGCGGCAATGCCGTCGAGCACATGATTGCGCGCAACGTGCAGGGCGTGGAGTTCGTCTGCGCCAACACCGACGCGCAGGCGCTGCTGCGCAGCAGCGCCCACCGCACCATCCAGCTCGGTGGCAGCGGCCTGGGTGCGGGCAGCAAGCCCGACAAGGGCCGCGAAGCCGCCGAGCTGGCCGAGGACGACATCCGCACTGCCATCGAAGGCGCGCACATGCTGTTCATCACAGCCGGCATGGGCGGCGGCACGGGCACGGGCGCTGCGCCCGTGATCGCGCGCGTGGCCAAGGAAATGGGCATCCTCACCGTGGGCGTGGTCACCAAGCCCTTCGAGTGGGAAGGCGGCCGACGCATGGCCAACGCCGACAGCGGCCTGAGCGAACTCGAAGCCAACGTCGATTCGCTGATCGTCGTGCTCAACGAGAAGCTGCTGGACGTGCTGGGCGACGACATCTCGCAGGACGAGGCCTTTGCCCATGCCAACGACGTTCTCAAGAACGCCGTGGGCGGCATTGCCGAAATCATCAACGAGTACGGCCATGTGAACGTCGACTTCGAAGACGTGCGCACCGTCATGGGCGAACCCGGCAAGGCCATGATGGGCACGGCCAAGGCCGCCGGCCCCGACCGCGCGCGCATCGCTGCCGAGCAGGCCGTGGCCTGCCCGCTGCTGGAGGGCATCGACCTGTCGGGCGCCAAGGGCGTGCTGGTGCTGGTCACGGCCGCCAAGGGCAGCCTCAAGCTGTCCGAGTCGCGCCTGGCCATGAGCACCATCAATGCCTACGCCTCGCCCGATGCACATGTGATCTACGGCGCTGCCTACGACGACAGCCTGGGTGACGAGATCCGCGTCACCGTGGTGGCCACCGGCCTGTCGCGCCCCAGCGCACGCCGCCAGAACATGCAGGTGGTGCAGGGTGGTCTGCGCACCGGTACCGACAACATGAGCTACCAGCTGCCCTCGGCCTCCATGGGTGCCGCAACGGCAGCCGGCGGCCTGGTCGGCGGTGCCGCTGGCGGCGCCGACTATGCCAACAACATGTCGGTGCCCAGCGTCTGGCGCACCAACCGCACGCAGGCCGCTGCCCGCGTCGATGCCCTGGCCTCCGGCGGCATGGACGATCTGGAAATCCCGGCCTTCCTGCGCAAGCAGGCTGACTGAGCAGCGGCCGATACGGTCGCTGCATGGTTGTGATAGCGAATGCCGTGCCAGGGCCATGCCCTGCGCACGGCTGCCGCACTTTAAAATAGTCGGATGCTCCAACAACGCACCATCAAGACGATCACCCGTGCCGTGGGCGTGGGTCTGCACAGCGGCCAGCGCGTCGAATTGACGCTGCGTCCCGCGCAGCCCGACACCGGCATCGTGTTCCGTCGCGTGGACCTGCCGGAGCCCGTGGACATCCCGATATCCGCCGAAGCCGTCACCGACACGCGCATGGCCTCGACCATCGGCACGGGCGGCGCCAAGGTGCATACCGTGGAGCACCTGATGTCGGCCATCGCCGGCCTCGGGCTCGACAACATCTACATAGACATCACCGCCGAGGAAGTGCCCATCCTCGACGGCTCCTCCGCCTCCTTCGTATTCCTGCTGCAAAGCGCGGGCATCGAGCTGCAGAAGGCGCCCAAGCGCTTCATCCGCGTCATCCGCCCCGTCGAGGTGCGCGAGGGCGAGGGCCAGAACCTCAAGTGGGCACGCTTCGACCCGTACCACGGCTTCAAGCTGCGCTTCGAGATCGACTTCGCCCATCCTGCCGTGGACTCCACCGGCCAGTGCGTGGAGTTCGACATGGGCGAGGACAACTACACGCGCGACATCGCACGCGCGCGCACCTTCGGCTTCACCAAGGACGTGGAAATGCTGCGCAGCCACGGCCTGGCGCTGGGCGGCGGCATGGACAACGCCATCGTCATGGACGACTACAAGGTGCTCAACAGCGACGGCCTGCGCTATGACGACGAGTTCGCCAAGCACAAGATCCTGGACGCCATCGGCGACCTGTACCTGATCGGCAGGCCCCTGCTGGCCGCCTACAGCGCCTTCCGCTCGGGCCACGGCATGAACAACCAGCTGCTGCGTGCCCTGCTGGCCCAGCCCGACGCCTGGGAACTGGTCAGCTTCGACAGCGAGCGCCAGGCGCCCAAGGGCTTCGCCCAGCCCGCGCGGGCCTGGTGAGGCGGGCGCCGCCATGCTGATCTTCCGCTGGCTGGCCACCGTGCTGCTGCTGGCATCAGCCGTGTCCTTTGCGTTCTACCTGGGCACGGGCCAGCCCCGCTACAAGCGCTGGGGCTTCATCATCCTCAAGTGGACCGTGATTGCCGGCGTGACCTTCTTCGCCGTGCTGTTCTTTGGACGCATCGTCTGAGGTCCTGAATGGGCTGCGCTGCCGCCATTGCGGAGACTGCCGGGCCGCCATGAAGGAAATTCGGATCCGGGCCGGCGACGGCCACACCCTTGTGCTGGTGCGCAGCGGCTGCGTCCAGGGGCCTGTCGTGGCCATCACGCACGGCACCTTCTCCGGCACCGCATCCTGCGACCGGCTCGGCGCGTATCTGGCGGCGCAGGGATTCGGCACTTGGCTCTTCGACTGGCGCGGCCATGGACGGAACCCGGCCTGCGGGCATGGCCATGATCTGGAAGCCGTGGCTAGGCATGACATCGCCAGTGCCATCGAGGCCATCCGCAGCGAGGAGCAGAGCCGGCCTTTGACCCTGATAGGCCACAGCGGGGGCGGCATTGCGGCAGCCATCTGGGCCGCTCGCAATCCCGATGTGGCCCGGGACCATCTGGCCGGTGTCGTGCTGCTGGCCGCCCAGGCCACCCATGCTGCCTCCACACCGCTGGCCTGGGCCAGGATCCGGGGTTACCTGGCGTGGATAGGCCGCCGGAACTGGCTGGCAGCCAACCGCATGGTGGGGCCCGAGGCGGAAAGCGGCCAACTGATGCGCCAGTGGTGTCAGTGGAATCTCCAGCGCCGATTTGTGGGACATGACGGCATGAACTACCTGCAGGCACTCTCCCAGGTGCGTATTCCCGTTCTGGCGCTGGCGGGTGCTGGAGACCGCCTGATTGCACCCTGGCAGGGGTGCGAAGCGCTGGCAAGCGCTTTCGGCGGGACGGATGTGGAGTTCGTGCTGTGTGGCAAGGCCACCGGTTTTGTCGAAGACTACAGCCACAGCAGGTTGCTGATGGCCGGCAACGCGCAATCCGATGTGTTCCCCCGGATCGCGCAATGGATCAGGCTCAGGGCCGAGCAGGGTGGCCAAGCACTGGTGTCCTAGTAGACGCGCCCACCTTTGTAGACCGCATGCTGGCGGCGCTGCAGCTGCGTGACCTCGGCCATCTTCGTCATGGCGGCGCCTGCATGGGCGTGGGTGATGGCCAGGCCCAGGGCATCGGCGGCGTCGGTGCCGGGCAGGCCGGGCAGTTGCAGCAGGCGGCGCACCATTTCCTGGATCTGGCTCTTGGCCGCGCGGCCATGGCCGGTCATGGCCTTCTTCATCTGCAGTGCCGTGTACTCGGCCACCGGCAGGCCGGCGTTGACCAGGGCCGTGAGCGCGGCGCCGCGTGCCTGGCCCAGCAGCAGGGTGGACTGGGGATTGACGTTGACGAAGACGATTTCCACGGCCGAGGTGTCGGGCTGGTAGCGGCTGGCAACTTCCGAGATGCCGTCGAACAGCAGCTTGAGCCGGCCCGGCAGGTCGCCGAGCGCGATGCCCGTGGTGCGGATGGTGCCGCTGGCCACATAGGCCAGGCGGTGGCCGTCGACGTCGATCACGCCGAATCCCGTGGTCTGCAGACCGGGGTCGATTCCAAGGATGCGCATGGAGTGAATGTAGCTGTTCAGGGGACGACGGCGCTGGGCATTCTCTGCATGACCGTGCGCGTGCGCTGCAGCAGATAGCCGGAGTTGGGCAGCTTCTCGAAGCGCTTGGGCTGGGGCAGCATCACGGCCAGGCGCGCGGCCTCGGCGGCGCTGAGCTGGGAGGCGCTCTTGCGAAAGTAGTGGCGAGCGGCCGCCTCGGCGCCGAACACGCCCTGGCCCCATTCCACGCTGTTGAGGTAGATCTCCAGGATGCGCTGCTTGCTCAGCATCAGTTCCAGCAGCTGGGTCAGCACCAGTTCCTGCCCCTTGCGCAGCAGGCTGCGTTCGCCCGACAGCAGCAGGTTCTTGGCCAACTGCTGCGTGATGGTGGAGCCGCCATAGATCTTGGGCGCCTTGCCGTTGTCGGCCTTCATGGCCCGGGCTTCGGCGCGCTGGTTGCGCTGCCAGGCTTTCTCGATGGCTTCCCATTGCACCCCGTGGTGTTCGGTGAAGCTGTCGTCTTCGGAGGCAATGACGGCGCGCTTGAGCGTGGGCGCGATGCGGTCATAGGGCAGCCATTGCTGGCTCCAGTGCAGGCCTTCGGAGCTGCGCAGCATCTGCCAGGCTTCGGAGCGCTGGAAGGCTGTGGACTCGGGATCGACCACCACCATCAGCGCAATGCGCAGCACGAAGAACAGCTGCAGCAGCAGGCCGGCGCACAGCACCAGCAGCAGGGCGCGTGCCAGGGATTTCATGAAGCGCTCAGCCGCCTTGAGCAATATGGGCGCGCAGCTCGTTCAGCACCTGGGCCGAGGGCGGGCGCACGCCGCGCCACAGCGCAAACGATTCGGCCGCCTGCTCCACCAGCATGCCCAGCCCGTCGCGGGCCGTGGCGCCGTGCTGTTCGGCCCACTGCATGAAGCCCTGGGCCGCGGGGCCGTACATCATGTCGTAGGCCAAGCTGCCAGTGCGCAGCACGCGGGCCGGCACGGGCACCTCGGCACCGGCCAGGCTGCTGGCGGTGGCGTTGATGACCACGTCGAAATCCTCATCCACGGCCTGCTGCTCCAGCGCCACCAGTTCCACGCCATGTTGCGCGGCAATGGCGGCATGGCGCTGCACCATGGCCTGGGCGCGCTCGAAGGTGCGGTTGACCACGGCGATGCGGCGCGGGCGCTCGGCAAGCAGCGAGCCCAGTGCGCCGGCTGCGGCGCCACCCGCGCCCAGCAGCAGCAGGTCGCGCCCGGCCAGCGGCACGCCCGCATTGCGCACGATGTCGGCCACCAGGCCCAGGCCGTCGGTGTTGTCGGCATGGATGCCGTCCGCCGCCAGCACCAGGGTGTTGGCGGCGCCGGCCAGTTGCACGCGCTCGCTGGAGGTGGTGGCCAGCTGTGCGGCTTCCAGCTTGAAGGGTACGGTGACATTGCAGCCGCGTCCGCCTGCCGTGACGAAGGCGCGCACGGCCTCGGTAAAGCCATCCAGCTCCACATGCTGGCGCTCGTAATGCAGGTCCTGCCCGCACAGTTCGGCGAAGCGGGCATGGATCCAGGGCGAACGGCTGTGCGCGACGGGGTTGCCCATGACGCAGTAGCGGTCGGAGGAGGTGGCGGCAACGGAAGTCATGTCGAAAAAATGGAGTGCGAAGAGGGCGGGGCGCTACTGGGCTACTGGACCGTGGTCTGCAGCGTCTGCTCACGCGTGAACTTGAAGCGCGAGACCACGGCGATCTGGTCGGCCTTGGCGCGCATGGCGGGGCCGAAGTGGCCGAAGGGGCCGGCCGCACGCGCGATGGCTTCGGCGCGGGTGTCCAGCAGGCGGTTGCCCGAGCCCTGCACGATCTCGGTGGACAGCACGCGGCCGTCGTGGTTGACGGTGAGGATCATGACCAGCTCGCCATAGAGCTTCTTGCCGGCCTGCTCGGGAAAGTTCTCCGTGCCCTTGTCCTCGACCTTGCGGCGCAGGCCGTCGTAGTAGATGGCGTAGACGGCCTCGCGCGTGGACGGGCTGATGTAGCGCTTCTTGGGGCGGGCGTTTTCTTCGTTGATGCGTTTTTCGATCTCGGCCAGCAGCTTGACCAGTTGCTGGCGCTTTTCCTGCTGGGCCTGCTGCTCCTTGGTCTGCTTTGCCGCCTCGCGCGGGTCCAGCGGCGGCAGGGCCGCGACCTGCTTGCGCAACTGCGTCAGCAAGACGGTCTGCTGCTCCTGCATGGAGTCGATCTGGCGCTGGCGTTCCTCGAAGTCGTCGCCCACGGCGGTGAGCGCCGAGTAGGGCATGGGGCTGGAGGCCCGGCCCTTGTCGGCTTCGCCGCCGCCGGCCAGCGAGGTCTGCGCGATGGCCTGCGCCTTGTCGGGCGGCTCGTTGGCGCGGGCATTGACCAGGATGACTTCCAGCGGCGTGTCCTGGAACACGCGGTCGAAGCGTTCTGGATCGATGAACCGGAACGAGAGCAACCCGGCATGCAGGGCAATGGAGACACCCAGTGCCAACTGCAGCGTACTCAGGGAACGGAAGGCGGTAGGCAGTTTCACGTCAGATCTAAGGCAGTGGCTTGGATGCGAGGCAGGGGCGCGGGCAGATCAGGGCTGGGCAGGATCGGCCGCGGGCGTGCCGTCGGTCTCGTTCATGTCCACGGCGATGGCGATGGGGCCGGCTACGGCCTCCTCGTCGTCCTCCGCTCCATCGTCGGCAGCGGCGGCGTCGCTGTCCAGGCGCTCGATCAGCGTGCCCGAGACATCGAGCGCGATCTCGTCGATCTCGCCCAGGCGCACGCGCACATGGGCACCGCGCGGCAGGCCGGTGACGCCCAGCACGGGGAAGACCAGCGGCAGGTCGTCGGCGCGCACCAGCAGGCCGCCGCCCATGCCTTCCTTGATGACGGTGGCCGTCAGCTCGGTGATGGCGTTCTGCTGCAGGTACTTGAGCGTCCAGAAGCGCTCCATGCCTGCCTGGTAGCCGTTGTAGGCGCTGTAGGCGCCGTCAAAGCTGCTGATGATGCCGAACAGCTCGGCATCCTTGGGCTTGAACGGCGCGGCCAGTGCGGCGGTCTTGCCGTGGCGCGCGCAGGCAATGATCTGCCACTGGTTGACCAGGTCCACATAGCGGCGCAGCGGCGAGGTGGCCCAGGCATAGCTCTTGACGCCGATGCCCGCATGGGGGAGCGCCTTGGTGGACATGCGCACCTTGATGCCGGGGGCCAGGCTGGCCTGGCTGCGGTAGATGCCGGGCACGCCCAGATCGGCCATCCAGCCGCCCCAGGTGCTGTTGGCCACGATGGCGGCCTCTGCCACGATCAGGTCCAGCGGTGCGCCGCGCTTGCGCACGGTGATCTCGACCTGCTCGTTGCCGCGGGGCTCGGCGCTGCCGTTGCCCACCAGGCGGAAGTTGTAGTCGGGACGGTTGAAGTTCTCGGGCTTGCCTCGCACCAGTTCGCGCCCGGCCTTCAGGTGCCTGGCCCAGCGCTGCAGGAACGTCAGTTCGGCGCGCTTGCCCTGCAGCACTTCGGGCGTGCCCTCGACCTCGATGGACGGGTCGGCCAGCCACTGCTCGGTGACGATGTGGTCCAGCTTGTCATGGCGGAAGTTGACCTGCACGGGCACGCGTTCCAGGCGCGTCTCGCTGGCTGTGGTTTCCAGCGTGGTCTCGTCCACGGTGACGTACAGCGACACGGCGGGGTTGGCGCGGCCTTCGTCCAGCGTGTAGATCTGCACCACCTCGTTGGGCAGCATGGTGATCTTGTAGCCGGGCATGTAGACAGTGGACAGGCGCGAGCGGCCGAGCTGGTCCAGCGGCGTGCCCGGCACGATGGCCAGGCCGGGGGCCGCGATGTGGATGCCCACGGTGACCGTGCCCGTGCCCAGGCCGCGCACCGACAGCGCGTCGTCGATCTCGGTGGTGGCCGAGTCGTCGATGGAAAACGCCTGGACATCGGCCAGCGGCAGCTCTGCCGGAGGCTGGGGCGCCTCCAGTGGCGGAAATTGCGTGCCCTTGGGGAAGTGGTCGAAGAGGAAGCGCTTCCAGTGGAATTCGTAGGCCGATTCAATGGCGCCGGCCCTGTGCAGCAGATCCAGCGGTGCCAGGCGCGTGGCGCGGCTGGCCTCGACCACGGCCTTGTATTCGGCGGCGTTCTTGTCGGGGCGGAACAGGATCTTGTAGAGCTGTTCGCGGATGGGGCCGGGGCATTCGCCAGCGCCCAGCTGCTCGGCCCAGGCCGTGATCTGGGCCTGGATCTGCTTTTTCTTCTCTATGCCGGCCAGCGCCTGCTGCAGGATTTCGGCCGGCGCCTTTTTGAAGCGGCCCTTGCCGGCGCGGCGAAAGTAGTGCGGCGCCTCGTAGATGCGAAACAGCGCGCCGGCCTGCTGGGCCAGCGTGGCATTGTCCGAGAAATAGTCGCGTGCCAGGTCGGCGAAGCCGAATTCCTCCTCGGGGGCGAATTCCCAGGCCAGGTCCAGATCGATCTCGGCGGCCATTGCCTGGCCCTGGGCGATCAGTTCGGCAGGCGCCGGCTTGTCGAACTTGAGCAGGATGTTGGCGGACTTGACCTTGACCCGTTTGCCCGAGTCCAGTTCCACCTGGGCGGAGGTGTCGGCTTCGGAGAGGATGCGGCCGGCCAGGAACTTGCCGGCTTCTTCAAACAATGCGTGCATAGCCCGATATTCTCCCACGCTGCGGCTGGCAGCTGCCGCGCAGGCGTGTGCGGCATCAGGCCAGATTCAGGAACTCGTCGAGCTGGGGCAGGTACTCCTCGAAGTTGCTCAGCGCGTGATCGCCGCCTTCCTGGATGATCTGCAGCGCATGCGGGTAGCGCGCGCTCATCTCGCGCCAGTCCAGAACTTCGTCGCCCTCGGCCGCCAGCAGCATCTCGGGCGCGGCCGGTGTCATGGAGCGCGTGTCCAGCGCGCGCAGCTCTTCCATGTACTCGCGGCGAAAGAAAAAGCGTTCCTCGGGGTTGTGCCAGGACGTCTGCTCGCCAATGTACTTTTCAAGATCGCGCGCCGGGTTCACGGCCGGGTTGATCATCACGCTGCGGCAGCGCGCCAGCTGGGCCACCCAGCTGGCGTAGTAGCCGCCCAGCGAGGAGCCGATCACGGCCATGGTCTCTCGCGGCCAGCTGCCTATGCCGTCGGCAATCAAGGCGGCCGCCTCGCGCGGGGATGGCGGCAATTGCGGGCTCCACCAGCGCACATGGGGATGGCGCGTGGCCACATGTTCGGCCATGCGCCGGGCCTTGGTGGATTGGGGTGAGGAGCGAAAGCCGTGCAGATACAGCAAATGGGTGGTGGTCATGGCGGGCGCTCTCCTTTGCGTTGCTGGGGCCGGGCGCCGGATGCGGCCCGGACGGCTCATGGCCCATTGTGGCCGCTGCGGCGGGCGGCGCCCAGCAGGGAAGGCCCGGGCCGACAGCTGGATGACAACCGCCTCCGTGGGCAACCCTGCGCCGGGCTGGGCCGCATGCGCCACGGGATAATGGCGGCCCGTGCCCGCGACCGACCATCCCCGTGACCGAATTCGACAAGCCCTCCCTCTGGCAACGTGTTGCCCCGCTGCTGCGGGGCTTTGACTTCTGGTTGCTGCTGTTCGTGGGCATGCTGGCGTCGGCGGGGCTGATCGCCATGTACTCCTCGGGCTTCGACCACGGCACGCGCTTCACCGACCACGGGCGCAACATGCTGATCGCGGCGGCCATTCTCTTTGTCGTGGCCCAGATTCCCCCCCAGCAGCTCATGAAGGTGGCCGTGCCGCTGTACATGCTGGGCGTGGCGCTGCTGGTGGCGGTGGCGCTGTTCGGCATCACCAAGAAGGGGGCTCAGCGCTGGGTCAACGTGGGCGTGGTGATCCAGCCCAGCGAGCTGCTGAAGATCGCCACGCCGCTGATGCTGGCCTGGTGGTTCCAGCGCCGCGAGGGCCAGCTGCGCGGCACGGACTTCGTGATCGCCATGGTGCTGCTCATGGTGCCTGTCGGGCTGATCATGAAGCAGCCCGACCTGGGGACCTCCCTGCTGGTGATGGCGGCCGGCCTGTCGGTGATCTTCTTCGCGGGCCTGCCCTGGAAGCTCATCGTTCCGCCCGTGCTGGCCGGTGTGATCGGCATCACCCTCATCGTCTGGTACGAACCCCAGCTGTGCGCCGACGGCGTGCGCTGGCCCGTGCTGCATGAATACCAGCAGACCCGTGTCTGCACCCTGCTGGACCCCACGCGCGACCCCCTGGGCAAGGGGTTCCACATCATCCAGGGCATGATCGCCATCGGCTCCGGTGGCGTCTGGGGCAAGGGATTCATGGCAGGCACGCAAACCCACCTGGAGTTCATCCCCGAGCGCACGACCGACTTCATCTTCGCCGCCTATTCCGAGGAGTTCGGCCTGGTCGGCAACCTCTTCATCATCGTCTCCTTCCTGCTGCTGGTCTGGCGCGGGCTGGCCATCGCCATCCAGGCCAACACGCTGTTCGCGCGGCTCATGGCGGCGGCCGTGGCCATGATCTTCTTCACCTATGCCTTCGTGAACATGGGCATGGTCAGCGGCATCCTGCCCGTGGTCGGCGTGCCGCTTCCCTTCATCAGCTACGGCGGCACGGCCATGGTCACGCTGGGGCTGGCGCTGGGGGTGCTGATGTCGGTGGCGCGTTCGCAGCGGCAATTGCCGGGCGAGGGCGGCGGCCCGCTCTGAACACCAGTTTGCGGCGCCCAAGGCGCCTGCAAATGTCAAATAGTCTGGATGCCTGCTGCCGGAAAGCTCCGTTTCTTTCCATGATTTGGCGAGCAAGCCAAGCCTGCATGAGACTGGCATGCTCCTGTTTCCATAACGTCTGCGGGATGACCGTGCACTTGCCACGGACGCCGAGGCGCGCTACAAAGCAAGCGCGGACATGGGCCAGCATGTTCGCCATCCACGCGGATGCATGCCTACGGAATGCCGCTCAGCCTGGTGGGGCGGCATTCCGTTCTTTTTTGCAGGCCCATGAACCGTTGGCTGCCCCCGTTGCACGGCGAGGGCATGGCCGGCTCTCTACAATGGGCGAATGATCTCCCGCGAACCCACCATTGAACGCCTGGCCACAGCGCGCCAGTTGCTGCTTGAGCCCTTCGGGCTCGATGAAACCCATCTCGCGCGCGCACTGGCCGAGATCCGCAGCCACCAGGTCGACGACGCCGACCTCTACTTCCAGTACACCCGCGCCGAAGGCTGGAGCCTGGAAGAGGGCATCGTCAAGACCGGCAGCTTCAGCATCGACCAGGGTGTGGGCGTGCGGGCGGTCAGCGGCGAGAAGACGGCCTTTGCCTATTCCGACGATATTTCCGAAGCCTCCCTGCTGGATGCGGCACGCACCGTGCGCTCCATCTCGGGCGCGGCCCAGAGCAAGCGCGTGCGCGCCAACGCGTCCAAGATCGCGCAAAGCCGCTCGCTGTATCCGGGGCTGGATCCCATTGCCACGCTGGACAGCACGGCCAAGGTCGAGCTGCTGGGCAAGGTCGAAACCCTGGCCCGCGCCAAGGACCCGCGTGTCGTCCAGGTCATGGCCGGCCTGGCCAGCGAGTACGACGTGGTGCTGGTCGCCCGCGCCGATGGCACGTTGGCTGCCGATGTGCGGCCGCTGGTGCGTCTTTCCGTTACCGTGATCGCCGAGCAAAAGGGCCGGCGTGAGGTGGGCTCTGCCGGCGGCGGTGGCCGTTTCGGCCTGGCCTATTTCAGCGATGAGCAGATCACGCAATATGTGGACGAAGCCGTGAGCGCGGCCCTCACCAACCTGCAGTCGCGCCCCGCGCCGGCAGGCGAAATGACCGTGGTGCTTGGCCCCGGCTGGCCCGGCGTGCTGCTGCACGAAGCCGTGGGCCACGGCCTGGAAGGCGACTTCAACCGCAAGGGCGCCAGCGCCTTCAGCGGCCGCATCGGCCAGCGCGTGGCGGCCAAGGGCGTCACCGTGCTGGACGACGGCACGCTGGCCGATCGCCGCGGTTCGCTCAACGTCGATGACGAGGGCTGCACCAGCCAGAGCAATGTGCTGATCGAGGACGGCATCCTCAAGGGCTACATCCAGGACGCAATGAACGCCCGCCTGATGGGCGTCAAGCCCACGGGCAACGGCCGCCGCGAAAGCTATGCCCACATCCCCATGCCGCGCATGACCAACACCTACATGCTAGGTGGCGACAAGGATCCGCAGGAAATCGTGGCCTCGATCAAGAAGGGCCTGTACGCCACCAACTTCGGCGGCGGTCAGGTCGACATCACCAGCGGCAAGTTCGTGTTCTCTGCCAGCGAGGCCTATTGGGTCGAGAACGGCAAGATCCAGTACCCCGTCAAGGGCGCGACCATCGTGGGCAGCGGCCCGGAATCGCTCAAGCACATCACCATGATCGGCAACGACATGCGCCTGGACAGCGGTGTGGGCACCTGCGGCAAGGAAGGCCAGAGCGTGCCCGTGGGCGTGGGTCAGCCTACGCTGCGCATCGACGGCCTGACGGTGGGCGGCACGGCCTGACCGTCGCATGCCCGCGCCCTGCATGGCAGGGGGCGGGTCCTCTGTCCTGCCTGACGCGGCCCGCCGCGCTCCGTGGGCGCCGCCCGGCGCCGATTCCATGACCCAGCTTTCCTTTCCTTCCCGGCCAGGCCTGCAGACTTCTGCCCATCCCCTGCGCAGCCTGCCGGAACACTGGCGCACCTGGGCTGGCGAGTCGCGGCTGAACCGCGTCTGGCTGAACGAGTTGATCGTGGGCGATCTGCAGCCCATGCACCAGCAACTGGCCTTGCTGGCCGTTGCGCTGGACGAGGCCGTGCGCGTGCGCTATGCGGGCAGTGCACGCCCTGCCGTGGAAGAGGCCATACAGCAACTCGACCTGGCCGTGCTGGACCACCAGCACTTCCTCACCACGCTGGGGGCGGTATGGCACGCCCTCTACGAATTTCCCGCCTACCAGCGCCTGCTCAAGGGATTCAGGGAGGTCGTGCACGCCTGGCAGCAGTCCGTGCTGGTGGGCGATGCCCAGGAGCCCGAGCATTTCCGCCGCTGCGAGCGTCTGGGCTGGCGCCTGCTGGGAGATGCATGCCTGTTGATAGACATGTTTGCGGAATCCGCCGCTGTGGCGGGCGGGTTCGATGCCGCCGCAATGCAGCCTTGGTACCGGACGCGTCGCTGGCGTCCCTGGAGCGCCCTGCGCCGAGCACTGCGCAGGCTGCGCGACTCCTTGCTGCGGCGTTGAGGCGGGCCTGCCGCGATGCGCGGAAGCGTCATTTTCTGGGGTTTGCACGTTTTCAAAGGTGAATGCAAGAAAACTGCATGCCATCGTGTTTTTATCCGTGATGACGAAATATTTTTGCGTTGAACGGTTAAAAAAGCAGTTTAAGTGCGTGGATGATTTTGAGGTTTCTCTCTGTGGCACTGTGAAGTGCGCCCCCCGTGCTGCCATGGCCATGTTGCACTGCGAAAAATGACTGTGCTACATTCAGTTCCCATGCAAGCCCGTACCTCCTTCTACTTTTACTTTTGGTTCTCCTCCCCGGCGGAAGAGAGGTAAGCGCGCGCACCCGAACAAACCTCCCTCAGAACCGCCGAAGCTGCAGAGCCCGGCGGTTTTTTGTTTTTCCCCTCCCGATTCTTCGCTCCGTTTTCCACGATCCATCTTTCCTCACGAAAGCAAGCAATGACTGCTCATCAAGCTTCCCTCGCCGATTCCTGGTATCGCGGCGGTTCCCAAAAGACTGGCCAAACCGACGACGCACGTATCAAGGACATCACCGTGTTGCCCCCTCCCGAGCACCTCATTCGCTTCTTCCCCATCCGCGGTACGGCCGTCGAAACCCTGATCGGCGATACCCGCCGCACCATCCACAACATCATGGCTGGCGAGGATGACCGCCTGCTGGTCATCGTCGGCCCCTGCTCCATCCACGATCCGGCGGCCGCCATCGAGTACGCGCGCCGCCTGGCGCCCATACGCGAGCAGTACAAGGACACGCTGGAGATCGTGATGCGCGTGTACTTCGAAAAGCCGCGCACCACCGTGGGCTGGAAGGGGCTGATCAACGATCCCTACCTGGACCAGAGCTACCGCATCGACGAGGGCCTGCGCATTGCGCGGCAACTGCTGATCGACATCAACCGCCTGGGCGTGCCGGCCGCCAGCGAGTTCCTGGACGTGATCTCTCCCCAGTACATCGCCGATCTGATCAGCTGGGGCGCCATCGGTGCGCGCACCACGGAAAGCCAGGTCCACCGTGAACTGGCCTCGGGCATCTCGGCGCCCATCGGCTTCAAGAACGGCACGGACGGCAACATCCGCATCGCCACCGACGCCATCCAGTCGGCCAGCCGTGGCCACCACTTCCTGTCGGTGCACAAGAATGGCCAGGTTGCCATCGTGAACACGGCGGGCAACCAGGATTGCCACGTCATCCTGCGCGGCGGCAAGACTCCCAACTACGACGCCGCCAACGTGGCCGCTGCCTGCGAGGACCTCGAAAAGGCGGGCCTGACGCCCACGCTGATGGTCGACTGCAGTCACGCCAACAGCTCCAAGCAGCATGAGCGCCAGAAGGACGTGGCCCGCGACATCGCCGGACAGATCAGCGGCGGCTCGCGCAGCGTGTTCGGCGTGATGATCGAAGGCCATCTCGTGGGCGGCGCCCAGAAGTTCACGCCCGGCAAGGACGAAGTGGCTGCCCTGACCTACGGCCAGAGCATTACCGACGCCTGCCTGGGCTGGGATGATTCCCTGGCCACGCTGGCCGAGCTGTCCGACGCCGTGCTGCAGCGCCGCGTCAAGCAGACCGAGGCGGCAGCAGCCTTGGTGGCTGCCTGAGGCGCAAAAGAAAACGGGGCGTCTGCGCCCCGTTTTTCGTGCCTGGCCGCTCCGTGGTCAGTGGGACGATGTGGCGTCCGGCGGAGTCAGACCGCACTGGTTCAGCGTGTCGTCTATGCCCTGCAGCAGGGCCAGCAACTGGCGCTTGTCGAATTCCACGGGCTGGCTCCACTCATGTTCGGCCAGCGGATGCACGTGGCTTTGGCAGGGCAGCTGGCCGCCGGCCTCGATCACGGCACGCAGCCGGGGCAGGAAAACCCACTGCAGCCATTGCTGCAGCTTGAGCGTGTCGTACATGAAGGGCATGGTCGACGCCATGGCCTCGGGGCTTGGCGCCACGGCCGACCAGAGGCTCTGGCCGCGCAACTCATCTTCGAGCTGCTGCAGCTGGTCAAGCAGTTTCTGGTGTGTGGTGTCGGTCGTCATGCGATGCGGTTGATGAAGATTCGGAGTCCAATCTGCATGCGATTGTACGTTTGCACCTTGAAGCGGGCGCCGTGCCGCCATGAAACACCTGCTGCTGGCAGTGCCAGCCCCAGGCTGCGGCGCTTGCGCCATGTCAGCTTGCCTGGGGTGTGGAAAAGGCGCTTGCGGTTAAGCTCGCGGTATGAGTAACGGCCCTGTCCTTGCGAGCAGGCACGGGGTTGTATCCAGTAATGACGAGAGGAGTTCCATGCGCAGCGAAGTGATTGTGGTGTTGGATGCCGGAAAAGAGTACCGCACGGACACCAACGGGCTCACCCCCATGAGTTCCGATGAAGGACGGCATTGGCTGGACCAGCAGTTCATCTCCATGGACTGCGAACCCCTGCGTGCCAGCGGCAAGGTACTGCTGGCCGACAAGCTGGTGGTGGTGGCGCGCGCGGCGCGTTCGCGTGCGGGGCTGTTCGACGACGAGCAGTGGCGCAACAGCTATGCCGTTGCAGCCCAGGCCGTGCTGTCCAAGCCGCTGATCCGTGTCGACGTGCCCGCCATGTCCATCAGCTACTGACGGCTGACAGGCGAAGGCACATGAAAGAAGCCCGGGCATGTCCCGGGCTTCTTTCATTGGGGTGGGGCTTGCTTGCGCTTTGTTCAGCCTGCGGTCTGCAGGGCGGCCAGCAGCTTGGGGTGTATGCCGCCGAAGCCGCCGTTGCTCATGCACACCACATGGTCGCTCGGCCGGGCGGCTGCGAGGATCTGTCCGATCAGCGTGTCCATGTCGCCTGCCACCTGCGCCTTGCGGCCAGGGCCCACGCCCAGGGGATGCAGCGCCTCGGCGGCGTCCCAGTCCAGGCCGGCCGTGTGGCAGAACACCAGATCGGCGCTTTCCAGGGACCAGGGCAGTTGCGACTTCATGGTGCCCAGCTTCATGGTGTTGCTGCGCGGCTCGAACACCGCAAGGATGCGTGCCTGGCTGCCGAGTTTGCGGCGCAGGCCGTCCAGCGTGGTGCGTATGGCCGTGGGGTGGTGGGCGAAGTCGTCGTAGACGGATACGCCGCCCGCCATGCCGCGCAGCTCCATGCGTCGCTTGACGTTCTGAAAGCGCGCCAGCGCCTCGCAGGCCTGTGCCGGCGTCACGCCCACGTGCTCGGCTGCCGCAATGGCGGCCAGCGCATTGAGCTGGTTGTGTTCCCCGGTCAGCGCCCATTCCAGGCGGGCCACCTTGCGGCCACGGTGCAGCACGTCGAAGGCGCTCGGATCGCCCTCTGCGCTGAAGTCGCTGACCACCGCCCCGAAGCTGGAAACCTCGCTCCAGCAGCCCTGGTGCAGCACGCGGGTGATGCTTTCCTCGATGCCGTTGACAACAAGCCGGCCCGAAGCGGGGACGGTGCGCACCAGATGGTGGAACTGGCGTTCGATGGCACCGAGATCCTCGAAGATGTCGGCGTGATCGAACTCTAGGTTGTTGAGCACGGCCGTGCGCGGGCGGTAGTGCACGAACTTGCTGCGCTTGTCGAAGAAGGCCGTGTCGTATTCATCGGCCTCGATGACGAAGACGGGCTCCGCGCCGGCCGGGCCCTCGCCTGGCGTCGGGCGCCTGGATGCACCCAGGCGGGCCGAGACGCCGAAGTCCAGCGGCACGCCGCCGACCAGAAAGCCCGGGGCCAGGCCTGCGCATTCGAGAATCCAGGCCAGCATCGACGTCGTGGTCGTCTTGCCATGCGTGCCGGCCACGGCCAGCACATGGCGCGGGCAGGACGGATGGTGCAGCACATGTTCGCAAAGCCATTGCGGCCCGCTGGTGTAGGGAGCGCCGCTTTCGAGGATTGCCTCCATCAGCGGGAACTTGGGGCTGCCGTCGGGCAGGCGCGCGCGGCTGACCACGTTGCCTACGACATACATGTCGGGTTGCAGGGTCATCTGGTCGGCGCCGTAGCCCTCGATCAGCTCGATGCCCAGTGCACGCAGCTGATCGCTCATCGGCGGGTAGACGCCGGCGTCGCAGCCTGTGACGCGGTGCCCAGCCTCGCGCGCCAGCGCGGCCAGTCCGCCCATGAAGGTACCGCAGATGCCCAGAATATGTATGTGCATGGCCGGGCATTCTACGGTTGCCGCCATGTCCGGGATGGCTGGCCTGCAAAAACAGGAGCTTGCGGCCCAGCAGGCACCGGGTCCCGGAAACACAAGGTTGCGAAATCGCCGGTGCAAGGCGCTGGCGGGAACATGCAAAGCCCGTCAGCGGCCGGCGTTGCTGCGGCTTGGGTCACAATGGCCCGGGGCCATCCGCAGGGAAGGCCTCTTATATATATGTAGGGATACAGCGGATCGTAAAGCCATGGACCAAGCCACTGCCGAAATTGCCCAGACTGCGGCCCGCCTCGTGGTCGAGGAAGGTCTGGAATGGGGGCCTGCCAAGCACCGCGCTGTGCGCCAGCTGGGACTGCCCTCGCGCACTGCGCTGCCGGGCAATGACCTGGTGGAAGAAGCTGTGCGCGAATACATCGCCCTGTTCTGCGCCGACACCCAGCCCCAGGAACTGCAGGCCCTGCGCGAACTGGCCCTGCAATGGATGGATCGCCTGGCCGAGTTCCGTCCCCACCTGGCCGGCGCCGTCTGGCGCGGCACGGCCACGCGCCTGTCCGATATTTATCTGCAACTGTTCTGCGACGACCCCAAATCGGCAGAGATCGCACTGATCAACCAGCATGTGAACTACGAACCCAGCACCGTGACGGGATTCACCGGCCAGAGCGTGGAGGCGCTGAGCATCCATGCCTTCTGCCGCCCGCTGAACGAGGATGTGGGTGTGCACCTGCTGGTCCATGATCTTGACGATCTGCGCGGCGCGCTCAAGCCCGATGGACAGGGGCGCAGCCCGCGTGGCAGCGCAGAGGCATTGCGCAAGCTGTTGAACCAGGACGAAGGGGAGGCCGACCGTGGCTGATTCCGTGGATGCAGGTCAAAACACATCTTCCCGCCGCCGCTGGCTGATGGGCGGCGTTGCCGCCGCCGCAGGCCTGGGTGGGGCAGGGTTTGCGTGGTGGCGTTTTCAGCCGCACGCCATGGACGCCAGTGCCGAAGAGCAGCTGTGGCAGCAGCGCTTCATCACGCCCGATGGCTCGGCCATGACGCTGTCGCGCTGGCGTGGCAAGCCGGTGCTGGTCAATTTCTGGGCCACCTGGTGCCCGCCGTGCGTGCGCGAACTGCCCATGCTGGATGCCTTCTCGGCACGCCAAGACCAGCATGGCATTCAGGTCATTGGCCTGGCCGTGGACAAGCCCGAGGCAGTGCAGCGCTTTCTGGGCCGCACACCCCTGCGTTTCCCCGTGGCGCTGGCGGTGGAAGGCGGTCTGGGCCTGACCCGCTCGCTCGGCAATCTGCAGGGCGGACTGCCCTTCACCGTGCTGCTCGGCGAGGATGGCCTAGTGCGGCAACGTAAAATAGGTGAGCTTACTACCGAAGATCTGGCTTCCTGGAGCGCAAAAGGCTGATTTCCGCAGCGACCGAGCCTGTGCAGGCTCAGGAAATCCCCCGAATTCCATGGCGACGTTGATGAAAAATATGCCTCAAAGCACGCAGAAGGGCGAAATTGGAGTAAATTCGCGCCCTATTTAGTTGTTAGCCGCTGGAGCTCCCATGGATTTGCGAAAACTCAAGACCCTCATTGATCTGGTGTCCGAATCGAACGTGTCGGAACTGGAGATCACCGAAGCAGAGGGCAAGGTCCGGATCGTCAAGAGCGAAGGCGCCGTGGTGCAGCACTACGTGGCTGCGCCCATGCAGGCTCCGATGGCTGCGCCCGTGGCAGCACCTGTGGCTGCTCCCGCAGCAGCGCCCGTGGCAGCCCCTGCCGAGGCAGCCGTCGCGGGACATGTGGTGAAGTCGCCCATGGTCGGCACCTTCTACCGCGCATCCAGCCCTGGCGGCAAGCCTTTCGTGGAAGTGGGCAACCAGGTCAAGGAAGGCGAGACCATCTGCATCATCGAAGCGATGAAGATTCTCAACGAGATCGAGGCCGACAAGAGCGGCACCATTACCCGCATCCTGGGTGAAAACGGCCAGGCCGTCGAGTACGGCCAGCCCCTGTTCGTGATCGAGTAACCTGCAGGCGAGCGATGCCGCAAGCGGCACGACGCCCTGGCGCGAACGCATGCCGCGGCGCGACAGAGCAATTGGCTCAACTGACGGCTTCGGCCTGCGTACCGCCGCAGGCACCAAGCCGCGAGGACCTTCATGTTTAAGAAAATTTTGGTTGCCAACCGGGGCGAGATCGCCCTGCGCATCCAGCGCGCCTGCCGTGAACTGGGCATCAAGGCGGTGATGGTGTATTCCGAGGCCGACCGTGACGCAAAGTACGTCAAGCTGGCCGACGAGGCCGTGTGCATCGGCCCCGCTCCTTCGCCGCTGAGCTACCTCAACATGCCGGCCATCATCTCGGCCGCCGAGGTGACCGACGCCGAGGCGATCCACCCTGGCTACGGCTTTCTCAGCGAGAACGCCGACTTTGCCGAGCGCGTGGAAAAGAGCGGCTTCACCTTCATCGGCCCCACGCCCGACAACATCCGCACCATGGGTGACAAGGTCTCGGCCAAGCAGGCCATGATCAAGGCGGGCGTGCCCTGCGTGCCGGGCTCGGACGGCGAACTGCCCGACGATCCGGTGCAGATCCGCCGCATCGCCAAGGCCGTGGGCTATCCGGTGATCATCAAGGCCGCAGGCGGCGGCGGTGGCCGTGGCATGCGCGTGGTGCATACCGAGGCGGCGCTGATCAATGCCGTGCAGATGACCAAGGCCGAGGCCGGTGCGGCCTTCGGCAATCCGGCCGTCTACATGGAGAAGTTCCTGCAGAACCCGCGCCATGTGGAAATCCAGATCCTGGCCGACAACCATCGCAATGCCGTCTACCTGGGCGAGCGCGACTGCTCCATGCAGCGCCGCCACCAGAAGGTCATCGAGGAAGCGCCGGCTCCCGGCATTCCCCGCCGCCTGGTCGAGAAGATCGGCGAGCGCTGCGCTGCAGCCTGCAAGAAGCTGGGCTACCGTGGCGCAGGCACCTTCGAGTTTCTCTACGAAAACGGCGAGTTCTACTTCATCGAGATGAACACGCGCGTGCAGGTGGAGCATCCGGTGACGGAACTGATCACGGGCGTGGACATCGTTCGCACCCAGATCATGGTGGCCGCAGGCGAGAAGCTGCCTTTCACCCAGCGCCAGATCAATGCCCAGCTCAAGGGCCATGCGATCGAATGCCGCGTGAATGCCGAGGACCCCTACAACTTCATGCCTTCGCCAGGCCGCATCACCATGTGGCATGCGCCCGGTGGCCCGGGCGTGCGCGTGGACTCGCACGTCTACAACAACTACTTCGTGCCGCCGAACTACGACTCCATGATCGGCAAGATCATCGTTCACGGCGACACGCGCGAGCAGGCGCTGGCACGCATGCGCACTGCGCTGCTGGAGACCGTGGTCGAAGGCATCAAGACCAACATCCCGCTGCACCAGGACCTGATGGTGGACGCCAAGTTCATGGAAGGCGGCACCAACATCCACTACCTGGAAGAGTGGCTGGCGCACCGCAACGCCAACAAGCGTTGAGCGGGTCACCCGATCGACCATGCATGCTGGCCCCCGGCGACGGCGGCCGGCATTTTTCATTGATTGCTTAGAAAAGGATGGGCCCATGTTCGAGTTGAGCCTGCTGTGCCCGGAAGACCGGGTCGAAACCATCAGCGATGCACTGGATGCGCTGGACGCCCTGAGCGTATCGGTCGAGGACGCCGACGCGCAGACCGAGGCCGAGCAGGCCCTGTTCGGCGAGCCCGGCATGCCGCCACCCAAGGACGGCTGGCAGCGCAGCCGCCTGGTGGCGCTGTTCCCCACGCAGCAAGCGGCCGAAGAGGCACGTGATCTGCTGCTGCCCCAGGACTTCTTCGAGGGCTGCAGCATCATCGCCGTCAAGCAGGTGCCCGAGCAGGACTGGGTGCGCCTGACGCAGTCGCAGTTCGCCCCCGTGGACATCACCCCCGAATTCTGGATTGTTCCCACCTGGCACGAGCTGCCGCCGCAGGCGCGCGTGAGCATCCGCCTGGACCCGGGCCTGGCCTTCGGCACGGGTACGCACCCGACCACGCGCATGTGCCTGCGCTGGATCGCACGCCAGCCCGAGGGCAGCCTGGGGCGCACGCTGGACTACGGCTGCGGCTCCGGCATCCTGGCCATCGGTGCGGCCAAGTTCGGTGCCACCGACATCGACGCGGTGGACATCGACCCGGCTGCCGTGGAGTCCACGCGCTACAACGCCGATGCCAACGCCGTGCAGTTGAAGGCCGGCCTGCCCGATGCCGTGACGGGTGAATACAGCACCGTGCTGGCCAACATCCTGGCCACGCCGCTCAAGGTGCTGGCGCCGCTGCTGTGCGCCCGCGTGGCGGAGGGTGGAAGCCTGGTGCTGGCCGGCATCCTGGAGCGCCAGGCCGACGAACTCAAGCAGGCCTACGCGCCGTACCTGGCACTCGAAGTCGCCGACAGCGAAGATGGCTGGATCCTGATGACCGCGCGCCGCGCGGCCTGATTTGCGCCACGAGTCCCTGCGCGGCTGCCGCCTTCATGGCGCGGGCCGCGAGCAGCTGCCTACAATCGATCGCTGATGAGCCAAGTCACCCGCTGTCCTGCCTGTGGAACCCGCTTCAAAGTGGTGGCCGACCAGCTGCGAATTTCGCAGGGGTGGGTGCGCTGCGGCGTCTGCCATGAAGTGTTCGATGCCTCCGAGGATCTGCAGCCCCTGCCGGCCACGCCTGCGCATGCCGCCGGCAATCCCGTGGCGGGCGGGGCATCGCTCGATGGGCCGGAATTCGAGGACGATGACATCCGCGAATTCCGGGAGTCCATGTGGCTGCCGACGGCGCCCGTGGGGCTGCCGGGGCGGGGTGCTCCGGCACCGGCTGCAGCCACGGCAACTGGTGCAAGCACGGCGCCTGCTGCCAGGGTCGAGCCTTCGCCTGCCGTGCCGCCTGCCGAAGCTGCGGCTCCGCAGGCGCCCGCGCCCGCGTCCCCGGCACCGCCTGCGCAGACCCCTTCGGCTTTTGCCGCCGACGATCCGGGCCGCGAGCTGCCTGGCGCGTCGCTGGTGGACGAGATCCTGGCGGCGTCTGTGGCTGCACCAGCGGCGCAGCCCCAGCCTGACGCGCGGCATGGGCCGGCGGTGGCGTCCCCGTCCGGCCTGGAGCCCGAACCCGAGCCTGAACCCCAGCCCGAGCCTGAACACAAGCCTGTTTCCGCGCCATCGCCGCACAAGGTGGACGGTGCCGTGCCGTCCCAGAAAGCCGATGCGCCTTCGCTGTCCGTCCCGACGGGCCTGGTCCGTGAATCGGAGCGGCAGGCGCAGGTATCCGTGCCTTCGCCGGAGTTCTCCCGCTGGCCCGACAGCGACGGCGAGGGTGGCAGCGACGACCAGCCTGCGCTGCCCGAGGCCGAGCCCGGCTTTGTGCGTCAGGCGCGGCGCAAGGCCTTCTGGCGCCGGCCTGCCGTACGCGTGGCCCTTGTGCTGGGCTGCCTGCTGGGCGCGGGCGCTTTGGCAGGCCAGGTGATGTGGGGCCAGCGCGATGCGCTGGCCGTGCAGCATCCTTCGCTGGCGCCCACGCTGCAGACCCTGTGCGCCATGGCGGGCTGCGAGCTGCAGCCGCGCCGACAGATCGGCGATGTGGTGATCGGCAGTTCGGGTTTTCGGCAGCTGCCGCGCAACGGCCAGTACCAATGGAGCCTGACCCTGGAGAACCGTTCCGACTTCCCCGTGGCCATGCCCGCTGTCGAACTCACGCTCACCGATGCGCAGGACAAGCTGCTGCTGCGGCGCGTGATCCGGCTCGACCAGTTCGGTGCCCCCGCGCAGATCGAGGGCCATGGCGAATGGAGCGTGACCGCCCCGGTCGAAGTGCAGGGCCTGGAGTCCGCCGTTGCCGGTTACCGCGCCCTGGTTTTTTATCCCTGATTCCCCTGACTCTTCAAGAAAGCCGAGACACACCATGGCCGCTCTCATCTGCGGATCGCTTGCGTTCGACAACATCATGACCTTCGACGGAAGGTTTGCCGACCAGATCCTGCCTGACCAGTTGCACATCCTCAATGTGTCCTTCCTGGTGCCCACGCTGCGCCGCGATTTCGGCGGGTGCGCGGGCAACATCGCCTATGCGCTGAGGCTGCTGGGGGGCGATGCCTGGCCCATGGCCATGGTGGGCAGTGACGGTGCCGACTATGTGCAGCGTCTGCAGGATCTGGGCGTGCACACGGCGCACATCGGCCAGTTGCAGGACACGCATACGGCCCAGTGCATGATCATGACCGACCGCGACAACAACCAGATCACGGCCTTCCACCCGGGCGCCATGATGCAGGCCCACGGCAACCGCATCACGCCCGAACTCAGGGAGCAGGTGCGCGTGGGCATCATCGCTCCCGATGGCCGCGAGGCCATGATCGAGCATGCCCAGCAGTTCAAGGCTGCAGGCATTCCCTTCGTCTTTGATCCGGGCCAGGGCCTGCCCATGTTCGACGGGCAGGATCTGCGCCGCTTCATCGAGCAGGCCGACTGGGTGGCCGTGAACGACTATGAAGCCCGCATGCTCAGCGAGCGCACGGGCTGGAGCCTGGAGCAGATTTCAGGGCAGGTGCAGGGCCTGGTGGTGACGCTGGGCGCGCAAGGCTGCGAGGTCTGGGTGCAAGGCACCAGGACCCCGGTGGCGCCTGTGCAGCCCGCTGCCGTGGTCGACCCCACGGGCTGTGGCGACGCGTGGCGTGGCGCCCTGCTGTTCGGCCTGGAGCGTGGCTGGGATCTGGTGCGTTGTGCAGAACTGGGCAACCGCCTGGGTGCGCTCAAGATTGCCAGCCGCGGCCCGCAGAACTACGTGCTGGACTTCGCCAAGCCCTGAGGCGGTGATCGCCGGGTGGCGGTACAGCCGCCATCGTCGCAATGAAAAAAGCCCGACTCGAAAGAGCCGGGCTTTTTGCTTTGAGACCGGAGAAGTCTCAGGGCTTGCTGCCTGTGGGGAAGGGCCATGCGGCTTGGGGTGCCAGGCGGGTTTGCGCGATGGGCGCGGGTGCGGCAGCGGGAGCTGCAGGCGCGGCAGCGGCGGGAGCTGCTGCGGCCTTCTTGGGAGCAGCGGCCTTCTTCGGCGCTGCAGCCTTCTTGGCGGGAGCGGCAGGAGCTGCTGCAGCCTTGGCGGGTGCTGCTGCGGGCTTGGCAGCCGGTGCAGCGGCGGGCTTCTTGGCCGCAGGAGCTGCAGCCTTCTTGGCGGGAGCTGCGGCCTTCTTGGCGGCAGGAGCAGCAGCCTTCTTGGCAGGCGCGGCAGCCTTCTTTGCAGCAGGAGCAGCAGCCTTCTTGGCGGGAGCAGCGGCCTTCTTGGCAGCAGGCGCAGCAGCCTTCTTGGCGGGAGCAGCGGCCTTCTTGGCAGCAGGAGCAGCAGCCTTCTTGGCGGGAGCTGCGGCCTTCTTTGCAGCAGGAGCAGCAGCCTTCTTGGCAGGAGCGGCGGCCTTCTTTGCAGCAGGCGCAGCAGCCTTCTTGGCGGGAGCGGCGGCCTTCTTGGCAGCAGGAGCAGCAGCCTTCTTGGCGGGAGCAGCGGCCTTCTTTGCAGCAGGAGCAGCAGCCTTCTTGGCGGGAGCAGCGGCCTTCTTTGCAGCAGGAGCAGCAGCCTTCTTGGCAGGAGCGGCGGCCTTCTTGGCAGCAGGAGCTGCAGCCTTCTTGGCGGGAGCAGCGGCCTTCTTCGCAGCAGGCGCAGCAGCCTTCTTGGCGGCAGGAGCAGCAGCCTTCTTGGCGGGAGCGGCAGCCTTCTTTGCAGCAGGAGCCGCAGCCTTCTTGGCGGGCGCTGCCTTGGCAGTGGCCGTGGCTTTCTTCACGGCTTCAGCCTTGGGGGCGGCCGCCTTTTTGGCGGTGGTCTTCTTGTCGGTGGGGGCCTTGGTAGAGGCCGTCTTCTTCGCAGTTGCCATCATCTTCTCCTTCGTTGATTTGCACAAAACACTTCGGGGTACGGGGCTCCGAAGCGATTCAATGCGATGTGGAGTGACGCATCGCAATGAACACGGAGACGCCCCACGCCGCAACACCATCGGTATTGCAAAAGCGTGAAGCGCGTCATGGTTCGCATTGTGCCTGCAGAGAAGCGATTAATCCCAGGAAAGTGCGCCTCCGGTTTGATACTCGATGACGCGTGTCTCAAAGAAGTTACGTTCCTTCTTCAAATCGATCATCTCGCTCATCCAGGGGAACGGGTTTTCCTCGTTGGGGAACAGGGCCTCCAGGCCGATCTGCGTGGCGCGGCGGTTGGCGATGTAGCGCAGGTAGCCCTTGAACATCGATGCGTTCATGCCCAGCACGCCGCGCGGCATGGTGTCCTCTGCATAGCGGTATTCCAGCTCGACGGCCTTGACGAAAAGCGCCGTGATTTCTTCCTTGAATTCGGGTGTCCACAGCTGCGGATTTTCGAGCTTGAGCTGGTTGATCAGGTCGATGCCGAAGTTGCAGTGCATGGACTCGTCGCGCAGGATGTACTGGTACTGCTCGGCAGCGCCGGTCATCTTGTTCTGACGGCCCAGGGCCAGGATCTGCGTGAAGCCCACGTAGAAGAACAGGCCCTCCATCAGGCAGGCGAAAACGATGAGCGACTTCAGCAGCGTCTGGTCGGTCTCGAAGGTGCCGGTCTTGAAGCTGGGGTCCATGATCGCCTCGATGAAGGGGATCAGGAATTCGTCCTTGTCGCGGATGGAGGGAACCTCGAGATAGGCGTTGAAGATCTCGCCTTCATCCAGGCCCAGCGACTCCACGATGTACTGGTAGGCGTGGGTGTGGATGGCTTCCTCGAAGGCCTGGCGCAGCAGGAACTGGCGGCACTCGGGTGCGGTGATGTGGCGGTAGGTGCCCAGCACGATGTTGTTGGCCGCCAGCGAGTCGGCCGTCACGAAGAAGCCCAGGTTGCGCTTGACGATGCGGCGCTCGTCCTCGGTCAGGCCGTTGGGGTCCTTCCACAGGGCGATGTCGCGGTTCATGTTCACTTCCTGCGGCATCCAGTGGTTGGCGCAGGTGGCCAGGTACTTTTCCCAGGCCCACTTGTACTTGAAGGGCACCAGCTGGTTGACGTCGGTCTTGGCGTTGATGATTCGCTTGTCGGCGGCGTTGACGCGCTGGTGTGTGCCGGTGGCGGGGGCAGCTCCTGCGCCGGTCGGCGTGTTCGAGAGGGTGGCGTCGTCGTCAAAGGTCAGCATTGCAATTTTCTCCGGCATGCCCTGAGGCATATGTTCAGTTCATTCGGTGCGAAAGAGGCCTCTCTTTCTGCTCCGGTCAATGTAGGACCATGGGTGGCCTGGCATGTTGAGCAGGCCCAAGGTCCATGGCGAAGATCCTGCGCATGGCGCTGGCTGGCTGGCTGGCGGGCAGGGCGCGGGGCCTGCGCCGTGGCGAGGCCCCGCGCTGCGCGGCTTACTGGCAGGCTTCGCAGCCGGGATCGTCGATGGCGCAGAACTTGATGTCCGTCGCCGGGGCCTGGGCGCGTGCGGCGGCTGCCGCGGCTTCCAGGGCGCTGGAGGTGCTCACGGCAGCGGGCTGGGCGGCAGCCGTGGGCACTGCGTTGAGCACGCGGCTTTGCACCGTGGACTTCTCGATGTTGGTGGCGCTGGTGGTGCGCAGGTAGTAGGTGGTCTTCAGGCCACGCAGCCAGGCCAGCTTGTAGGTGTCGTCCAGCTTCTTGCCCGAGGCGCCGGCCATGTAGATGTTCAGGCTCTGGGCCTGGTCGATCCACTTCTGGCGGCGTGCAGCGGCCTCGACCAGCCAGGTGGGCTCGACCTCGAAGGCGGTGGCGTACAGGTTCTTGACGTCCTGGGGCACGCGGTCGATGGGGCGCAGCGAGCCGTCGAAATGCTTGAGGTCCATGACCATCACGTCGTCCCACAGGCCCAGGCGCTTCAGGTCGCGCACCAGGTACTGGTTGATGACGGTGAACTCGCCGGACAGGTTGGACTTGACCGACAGGTTGCCGAACGAAGGCTCGATGGAGGCATCGACGCCGACGATGTTGGAGATGGTCGCCGTGGGGGCGATGGCCACGCAGTTGGAGTTGCGCATGCCGTGCTGGCCGATCTTGGCGCGCAGCGCATCCCAGTCCAGGCGCGAGGAACGGTCCACTTCCACGTAGCCGCCGCGGGCCTTCTCCAGCAGGTTCAGCGTGTCCAGCGGCAGGATGCCCTGGTCCCACAGCGAGCCCTTGTAGCTGGAGTACTGGCCGCGTTCCCTGGCCAGTTCGGTGGAGGCCCAGTAGGCGTAGTAGCAGATGGCTTCCATCGACTGGTCGGCGAACTCGACGGCCGCGTCGCTGGCGTAGGCGATGCGCATTTCATAGAGCGCATCCTGGAAGCCCATCAGGCCCAGGCCCACGGGGCGATGGCGCAGGTTGGAGTCCTTGGCCTTCTGCACGGCGTAGTAGTTGATGTCGATCACGTTGTCCAGCATGCGCATGGCCGTGGTGATGGTCTTGCGCAGCTTGCCGTGGTCGATGGCGCCGTTGGTGATGTGGCGCGCCAGGTTGACCGAGCCCAGGTTGCAGACGGCGGTCTCGGTGTCGCTGGTGTTCAGCGTGATCTCGGTGCACAGGTTGGACGAGTGCACCACGCCGGCGTGCTGCTGGGGCGAGCGCACGTTGCAGGGGTCCTTGAAGGTGACCCAGGGGTGGCCGGTCTCGAACAGCATGGACAGCATCTTGCGCCACAGGTCCACGGCCGGGATGCGCTTGAACAGCTTGAGCTCGCCGGTGTCGGCCTTGGTTTCGTAGGCCGTGTAGGCGCGCTCGAAGGCTGCGCCGAAGAGGTCGTGCAGGTCGCCGACATCGGAGGGCGAGAACAGGGTCCACTGGCCCTTTTCCATGACGCGCTTCATGAACAGGTCGGGAATCCAGTTCGCCGTGTTCATGTCGTGCGTGCGGCGGCGGTCGTCGCCCGTGTTCTTGCGCAGCTCGAGGAATTCCTCGATGTCCAGGTGCCAGGTCTCCAGGTACGTGCAGACGGCGCCCTTGCGCTTGCCGCCCTGGTTCACGGCCACGGCCGTGTCGTTGACCACCTTGAGGAAGGGCACCACGCCCTGCGACTCGCCGTTCGTGCCCTTGATGCGCGAACCCAGGGCGCGCACGCGCGTCCAGTCGTTGCCCAGGCCGCCGGCGAACTTGGACAGCAGAGCGTTTTCCTTGATCGACTCATAGATGCCGTCCAGATCGTCGGGCACCGTGGTCAGGTAGCACGAAGACAGCTGCGAGCGCAGCGTGCCGCTGTTGAACAGCGTGGGCGTGCTGCTCATGAAGTCGAAGGAAGACAGCAGTTCGTAGAACTCGATGGCGCGCGCGTTGCGGTCCTCTTCCTGCAGCGCCAGGCCCATGGCCACGCGCATGAAGAAGGACTGGGGCAGCTCGATGCGCGTCTTGCGCACGTGCAGGAAGTAGCGGTCGTACAGGGTCTGCAGGCCCAGGTAGTCGAACTGCTGGTCGCGTTCGGCCTTGAGGGCGGCAGCCAGGCGGGGCAGGTCGTAGTTCAGCAGCTCGGGGTTGAGCAGCTCGTTGTCCACGCCCTTCTGGATGAAGCCGGGGAAGTAGGCGGCGTAGGCCGACTGGATGTCGGCAGGCTGCACGTCATGGCCCATGACCTCGCGCACGATGGTGTGCAGCAGCAGGCGGGCGGTGACGTAGGTGTAGTCGGGGTCCTTTTCGATCAGCGTGCGCGCGGCCAGGATGGAGGCCTTGAAGACTTCTTCGATCGGCACGCCGTCGTACAGGTTGCGCAGCGTCTCGGCGACGATGGGCGCGGCCTGGATGTCGGCATTGAGGTTGCGGCAGGAGGCCTCGATCAGGGCCAGCAGGCGGGCCTGGTCCAGCGGAACGCGCTGGCCGTTGTCGGTCACATGCAGCACGGGGGCGGGCGCGGCCGCAGCGGCGGCAGCGGCCTCGGCGGCCTTCTTCTGCTCGGCACGCTCCTGGTTGCGGCGGTCGCGGTACAGCACGTAGGCGCGCGCCACGTCGTGGTGGCCGCCGCGCATCAGGCCCAGCTCGACCTGGTCCTGCACGTCTTCAATATGGAAGGTGCCGCCGCCCGGACGCGAGCGCAGCAGGGCGCGCACCACGGCCTGGGTGAGCTCGTCCACGGTCTCGCGCACGCTGGCGGAGGCAGCGCCCTGGGCGCCGCGCACGGCCAGGAAGGCCTTGGTCAGCGCGACGGCGATCTTTTGCGGGGTGAAGGGCACCACGTCGCCGCTGCGGCGGATGATCTGGTAGCCGTCCTGCACGGACAGGTGATGGGCGGAGGAAGGATTGGCAGCATCACCGTGCGCAGCGGGAGCCAAAGAATTCAGTGCTTCTTGCATGAGTTTCCTCAACGGGTGTTTGTGGATAGAACGGACGCGGACCTGCACTGGGGGCAGGCTTGCTGGGAGATGGAATCGATGGCCGGATGTGCACACCGTTTTCACAGGGTGTGCACAGCTTGTGAACACTAGATATGGTGTCCGGCGTGCTCTCAGGCACTACCTGTAGTGTATCGCCGTCTCATGTACACGGGGTACTCACGGCCGGAAAACCGCTGTTTGCGCTGCGCCAAAACAGTGCCCAGCATGCAAGCCCATAGCAGCAGATCACCGCTGCGCGGTGGCTGGCGGGCGATGGCCTGTCGCAAGCCGCTACAGCCTTGCCGCTGCGCCGGTCGGACCGCCGAAAGCCCCATGAACAGTGGGGCTGCGACACATGCGTGAATTTGTAAAAAAAGATCAGGCCGGCCCGGCGTGCGCCTGCGCGCCACATGGGTTGCTTTCTGGATTGACAGCGCACTTTTCCTGGGCCTGTGGACAAGCCGGCCTGCGTGCAAGGCCTGGCGCAGTCCGGCAGGAGGGTGTGTGCTTACGTGGAGGGCTGGCCGGCGCGGGGCGGCAGCTGCCAGTTCGCCGTGGCCTGGTGACGGGACAGCAGCCCGCGCAGCCGGGGCCAGTCGAAGCCGGGGCCGGGATCGCGTTTGCGGCCGGGCGCAATGTGCTCATGGCCTGCGAGATGGGCGACGGGGTAGCGTGCGGCGATGGCTTCGCACAGGTTCTCCAGGGCCGCATATTGGGCCGGCTCGAACGGCAGTCCCTCCAGGCCCTCCAGCTCTATGCCGATGGAGTCGTCGTTGCAGCGGTCCTTGCCGCGCCAGCTGGAGGCGCCCGCATGCCAGGCGCGCGCGTCACAGTCCACAAATTGCCAGACCTCGCCCAGGCGCGTGACGAAGAAATGGGCCGACACCTCCAGGCCGCGTATGCCCTGGTAGTAAGGATGGGCGTCCCAGTCGAGCTGGTTGGTGAACAGTTGCTGGACCGCCCCCGTGCCGTACTCGCCGGGGGGCAGGCTGATGGAGTGCACGACGACCAGATCGACCAGGGCCTGGGCCGGGCGCTCGCCGAAGTTGGGCGAGGGCAGGTGGCGTGCCTGTTGCAGCCAGCCGCCTTGCCAGGTCCAGGCCGGGCCCATGGTCGTGGTGGCTGGTGCCTGCGGATCAGGCTTCGCCATGGCCGCCTCCGTCCGCCTCGGCGCTGGCGTCGCCGGGCAGGGCGATGTTCAGCCGGTCGATGCGGTAGCGGATCTGGCGCAGGCTCAGCCCCAGGCGTGCGGCCGTGGCCGTGCGGTTGAAGCCGTTTTCCTGCAGCGCCTGCACCAGGATGCCGCGCTCGCGCTCGTCCAGCCAGGCCTGCAGGTCGCGGGGCAGCTCCATGTGGGCAGGCTCCGGCGGCGGTGCGGCGCCGTCGTGCGCCTGGGTCTGCGTCGATGCGGGTGGAGCCGGCGGAGTGCCGCAGGGCAGCTGCATCTCGGGGTCTATGCGCAGCGGCCCTTCCTCGCCCAGCGTGATGGCGCGGTGCAGCAGGTTCTCCAGTTCACGCACATTGCCGGGCAGGGGCAGGCGGGCGATCTGCTCCAGGGAACGCTCGTCGATCTCGGGCATGGGCAGGCCCGACTCCTGCGACAGCCGTGCCAGCAATGCGCGGCACAGCGCGGGCAGGTCCTCGCGGCGCTCGCGCAGCGGCGGAAGAAGTACTTCGATGACGTTGAGGCGGTAGTACAGGTCCTGGCGAAAACGTCCTGCCTGCACGTCGGCGGCCAGGTCGCGGTGGGTGGCGCTGACGATGCGCACGTCGGCCGCTTCCTCCTGCGCCGAGCCCAGGGGCCGCACGCGGCGTTCCTGGATGGCGCGCAGCAGCTTGGCCTGCATGGGCAGCGGCAGGTCGCCGATTTCGTCGAGGAACAGGGTGCCGCCGCGTGCCGCCTGGAAATAGCCGTCGCGGTCCTGGGTGGCTCCGGTATAGGAGCCTTTGCGGGCGCCGAAGAACTCGGCCTCCAGCAGGTTTTCGGGGATGGCGCCGCAGTTCACGGCCACCATGGGGCCGTGGGCGCGCTGGCTGCAGGCGTGCAGGGCGCGCGCCACCAGCTCCTTGCCCGTGCCCGACTCCCCGTGCACCAGCACCGGCGCCATGCCGCGCGCCACCTTGGCAATGCGCTGCTTGACGGCCTGCATGGCGGGCGACTCCCCAACCATGGCGTCGAGCGCCCCGCCGCCGCTGAGCACGGGGCTTGCGGCCGACGCCGCCGAGGGGCTGCGCGCCGGCATCACGCCGGGGGGCGGCACGCCGCCCACGCCCTGGGCGGCCGAGGCCACGACCAGGCGGAACTGCTTGAGGTCCACGGGCTTGGTCAGATAGTCGAAGGCGCCCGAGCGCAGGGCTTCGACGGCATTTTCGGCCGAGCCGTAGGCGGTCATGACCACGCAGCGTTCTCGCCGCTGCTGGTTGCGCAGGTCCTGCAGCAGCTCCATTCCCATGCCGTCGGGCAGGCGCATGTCGGTGATGACCACGTCGAAGCGCTGGGTCTGCAGCTGTTCGCGCGCCTCGCCCACGCTGGCGGCGGTTTCCACGCGGTAGCCTTCGCGCAGCAGGGTCAGTTCATAGAGGGTGCGCAGATCCGGCTCGTCGTCCACGACAAGAATCGATGCGGCAGCGGGCAGGGAGTTCAAGGGCATCACACCACAATCTGGTCAAACAGGGAGGCCGGCAGAGCCGATGCGGCGCCGGCGCGGAACACGATGCTGAAGGCATTGCCCTCGACAGGGCCGTGCGGCGCGGGCCGCGACAGCCGCTGGTAGCTGATGCCTGCATCGTAGCGCTGGCACAGCTCGCGGCAGATGTACAGGCCCAGGCCGCTGGAGCGGCTTTCCGACGAGAAGAAGGGCTCGAACAGATGGCGTTGCACCGTGGGCTCCAGTGCGGCGCCGTCGCTCCAGACCTGCAGCCAGATCTGGCCTGCGGCCGGCGCGCCGGTCAGCACCTGCAGCGTATGCGGCTGCTGGGCGTTGCTGCGGTAGCGCTGGGCGTTGTCCAGCAGGTTCACCAGGATGCGGCGCAGGTGCTCGCCGTCGAACACCACGGTCCTTGCGCGCGCGTCCAGCAGCAGCTGGATGCTGCGCGCAGGCTGGCCCTGGGCCTGCCACTCCTGGCAGGCCTGGGCCACATGCTGGTCCAGGTCCAGTAGGCCGGCGTGGGCCTCGCCAATGTGCTGCTGGGCCCGCGCGATGTTGAGCACGTCCTCGACGGTGCGCGCCAGCCGCTCGGCGTTCTGGCCCACGATGCGGCACAGCTGCTGCTGGGCCGGGTTCTGCGCCAGATCTTCTGCCAGCAGGGCGTTGGCCTGGGTGATGGCAGCCAGCGGATTGCGGATCTCATGGGCCACGGCGGCGGACATGCGGCCCATGGAGGCCAGCTTTTCCGTGCGCAGCCGCGCCTCCAATTCGCGCAGGTCGTGCAGAAAGACCACGCACAGCTGCTGCAGCAGCGCGGGCTCGGCGGCATCGGTGGCGTCGGACGGGGTGGCGACCTCGGTCAGCCAGGTGCGCAGATGCAGTCCCGTCATGCCTTCCTGGCCGATGGACTGCAGATGGATGGCGGCCGATATCGGCAGGTTCTGGGCAAAGCTCTGGGCCACGGCATCCTGCAGCCGCTGCCAGCCGGCGTGCTCCTTGAGTGCGAAGGGCAGGGCATGCGCGTCGGCCAGTCCCAGCAGGTGCAGCGCGGCCGGGTTGGCCTGCTGCACGCGGAATTGGGGATCAACCACCAGCACGCCTTCGCCCAGGTGGCGGATCACCAGGGCATTGACCTGCTCCTGGGCCTGGGCCTTGCGGCTGCTGTGCTGTGCCAGGTGCCGCTCGCGCCGCACGCGGCGCGCCAGCTCGTGCGTCAGATAGGCCACGGCGAAATAGCCTGCGCAGGCAAAGCTGGCCTGGTAGTAGGCCTGGGTACTTTCTATGCGGCCCGCCAGGTCCTGCCATGCGACCCAGCCCAGGGTCAGCAGCGTGACGCTGGCCGTGGTGGCCAGCGCCAGCGTCAGATTGCCCAGCACGGCCGAAATCAGGATGGGGATGGCCAGCAGGGCCGAGTAGTTGAGCGGGCCTGTCTGCAACACCTGCAGCAGGCAGATGGCCGCGATGTCCACGCCGATCACGGGCAGCCAGTGCACGCCGGCGCGGGCAGAGGGCGGCTGCTCGCGTGCGGTCAGCCGCACCAGCAGCGTCAGCCCCAGGTAGCCCAGGCAGACCAGCCAGACCAGGGGATTGCCGCCGGGCTGCACGCTGAGCAGCGCCAGCTGCAGCAGCAGCAGCGCAGTGGCGATGAGAACGCGGCCCGTCAGAAATCCCTGCCACAGCCGGACGAAGGGGGCGTTGGCGTCGTGCGGCGACTGCGCCGTGGCCTCGTCGATGGTGGGCGGCTGGGAGCGGGCGGCGTCCTGCATGCTCAGCGCCGTTGCGCCAGGGCCCGGTGCTCGGCGCTGCAATAGCTGCGGCCTGCGGCCTCGATGGCTTCGCTGCGCGGCAGGTGCAGGCCGCAGTGCGCGCATTCGACCATGTCCTGTGGAGCCGCCAGCGGCGCGTTGGCCGGGTTGGCCGGGTTGCGCGGCGCAGCCGCCTGGCGCCGCTCGCGGGCCTCGGCACGGCGCTGGCTGCGCCAGACGCCGACGGCAATGACGATGACGATCAGGACCAGCAGGTACTTCATGCGGCGCGCTCCAGCAGCACTTCCATCACGAAGCGTGATCCCGCATAGGCCAGCAGCAGCAGCGCGGCGCCTGCGTAGAGCACGCGCACGGCGCTGCGGCCACGCCAGCCAAAGCGCGCACGGCCGATCAGCAGCACGGCAAAGGTCAGCCACGACAGCAGCGAGAACACCGACTTGTGGTTCCAGACCCAGGCCTTGCCGTAGAGCTGTTCGCCGAACAGCCAGCCTGCGGCCAGCGTGGCCGTGAGCAGCACAAAGCCTGCGGACACGAAGCGGAAGGTCAGGCGCTCCAGCGTGAGAAGGGGCAGGCCGCTGTCATGCCCGCCGCCGCCCAGCCGCATGTGCTGCTCGGCGCGTGTCATCAGCGAGGCATGGACCACGGCGGCGGCGAACAGTCCGTAGGAGGCAATGCCCAGCGCCAGGTGCAGCGGCAGCCAGGGCGAGGCGTTGACATGCAGGGGCGTTCCCGGAAACAGCGCGGCAAGGAGCACGGCGGCCGTGCCCAGCGCTGACAGCGCCAATTGCGCGCGCATCTTGGGGAACAACTGCTGTTCGACCCCATAGACGGTGAGCACCAGCCAGGCCGTCATGGACAGTGCTGGCGCGAACCCGAAGTGCGGCTGTTCCCCGAGCAGGCCCCAGGCCAGGGCCAGGGCGTGGAGCACCCAGGCCAGGCGCAATGCGGCGCGGGCGCCAGCATGGCTGATGCGTCGGGCACCGGCGGCCGGCACGGCATAGGCCACGGCTGCGGCAAGCGCCAGCATCCAGCCCAGGGGCGATGCGTTGGCGGAAATCAGGGGGACGGAGAGCATCTTTCTATGATAGCTGTGGCTTTCCTGCCGCCGGTTGTGCAGGCTCAGAATCCGGGCGCCGTGCCGTGGTTCGGAGCGCATTTTCTTCAGGGCTCGATGGCTGCCTCGATGCGATTGCGCCCCAGGGCCTTGGCCTGGTAGAGCAGGCCGTCCACCTTCTGCAGCCAGGTTTCCAAAGGCGCGGCAGACGGCTGCCGCACGGTGAGTACGCCGCAACTGACGGTGAGCAGCGGCGCCGTGGGAGAGGCGGCGTGGGCGATGGACAGGCGCAGCACTTCCTGGCGGAAATTCTCGGCCATGACCTGGGCGTCGCTTTCGCCGGGGAGGATGAGCGCGAATTCCTCGCCGCCAAAGCGCGCTGCCAGGTCGTAGGGCCGGCGCGCATGGCGCTGCAGCGTGGCGGCCACTGCCTTGAGCGCCTCGTCCCCCTGCACATGGCCATAGCAGTCGTTGTATTGCTTGAAGTGGTCTATATCAATGAGGGCCAGGCCCACGGACTCGCCCGTGCGCAGGCTGCGGCGGTGGGAGCGCTCCAGCATGTCGTCGAAGTGGCGGCGGTTGGCCAGCCCTGTCAGCCCGTCCACCATGGCCAGGCGCTCCAGGGCCTGGCGCTGCAGGGCCAGGCGTATCTGGTTGCGCACGCGCACCTCGACCACGGCGGGACGTATGGGCTTGGAGACATAGTCGGCCGCGCCCAGGCGCAGGCCGTATTCCTCGGCCTGGGCATTGCTCTGGCCGGTGATGAAGATGACGGCGATATGGGCGGTGCGCTCCTGGGCGCGCAACGCACCCAGCACCTCGTAGCCGTTCATGCCGGGCATGGCCAGGTCCAGCAGGATCAGCTGCAGCCGGTGGGCTTCGCGCTGGGCGATCACCAGCGCACCCGGGCCGTCCTTGGCCAGCAGCACACGGTAGTGGGGGCTCAGCAGCTCGGCCAGCATGCTGCGGTTCAGCCGTTCGTCGTCAACGATGAGGACCGTGGGCAGTTCCGGCCCGGTCAAGGCTTCAAACATCTGCAGCTCCCTGTAGGACCGTCCGGTTCACGGCCATGCTCCGCGCCAGCTGTTCGAGCGCCTGCAGCGCCGCCTCGGTTTCCAGGGACTCGGTGCAGCGCTGGATGCGCTGCAGCACGGACGCATGGCGCCCGTCGACCAGGGGCCGCAGCCGTTCCAGTTCGGCCAAGGCGGCATAGTCGCTGTCGGCAATCTGCAGCCGCAGCCGAGCCAGGGTGGACGAGACTTCTTCCGCGGTCATCGGCTGCCGCTGCGGGGGGGGCGCGGCAGTGGTCACGGCGGCCGCGGACGCCACGGCCACTACGGCCGTCTGCCCGGACCGCCGGGCGATTTCCGCCAGCAGGCCCTGCAGTCCATCGGCCAGCGCCTGGACCAGGGATTGCAGATCGCCGCCGGGCCGGGCGTTGCCGCCATTGCCGTCGCCTGACAGGCAGGCTTGCGCACCGGTCTCGGCCATGGCCGACCATTGCTCCAGCAGGTCCGCGCCCAGGTAGCCCAGACTGCCCTTGAAGGTGTGCACCAGCGATGCCACGGTGTCCCAATGGCCGCTGCGCACGGCATCGCGCAGCCGTTGCGGCGCATCGGCAAAGTCCTGGGCAAAGCCTTCGATGGCGTGGAGCATGCGCGGCGATTGGCCGGCAAGGCGTTGCCGCAGCCGTGCCGGATCCCAGGCCTGGGCAGGGCTTGACGGCGTCGGCTGCAAGGGCGCGGCCGGCGCAAGCGCTGCCGTTGGAGGAGGGCCCGCGCGCAGGCAGCGCTGCAGTGTCTCGTACAGCAGCACATCGTCAACGGGTTTGGTCAGATGGGCATTCATGCCTGCGGCCTCGATCCGGGCGCGCTCCTCGACATAGGCCTGCGCAGTCAGCGCGATCACCGGAAGATGCCGCAGCGCGCTGCGCGTGCGGATGGTGCGCGTGACACTGAGGCCGTCCATGCCGGGCATGTGCACGTCCATGAGCACGGCATCGAAAGGCTGGGTGTCCAGCAGCTGCAGCGCCTGCAGACCGTCCTGCGCAGTCTGTACCGATATGCCGGCCTGCTCCAGCAGCTCGGTGGCCACCTCGCGGTTGAGTACGTTGTCATCCACCACCAGCACCCTGCGCCCAGGCAGGCCCGGGTAGCGCTGCTGTGGCGAGGGGCCGGCCGCCGGGCTTTCCGGCGGGGGCGATTCGGGGTCCCGCAGTGCCTCCCGGATGCACGAGCGCAGTGCCGATGCGGTCAAGGGCTTGATCAGCAGGCCCCGCGGGCCCAACTGCGCGGCCTGCAGCTGCACTTCGTCGCGCCCGAAGGCCGTGACCATGAGCGCAGCCGGGGTCTTGGCCAGGTCCTGCTGCTCGCGCATGCGGCGTGCCAGGTCCAGCCCGTCCATGCCGGGCATGCGCCAGTCCAGCAGGGCCAGGCCGTAGGGGGATTCCTGGCGTGCGGCCTCTTGCAGCATGTGCAGCGCCTGCATGCCGTCCGCCGCCGTATCGCAGCGCATGCCCAGTTAGCGCACCATGGCGGCCAGGGCCTCGCGCGCGCTGGCGTTGTCATCGACGATGAGAACGCCGGTGCTGCCCAGGTTGTCGTGGCCGTCCAGCGGCGCATCCGTGGCAGGCCGGACCTTGGCCGTGAAGCGGAAGTTGCTGCCCTGGCCGGGCTGGCTGCAGACGCTGATCTCGCCGCCCATGAGCTGCACCAGCCTGTGGCAGATGGCCAGGCCCAGGCCGGTGCCGCCGTGGCGGCGCGTGGTCTGGATGTCGGCCTGGGTGAAGGGCTGGAACAGCCGTTCGGCCCGCGATGCATCCAGGCCTATGCCGGTGTCGCGCACGTTCACGCACAGGTGGTGCAGGGGCGCTGCCGTGGCGTGCGCGCCGGCCTCCACCGGCGCGCACGCCAGCGGCGGCTCCAGATGCAGGGAGATCACCACCTCGCCATGCTCGGTGAACTTGATGGCATTGCCGACCAGGTTGGTCAGCACCTGGCCCAGGCGCAGCGGGTCGCCGCGCAACCGGGGCGGCAGGTGCGGGTCCAGCGCATAGACCACTTCCAGCCCCTTTTCCTCTGCGCGCAGCGCCGTGGAGGCCGAGACGGTCTCCAGCACATCGTCAAGGGCGAAATCCACTTCCTCCAGCGCCAGCATGCCCGCCTCTATCTTGGAAAAGTCGAGGACGTCGTTGATCACGGCCAGCAGGGCGCTGGCCGAGCGCTCCACCTTCTCCAGGTAGCCGCGCTGGCGTGATGTCAGCGCGGTCTGCTGAACCAGGCGCGTCATGCCGATGACGGTGTTCATGGGGGTGCGGATTTCGTGGCTCATGATGGCCAGGAAATCCGACTTGGCCCGTTCGGCCGCTTCTGCGGCCTCCTTGGCCTGCTGCAGCGCCTGCTCGGCCTCGCGCTCGCGGGTGATGTCCAGCATGATGCCGTCCCAGACCATGCCCTCGTGGCTGCTCCGGGGGGCCGATCGGCAGCGCAGCCAGCGGATCTCTCCATCGGGCCTGATCACGCGAAAGCGGCAGTCGAAGACCCGCAGCGTATCGACCGAGCACTGCAGCATCTGCTGGTAGTGCGGCAGGTCCTCGGGATGGATGGCATTCAGGTAGGCCTGACGGTCGGCCATGATGGCGTGGGCCGGCACGCCGATCAGGTTCTCTATGCCGGCACTGATGTAGCTGAGCCGCAGTTGCGCCAGGCCGCCTTCCAGACGGTAGATGGCGCCGCTGGGCAGGTTGTCGGCCAGGGCTTCGAGGCGCATGCGTGCGTCCTCGCGTTCGGACAGGTCCTGCAGCGTGCCGCTGAGCGCGACGATGCGGCCTTGCTCGTCGCGCAGGGCGCGGCCCATGAGGCGGGCCGCGAACCTCCGTCCGTCCGGGCAGTGGTGCACGACATCGAGGCTGTAGGACTGGCCGGTGCCGATGCACAGCTGCACGGCAGCGGTGAGCCGGGCAAGATCCTGCGGTCCGAGCATGGCGCGCAGGGCATGGCGCGTCAGCGGCGGACCCTGGGGGTCCAGGCCGTTCATCACATACATCATCTCCGAGGCCTGGAAGTGCTCGGTGTCCAGCTCCCATGTCCAGCTGCCCAGGCGCGCCAGCTGTTCGGCCTGGCGCAGCACGTCGTAGCTTTTTTGCAGCTGGGACTCGGTCTGGCGCATGAGGGTGATGTCGCGCGCAATGCCCAGCACGCCCACGGTCCGGCCCTCGTCATTGCGGTAAGGAATTTTGGTGGACTGGAAGAGGCGGCGCTGCCCGTTGACCAGCAAATGATCCTCCGACACCACGGGGGCGTCGCTGTCCAGCACCCGGCGGTCGCTGTGGGTGAAGCTGCTGTCGGGGAACAGTTCCTGGTCGGTCTTGCCCACGATGTCTTCGGGCGTGCGCCCGGAAAAGCGCGCGGCGGCGGGGTTGACGAAGGTGTAGCGGCCCTGCCGGTCCTTGGCGAAGACCAGGTCGGGCGTTTCGTGCATCACGGCTTCCAGCAGGCGTGTCGAATCCTGCCACGGCCCGGTGCTTTTTCGCAGGAGCGGCTGCAGCTGCGCATCGGGCTGGCCGATCGGCTCGTCCTGGCCGGTGCGCTCGCTGAGCTCGTGCCAGGTGGTGAAGAAAAGCCGCCTGCCCGACAGCGACTGGCAATAGATATGGAGCTCGGCGGGGAAGCTGGCGCCGTCGCGGCGGATCAGTCGGCCGCAGAGATGGGCCTGGCTGTCCACGGCCATGTCCTGCCAGGGACCGCGCCGCAGTCCGTCCGCGTCGGGCCACACTTCCATGATGCCCAGCCCCAGCATGGCGGCCTTGTGATGGCCCAGGCTGGCGCAGGCATGGGCATTGGCATCGAGCAGGCAGCCCTGCTCGTCAAACAGAAGAAAACCGTCGGGCACACGGTCCAGGAACTGGCCATACGGCGTATCGGGCATGAAGACTCCTAGGCGGTAGCAAGCCGGCACTGCACAGGGCGATAGCCATAATCTATGGAAGCAGTGTGGATGTTACTGCCGGCCGGTGCCCGCTGCGCGGCAGGGAAGGCCGGTACTTACCCCTGCAGGGGCAGCGGGTAGAATCGTCGGGATCTGCAGGGTCCGTGCCGCGACCCGGCCCCGCCTGGCCCCATTCGGCAACCTGGCCCCGGCTGGCTCGCTGCAGCACACCTTTTCCTTTCCGACGACTCCAGTTCCTCCCCGCTTATGGCCTCCGCTCTGACCGACAAACTTTCGCGACTCGTCAAGGAGATGCGCGGCCAGGCCCGCATCACCGAATCCAACGTACAGGACATGCTGCGCGAAGTGCGCATGGCCCTGCTCGAGGCCGACGTGGCCCTGCCCGTGGTGCGCGACTTCGTTGCGCGCGTCAAGGAAAAGGCGCTGGGCCAGGAGGTGCTGGGCTCCCTGCAGCCCGGCCAGCTGCTGGTGTCCATCGTCAACAAGGAACTGGCCGCCACCATGGGCGAGGGCGTGGCCGACATCAATCTCAACGCCCAGCCGCCTGCCGTCATCCTCATGGCCGGCCTGCAGGGCGCCGGCAAGACCACGACCACGGCCAAGCTGGCCAAGCACTTGATTGAAAAGCGCAAGAAAAAGGTGCTGACCGTGTCGGGCGACGTGTACCGCCCGGCCGCCATCGAGCAGCTCAAGACCGTGACCGGCCAGGCTGGCGCCGAGTGGTTCCCCTCCACGCCAGACCAGAAGCCCCACGACATTGCCGTGGCCGCGCTGGACTACGCCAAGCGCCACTTCTTTGACGTGCTGCTGGTCGATACGGCCGGCCGCCTGGCCATCGACGAGCTGCTGATGGCCGAGATCAAGGATCTGCACGCCACGCTCAAGCCGGTCGAGACCCTGTTCGTCGTCGATGCCATGCAGGGCCAGGATGCGATCAACACGGCCAAGGCCTTCAAGGAGGCCCTGCCCCTGACCGGCATCGTGCTCACCAAGCTCGATGGTGACTCGCGCGGCGGCGCGGCGCTGTCGGTGCGCCAGATCACGGGCGCGCCCATCAAGTTCGCCGGCGTGTCCGAGAAGATCGACGGCCTGGAAGTCTTCGACGCCGACCGCCACGCGCAGCGCGTGCTGGGCATGGGCGACATCGTGGCCCTGGTCGAGCAGGTCACCAAGGGCGTGGACATGGAGGCCGCGCAGAAGCTGGCCGAGAAGGTCAAGAGCGGTGACGGCTTCGACCTCAACGACTTCCTGGCCCAGATCCAGCAGATGAAGCAGATGGGCGGCCTGTCCAACCTCATGGACAAGCTGCCGGCACAGCTCACCGCCAAGGCCGGCCAGGTGGACATGGACAAGGCCGAGCGCGAGATCCGCCGCAAGGAAGGCATCATCTGCTCGATGACCGCCAAGGAGCGCAAGAAGCCCGAGATCATCAAGGCCACGCGCAAGAAGCGCATTGCCGATGGCGCGGGCGTGCAGGTCCAGGAAGTCAACCGCCTGCTCAAGGAGTTCGAGCAGATGCAGGAGATGATGAAGAAGATGAAGGGCGGCGGCCTCATGAAGATGATGAAGCGCATGGGCGGCATGAAGGCCATGAAGGGAATGATGGGCGGTGGCGGCGGCATGCCCAAGCTGCCGTTCTGAGCGGGCCGGGCCCCGCCTATGGACAGTCAAGCCGCAGCACAGCCTGCGGCTTTTCTTTGGCCGCTGCGGGGCTTTGTGAGAACATGCGGCGCCATGAAGGCTGGCGTTTCGACTTCCCTTGCGGCTTCCCGCGTGACTGCATCGCGGCTGTCTCGCCGTGACTGGGGCCTGCTGGCGGCGGCTGCGCTGCTGGCCGGCTGCTCGTCTGCTCCCCGCAAGGGCGCGGGTCCCGGGCCTGCTCCTTCGCCGCAGGCCCTGAACCTGGATGGCGAGTTGCGCGAGGCCCTGCTGGCGCGCACCATGCTCGTGGTCAACACGCCGTATACCTACGGCGGCAATTCGCCCGACGGCGGTTTCGACTGCAGCGGCCTGATCCAGTGGGCCGTGGGCGGCATTACCGAAAGCCGCCTGCCGCGCACCACGGCCCAGTGGGCGCAGTTCAGCAATCCCGTGGGCAGCCGCAGCTTGCAGCGCGGCGACTTCGTGTTCTTCAACACCCTGGGCTCGCGCTATTCGCACATGGGCATCTTTGTGGGCAACGGCCAGTTCGTGCATGCGCCGTCCAGCGGCGGCACGGTGCAGCGCGTGCGCATGGACAACCCCTATTTCGCCAGGCGCTTCACCGAGGCGCGCAGCATCTTCGCCTGAGCGCCTGCCAGGCAAGACGCCGGGCTTGGCGCCGGCTCTTGAATCGATGGTCCAATGAGAGCTCCATAGAAATCCAGGGTTTCGGAATGGATAACAAGCTCGAATTCGCACAGCGCCTGCGCCAGGCCATCGAGGCTGCGGGTCTGGAGCCGCGGCCCAGCGTGCTGCTGAATCTGTTCAATTCCAGTTACTGGGGTCGGCCGATTTCGTTCCAGGCGGTTGCGCGCTGGCTCAACGGCGAGGCCGTGCCCGAGCAGGACAAGCTGGTGCTGCTGGCCGAGCTGCTCAGGATCGAGCCCGAAGTGCTGCGCTTTGGCGACCCTGCCCAGCGGTCACTGCCGCCTCAGCACGAATGCCAGGAACCGGGCGTGGGCTATCTTGAACGCGAAACCTTCGACGCCTTTCTGAGGCTGCCCGCGCCGCAACGCCAGGTGGTGCGGGAGGTGATCCTGACCTTCGCCAAGGTGCACGGCGAAGGCTGAGGGCCGGGCCACCTGGCAGCCGTCACCGCACCGCCTGCGGCTGCCAGGGCATGGCATGCCAGGGATGGCGCGGATCGGCCACCCATTGCTGCACCTCCTCGGGCGTCACGCTGCGGCCCAGCACGTCGGCCCGGCCACGGGCCAGCCATTGGCTGCGGCCCCGCGCATAGGCCTGGCCGAAGGCCTGCCAGCTGTCAAAGCAATCCCGCGCGCGGCATGCGTTCAGGTGAAGGATCTGCTGGTGCAGGGCCTCGTCCAGCCAGCCCAGCAGCCAGGCACATCGCACGTGGAAGGCCACGCGCGCGCAGGCAAAGGCCATGGCGGCATGGGGATCGTCGCCGGCCTGCAGGCGCTGCAGGTCCAGCGTGAACCAGCGCTGGCGCAGGCCATCGGGCAACTGGCGTGCGATCTGGGCATCGTCCAGGTCGGTGCGCAGGCCCAGGTGGTGCAGCACCATGGGGCGCAGCTGGGTGGTCAGGGCGTCGTCGGCACCATGGAGCTGCCGGTCTGCAAAGCCGCCCTGGATGGCGTGAAAGGCCATGGGATGGGCCAGGGCCAGGGCCCAGTCCAGCGCCGCATCGCCGCTGCGGTAGCTGCTGAAGTCGCCGCGCTGGCGCGCCGAACGCCTGCGGCGCAGGCCGGCGCGCACTGCCCACCAGACCAATGCAGACAGCACAACAAGAGTGAAGGCGTTCATCGCGGATTTCCTGTCCTGCCCGGCGATCCTGCCCGGCGCCGCGCCAGCTCCAGCGACTGCTGCAGGGCCGCGCTGCGCGGCATGCGCTCGAAGGCGGGCACGGGCACGGTGTCGCGGCGTGCCGCGACCAGCCATTGCATCAGGGGCGACCGGATATCCAGCTGCTCCAGCAGCGCCGGGTGGGCCTGGAGCAGCCACAATTGCTCGGCTTCGGTGTGCAGCTCGCTGGCCGCGCACCAGGCGCCGGTGTGGCCCGAGGCCAGCAGATGCGCCGGACGGCGCACGATGCCCATGGCCAGGGCATCCGCTGGCGCCTCGCCATCGGCATCGAGGTGGTTGAGCAGGGCCAGCACGTCGGCCAGGTAGCGCGCAATCGGCGGGCGGTTCTGCTTGCCCTTGATCTGGTCGATGCGCAGCCGCCCGCCGTCAAGCACCTGGGCGCTGACGGTGATGCGCGGCTGGGCCGTGCCCGTGCGGTAGCTGAACAGCCGCAGCCGGCCCTGCTCGCAGGCTTCGGCGTAGTGCTCGCCGTAGCCGCCGCGCAGCGCGCCGCGCGCGCTGAACTGGCCCAGGCAGTGCCGCATCATCTGGCTTTCATAGGCCATTTCGGCGCGCAGGTCCGGGCTTTGGGCATCGAATTCCACGAACACGCCCAACTGGCCGCGCAGCAGCGGACGCACGGCGCCGGGTCGGTGCTCGGCCCAGCCGCTTTCGCTTTTTCTGGCGAAGGCCAGGTGCTCCAGCGTCCAGCGCGCCAGGGCCTGCGGGCAGTTGATGCGCTGCAGCTTGCCCTCAAGCGCCGTGCCGCGCCGGGTGGACAGGAACTCCAGCAGCCGGCTTTCCAGCGCCAGCAGCGGGGCGCTGTCAGGCTCCACCCACCACAGCGGTGCGCTGGCGCCGGCCGCAGGGCTGTCCTGTAGCGGTGGCTGGCGGGTCGCATGCGCGCGCAGGCGCTCCAGCGCCCAGGCGGCAGGCTCGGTGCGCCGGTGCAGGCGCAGCAGCTCGGCCTGCGTGGAGATGGGCTGAATGGCCGGCGGATCGGCGTCGAGGTTGCCGATCACGTGGCGGTAGAAGTGGTTGGCCAGCCAGGCCGCGATCTCCTGACTGTCGCCGCGCGCCGCGCTGCGCTCACGTATGCGCTGCTTGATGTCCGGCGCATTGACCACGTCGCGCGGGCGGTAGGCGCTGGCTGCCGTGGCGGCTCCCGGGTTCACCACAGCTTCCACCAGGGCTTGCTGTCCGAGCGCAGCTTGAGGCAGCGCTGGAGGCCGTCCCTGGCCATCTTGTGCTCGGCCTCGCTGTCATCGGGGGTGAGCTTGGCGATGGCCTCGCGGTGCAGGGCCACGGCCTGATCGATGGGGCCGCAGCTTTCCATGGCGCAGGCCAGGCGGCGCAGCGTGTAGCACTCGCCCAGGGCGCGCACTTCGGGCAGCAGGGCCTCCAGGCGGGGGCGCACCACGTCGCCATGGCTTTCGGAGAAGAAGTCGAGCAGGGACATCAGGGCCGCCAGGTAGTCGCGCCGCTGTTCGCGCTGCTCGTCTGCGTCCAGTTCCTCGAACCACTGGTCCAGGCGTTCCAGCCAGATGCCGATCTCGCCCGCGCGGCCGAGCTGGTAGAGCGCCAGCGCCACGCTGGGGAAGTAGTCGGTGGGGCAGTGGCGGCTGTAGCCGTAGTCCTGGGTGAAGTGCCACAGCTGCTCTGCCGCCGTGACGATGCCGGGTCGGTCATCACGGCGGATGGCACACCACAGCAGGCCGTCATGGTGCTCGGCGAAGGGGCTGCTGGACAGTCCCTTGTGGTGCAGGGCTGCAGCCTCTTCATAGCGCTGCTGCGAGCGGTACTTGATGGCAAGGTTGTTGCAGAGCATGGAGTAGACGTGCAGGTGCGCGTCCTTGTACCTGCCCTGGCCGCTGGCCCAGAAGGCCTCGAAGCGGGCCAGGCCCTCTTCGTAGTAGCGCTGCACCAGCGGCTCGCGCACCTCGTCGTCCGGCACCTGACGGCCTTCGCCCATGAGGGCGGCCAGGTCGTCCTCGTCGTCCAGGGTCACGCCCGCTGCATAGCACCAGTGGGCGCCATGGCCCTGCGCAAAGGGGCGCTGCAGCGCCTGCGCGGCGGGCAGCACGGCGAAGCGCGCGGCCCAGAGCATGGGCAGCAGCTCGGAGTTGGCGTGCCGGGGCTGCTCGCCCACGCCGCGCTCGAGCAGCGGCAGGGCCTGTTCCCATTGGTGGTTCCTGGCCAGGCGCCAGCCGTCGATCATGTCCAGCAGCGGATGGCCGGGCGCCTGGGCACGCGCCAGGGCCAGGTAGTCGTCGGCGCTGCGCGCAGCAGCCGGGCTGTCTTCCAGGATCTCCTGCATGTCGGAATCCAGTCCCGCCCAGGCCAGGATCAGCGCCCAGGCGGGGGCGTGGGCGGTGTCGCTGTCCACCATGCGCAGTGCCAGCTCATAGCCCTGGCGGGCCGATCCGGGGCGGCTGTGCAGCACGCTCTCCAGCGCCAAGTCCGCCGCATCGGCCAGGCGGCCCGCCTCTTGCAGCCATTGCAGGACCAGGCCGCTGAAGGCGTCGTCGGAGTCGTCCACCAGGCCGAAGCGGCCCAGCTCGGCCAGCTGCAGCGCGGCCTCTGGCTGGCCCATGGCATGGCAGGCCATGGCCTGCAGCCGTGCCTCATGGACCTTGCGGTGCGCGCGCACCGCCTGCGATGCGGCGGGGCTTTCCGTGCGGGCCAGGTGCTGCTGCGCCGCCATCAGCACGGCCGGAACGCTTTGCGGGGCCAGCGGCAGCACTTCGCGCGCAAGGTGCAGCCAGTCGTCGAAGTCCACGTTCTGGTCGGCGTCTGCCAGGGCCAACTGCGCCGTGGCGGCCTGCACATGGCGCACGGTGGCCGGCACGTCGCCGCGCAGGCGGGCCAGCTCGGCCTTGCGCAGGCTGGCACGCGCGTCGCGGCGCGCGGGGGATGCCTCGCCGTCGGGGTCGCTGCGCTCGTGGTTGCGCTGCAGGTCCACGCCTTGCTCGGCCAGTTCCCAGGCCTGGGCCTCGCGGGCCAGGTAGTGCCAGCCATTCCAGTAGCGATAGGGCTCGCCGGTGTGCGGCAGCCGGCCCATGAGATCGGCGGCATGCGCGAGCAGGGCCACGCCGCCTTCGCGGTCAAAGCGCAGCCGGCTCTGGATGTCGCTGAGCGCCAGGCTGGCCGTGGCCAGCAGGTGGTTGTCACCCTGCAGGTGCTGCAGCGTGGCATCGCGGTGCTCGCGCAGCAGGGCGTTGGCGGTCTCGGGCCGTTCCAGGTCGAGCCAGAGATCGTGCAGACGCTCCAGCTCGCTCACCGTGGCCGGCGCGAAGCGCTGCTGCGAGAGCAGCTCCATGACGGCCGCCTGGCGTTCGGCCGGGGCGATGGGGCTGGTTTCATCTTCCTGTTGCAGCAGGTCGTGCGCCTGGTCCATGAAGGCATGCAGGGCTTCGCCCTCAAGGATGGCCTGGGCGTTGGCGGGCTGGGAGGTGTTCATGGAATCGATAGCAAGCAAGCGAAGCTGGAAAAGCCATGCAGGCCGACAGACCTCAAGGCGGCAACCCGCGATGCTAGCGGGCCGGCCCGCGCCAGGCCAGTGTGGCCGGGCTGTTTTCACGTCCTGTTACATGCAAAAAGCCCGGCATTGCCGGGCTTTCGTTACGCAAGAGGTCGCTGGGCCACCGGGGCCGCAGGGATCGGGTTGGGATCAGTGGCGCACCACGACCTCGCCGCGCAGCGTGAAGGTGCGTGCCTCGGTGATCTTCACATCGATCATCTGGCCGATCAGGCGTTCGTTGCCCGGGAAGTTGACCACGCGGTTGCACTCGGTGCGGCCCATGAGTTCGCTGCCATCGCGCTTGGACAGTCCTTCCACCAGCAGGCGCTGCACCGTGCCCACGCGCTCGTCGCTGATGTCCTTGATGTTGTTGTTGATCACGGCCTGCAGCTCCTGCAGGCGGCGCAGCTTGACCTCGTGGGGCGTGTCGTCGTGCAGGTTGGCGGCCGGCGTGCCGGGGCGGGGGCTGAAGATGAAGCTGAAGCTGTTGTCGAAGCGCACGTCGTGGATGAGCTTCATCATCTTCTGGAAGTCTTCCTCGGTCTCGCCGGGGAAGCCCACGATGAAGTCGCTGCTCATGGCCATCTCGGGCCGGATGGCACGCAGCTTGCGGATGGTGCTCTTGTATTCCATGGCCGTGTAGCCGCGCTTCATGGCCATGAGTATCTTGTCGCTGCCGTGCTGCACGGGCAGGTGCAGGTGGCTGACCAGCTTGGGCAGCCGAGCGTAGGCCTCGATCAGGCGCGGCGTGAATTCGTTGGGATGGCTGGTGGTGTAGCGGATGCGCTCGATGCCGGGGATCTCGGACACGTATTCCAGCAGCAGGGCAAAGTCGGCGATCTCGGCCGTGTCACCCATCTTGCCCAGGTAGGCGTTCACGTTCTGGCCCAGCAGCGTGACCTCCTTCACGCCCTGGTCGGCCAGGCCCGCGACCTCGACCAGCACGTCCTCGAACGGGCGGCTGACTTCCTCGCCGCGCGTATAGGGCACGACGCAGTAGCTGCAGTACTTGGAGCAGCCTTCCATGATGGAGACAAAGGCCGAGGAGCCTTCCACGCGCGCCGGTGGCAGGTGGTCGAATTTCTCGATCTCGGGAAAGCTGATATCGACCTGGGGCTTGTGCCTGGCGGCGCGTGCATTGAGCAGCTCGGGCAGGCGGTGCAGGGTCTGCGGGCCGAAGACCACGTCCACATAGGGCGCGCGCTTGATGATTTCCTCGCCCTCCTGGCTGGCCACGCAGCCGCCCACGCCGATGAGCACGCCGCGTTCCTTCAGGTGCTTGTAGCGGCCCAGGTCGCTGAACACCTTCTCCTGTGCCTTCTCGCGCACCGAGCAGGTGTTGAACAGGATCAGGTCGGCCTGCTCCGGGTCGTCGGTGGACTCGTAGCCCTGGGCTGCGCCCAGCACATCGGCCATCTTGTCCGAGTCGTACTCGTTCATCTGGCAGCCGAAGGTTTTGATAAAGACTTTCTTGGACATGGTGGGGTTCCGTCAGGCAGCCGCCGCACTGCAAGCGGCGGTCTGCAAAAAAAGAAGATGGCCGGGCCAGGGCGGGCGCTGTGCTCCCTGGCCCGAGCCGCTGCGCCCCGCAAGCTGCGGGCCGCATCCATCGTGTGCGTGCGGTGTGCGCCGGCCTCAGTTGAAGAAGCGGTGCAGCATCGACTTGGGCTTGTAGTGCTTGTCGGCCTCGGCCTTGGTCAGGATCCAGGCCTGGTGCAGCCACTGCGTCTGCGGCTCGATCACATAGCCCACCACGAGCTTGCTGCCCTGGTAGTTGATGGCCTGCACCAGCGTGCGCTCGGGGCTAAACAGGCGAAAGCCCGGGCTGGTGCGAATGGTCTTGCCGTCGATTTCGACCACGGGAAACTGCGCGGTCACGACCAGCTCGCCGAACTGGGCCTGCGGCGGGAAGTTGCGTGTCTCGTTGGAGGGCAGGCCCTGCGCGGCCGCGCCCAGGCTGGCGCAGGCCAGGCCGGCGAGCAGGGCGCCGGCGCACAGGCGGCGGACGGCAGAGAAATGGGGCTTGCAGCGGTTCATGGTGTACATCCAGGGGCTGAACCCGCGATTCTACGAACTTGCCGCCGCGCAGGCGCAGCACTCGGGCATTGGGTCAGGTGCGGCCCGGCGCATACAGCACCACCTTGGGCGGGCGGCACAGGCCCCAGAAGCGCAGGCCGGTCAGCTCGGCCATCTGCACGCCCATGGCCGTGGGAGCGGAGATGGTGGCCAGGGCGGCGATGCCGACCCTGGCGCATTTGCGCACCAGCTCATGGCTGCCCCGGCTGGAGAGCACGACAAAACCGGCCTCGCCCAGGCGGCCGGTGCGCGAGAGGCGGCCGACCAGCTTGTCCAGCGCGTTGTGGCGGCCCACGTCCTCGAGCACATCCGTCAGTTGCCCGTCCAGCCCTGCCCAGCCTGCGGCATGCACGGCGCCGGCTTCGGCGTTGAGCCGCTGCAGCGGCGGCAGGGCATCGATGGCAGCGCACACCGTGGTGGCATCGACACGGGCGATCCAGTCGTGCGCGGGCAGGGGGTCGAAGGACAGGTCCAGCGCCGCGAAGCTGTCCACGCCGCAGACGCCGCAACCTGTGCGCCCGCTCATGCTGCGGCGCCGGTCCTTGAGGCGCGCGAAGCAGCGCGAGGCCACGTCCAGCTGCACCTCGATGCCGTCCATGCCGGACGGAAGGCCTGCCGCTTCGGCGGCCACTGCCCGCACCTCGATGCCGTAGCAGTCGGCGCCGCTGTCCAGGATGCCCTCGGTGAGCGCAAAACCCAGCGCAAAGTCTTCCAGGTCCGAGGGCGTACCCATCATCACGGCATGCGAGATGCCATTGAACACCAGGGCGATGGGGACTTCGCTGGCCAGCACCTGGGGTTCGGGCTGGAGGCTGACGGCGCCGCCATCGGCGATCCGGTGGCGCACCACCGCATGCGTGCGCAGTGCGGCAATGGCGGGCGCGGTGGCGCAGGCAGCATCTGCCGGGCCCGAGTCCGGGGCGGGTGCGGGAGCGTGTTCGGTGGTGGCGTTCATGGCGTGGGCCGCGCAGGCGGCCTGCGCATGATATCGGTGCCGCCGCGCAGCTTCAGTCCAGCAATGCCATGCCCTTGATCTGGGCGAAGACATGCATGCCCGGCGCAATGCCCAGCTGCTGGGCGGAATGCAGGGTGATGCGCGCCAGCAGGCGGGACGGGCCCAGCTGCAGCGAGACCATGACCTGGCCCGGGCCGTCCTCGCGCAGATCCTGCACGGTGGCCGCCAGGATGTTGAGGATGCTGCTGTCTTGCGGGTGCTGCAGGCTCAGGCTCACATCGCGCGCCTGCACGCGCAGCTGCACGCTCTCGCCGATGGGGCGCGGGCGGGCCATGACAAGGCGAAGGCGCCCGCCGTCGAAGGACAGCGTGCTCAGGTGGGCATCCGGATCGTGCTGCCGGATCTGCGCACTGAGCATGGCCGCTGCCGTGTCGCCCATGCTCAGCGGCAGGTCCAGCCGTGCCAGCAGTTCGCTGGTGGCGCCGGCCGCGACGATGCCGCCTGCCTTGAGCAGCACCAGGTGCTGGGCCAGGCGCGCTACCTCGTCAATGGAGTGGCTGACATAGACCACGGGAATGTCGAGTTCACGGCGCAGCTGGTCCAGGTAGGGCAGGACCTCGGCCTTGCGCTGGGCGTCCAGCGCGGCCAGCGGTTCGTCCATGAGCAGCACGCGGGGGCTGGTGGCCAGGGCGCGCGCAATGGCCACGCGCTGGCGCTCGCCGCCCGACAGGGTGGAGGGCATGCGGTCCATCAAATGGCCTATGCCCAGCAGGGACACGGCCTGCTCTTGGGACACCTTGCGTCGCTCGGCGGGCGTGCGCCGCATGCCGTAGTCGATGTTGCGCTGCACGCTCAGGTGCGGGAACAGGCTGGCTTCCTGGAACACATAGCCCAGTGCGCGGCGGTGCGTGGGCAGCCACTGGCTGGCCGCATCGTCCTGCCAGACCTCGCCATTGACGGCGACACGGCCCCGTGCGCGCTCCAGCCCTGCCAGCGCGCGCAGGCAGGTGGTCTTGCCGCAGCCCGAGGGGCCGAACAGGGCGGTGACGCCGCGCCCGGGCAGCTGCAGCTGCACATCGAGGCGGAAGTCGGCACGTTCCAGCGCCAGCGCAGCAAGGATTTGCGAAGGGCTCGCGGCGGGCACGGCGCCAGCCGACGCAACGGGAGAGAAGTCAGTCATCATTCGCGGCGCTCCTCGCGCGGCTGCAACAGGTGCAGGGCCAGCAGCACCAGGAAGGAGAACACCACCATGCCGCCGGCCAGCCAGTGGGCGTGGGCGTACTCCATGGCCTCCACATGGTCGTAGATCTGCACCGAGACCACGCGCGTCACGCCGGGGATATTGCCGCCCAGCATCAGCACCACGCCGAACTCGCCCACGGTGTGCGCGAAGGTCAGCACGGCTGCGGTGATGAAGCCCGGGCGCGCCAACGGCAGCGCCACGGTGAAGAAGCGGTCCAGCGGCCCCGCGCCCAGGCTGGCCGCGGCCTCCATGGGGCGCGTGCCCAGCGACTCGAAGGCGCGCTGCAGCGGCTGCACCGTGAACGGCAGGGAATACACCAGGGACCCGATGACCAGGCCCGGAAAAGTGAAGGGCAGGGTGCTCAGCCCCAGCGCCTGCGTCAGCTGCCCCACGGGGCCGTTGGGACCCATGGTCACCAGCAGGTAGAAGCCGATCACCGTGGGCGGAAGCACCAGGGGCAGCGCCACCACGGCGCCAATCGGGCCGCGCCAGCGCGAGCGCGTATGCGCCAGCCACCAGGCCAGCGGCGTGCACAGCGTCAGCAGCAGCACCGTGGTCACGCTGGCAAGTTTCAGCGTCAGCCGTATGGCGGCGTAGTCGTCGGCGGTAAGAATCATGCGGGAAGAATTCAGTGGTTCGCAGCGCTGTTGGATCTCACTCAACGCACGAAACCGGCGCGGCCCGGCTCAGCGACGCTGAGCACGGGTCCGTGCCGGCCGACCCCTCCCCAGGAGAGAGGGAAGGCGCGCAAGCGCGCCTCAACAGGTGTCAGAAGCTATAGCCGTAGGAGCGGATGATGGCACGGGCCTTGTCGGCGCGCAGGTACTTCATCAGCTCGGTGGCGGCTTCGTTGTCCTTGCCGCTATTGAGCACGATGGCGTCCTGGCGGATGGGCTCGTGCATGGAGCCGGGCACCTGCCAGGCCGAGCCTTCGCGCAGCTTGCCGTTTTCCATCACCTGCGACAGGGCCACGAAGCCCAGCTGGGCATTGCCCGTGGCCGCGAACTGGTAGGTCTGGGCGATGTTCTCGCCCATGACGATGCGCGGCTGCACCTGGGCCGTGATGCCCAGCTTGTCCAGCACTTCCATGGCTGCCGTGCCGTAGGGCGCCAGCTTGGGATTGGCCACGGCGATGTGCTTGTAGTCGCCGGTCTTGAGGACCTCGCCCTTGTCGTCCACATAGCCGGGCTTGGGGCTCCACAGCACGAGCTGGCCGATGGCGTAGGTGAAGCGCGAGTCGGGCAGGCCACGGCCTTCCTTGGCGATCTTTCCGGGCGTGGTGTCGTCGGCGGCCAGCAGGATCTGGAAGGGCGCGCCGTTGACGATCTGCGCATAGAACTTGCCCGTGGCGCCGAAGGACAGCAGGGCCTTGTGGCCGGTGTCCTTCTCGAACTCGGCGGCGATCTTCTGCATGGGCGCCGTGAAGTTGGCGGCAACGGCCACCGACACTTCGGCAGCCTGCGCAGCGACACCGCCCAACAGGGCAAGGGCGGCAAAGGCGGTGGCACGCAGGGGCTGGTTCACGTTCATGGGTCTCTCGCTATTCCGTTGGTGAATAGCGCAGTGTAACGACCTGAAAATGCGCATGCAGGGTGCAGGCGTTTTGCTTGGCGGGAAATAACGCTTGGCGGGCATGATGTCGCGCATGACTGCCGACGCTCCTGCTTCACCCTCCGATCTGGCGCCCGCGCTGGGCCATGACCTGGCTGACCGCCGCCTCGCCATCCTGCGCCATATCGCAGCAGGGCATTCGATTTCACAAGCGGCGCGCGAGGCCGGCGTCAGCTACAAGGCGGCATGGCAGGCGCTGGATGTGCTGACCAATCTCGCGGGCTGTGCCCTGGTGGAGCGCTCGGTCGGCGGCGCCGGCGGCGGCGGCGCGCGCATCACCGCAGCCGGGCAGTCCCTGCTGGCCATGGCCGATGCGCTGGAGCAGGCCCGTGCACAGGTGCTGCAGCGCTTTGGCGGGCCGGCCGGCGTTTCCTCGGCGGCTCCCGGACTGGGGCTGGGCCTGCGCACCAGCATGCGCAATCTGTGGCCTTGCCGGGTCGGGGCCCTGCAGGCGCAGGGTGCCCAGGTCCGCGTCTGGATGCTGCCCGATGGCGGTGGCGATGCACCAGGCATTGCCGCTCGCATCACCGCCGAAAGCGCCCAGTTGCTGGGCCTGGCCCCTGGCCTGCCCGTGATGGCGCTGTGCAAGGCCACTGCCGTCCAGGTGCTGCCAGTGGCGCCGCTGGCCGGTGCGCAGGGCCTGGCCAATGCCTGGCCTGCCAAGGTGCAACGCCTGGCCCGTGCCGAGGGGGACGGACCGCGCGAAGTGGTGGCCAGGCTGCCCTGGGGCGGCAGCGGCGTGGGGTATGCGGCGCAGCAGGCGCAAGGCGAGCCCTGGACGCTGCGCACAGGACGCAAGGTCTGGCTGTCGGTGCCGGAGTCCGCCGTGGTGCTGGCCGTGGCCGACTGACACGACTGACCTGACAGGGTCGATTGAGCTGATTGGGCCGATTGGGCGTCGAGAAGGCCGCAGCGCGTTGCGCGTGCGCTGCAGTGGCTGCAGATTCGGACGGGTCTTATGGCGCATCCCGGGCGGGATACGAAAAATTGTGCCGCAGCGCAACCTGCGCGCTCCGGTGGCGCAGGCTTTCCCGGCGACCGATCCATCGAAACCTCCCTGGCCCCCATGAGCATCCTGAAATTGCGCAGGCAAGAGAAAGTGGCGTTCTACACCGCCTTGCTGTGTTCGTCCGTCGCGGCGTTCATCTTCTTCGCGTCCCAGGACGTGGCGGACAGTCTGGAGCAGCGGCTGGGTGCGCTGGCCATCTGCATCGTCATCGGCGCCGTGGTGACCCTGTTCAATCACTGGTGGTTCAGAGTCTGGGGCTGGCACCTGGTGCCGGTCACCCTGCTCCTGTTCTATGGCGGCACGCTGGTCGCAGGCTGGCTGTTTGGCGGTCGATGATCGCGATGGCGCCGAAGGGGAACCTGCCGCAATGCTTTGCGTCGAAGAGCCTTTGCGACTGCCTCCCAGGCCTCACACGGCCTTGCCCCTGCCATGAAGACCACCCTGTCCGCCGCCCTGATCTGCCTGTTCCTGTCTGCCCCGGCCCTGGCCCGTCCGCTGGACCCGGCGCCGCTGGATGCCTCGCAGTTCAACCTGGGACTGGTCGGCCTTGCCGGCGAGATTTCGCCAGCGGAGCGGCACCTGGAGGCCATGCTCAGGCGGCCTGAGGCCAATGCCGTCCTGCTGTCGGTGATCGACGATCCGCGAAGCTCGCCCGTGGCCAAGCTCTATGCGCTGTGCGGGCTCAAGCGCATGGGCAGCGGCGGCTACGAGGCAGCGCTGGTCAAGCTGCGCGGCTTTGAGGGCCAGGTTTCCGTGATGCTGGGCGACCAGATGTTCCAGGAAGACATCCGAGAGGCGGCAGACCGCATCGAAAACCTGGAATGCAGCGAGGGCGGCTGAGCCCCTGGCCGGCCGGTCCCGGGACAAAAAAAGAGCTGCCATCGGCAGCTCTTTGCATGGCAGGGCCGTTGCCCGCACCGCTCAGGATAGCTCGCGACCCTTGAGTTCGGGGATCAGAAAGGCCGTGGCCAGCATGTCCAGCACATAGATGGCCGCCAGCAGGGCGATCGCCACCTGGAACGAATAGCTCATGGCCAGCGCACCGATCACCACCGGGCCCAGTCCGCCCACGGCGCGGCCGATGTTGAACAGCACGTTCTGCGCGGTGGCGCGCGCCTCGGTGGGATAGGCCTCGCTCATCACGGCGCCGTAGCCGCCCATCATTCCGTTGACGAACAGGCCCATGAGGGCCCCCGCCCAGAGCATGGCCGTAGGGTCGGACAGCTGTGAATAGAGCACGACCATGATGACCGAGCCCAGCTGGAAGATCAGGAAGCTGGGCTTGCGGCCGATGCGGTCGGCCAGCTGGCCGAAGACCCAGATGCCGACCATCATTCCCACCACGGTCACGGCAGTCCATATCGAGGACTTGGTCAGGCTGAAGCCCAGTTGCTTGGACAGGAAGCTGGGCATCCAGATCATGATGCCGTAGTAGCCGAAGTTCTGGACCGAGGTCAGCACGATCACACCCAGGCTGACCTTGGCCGTGGCGCGGTCCTTCACCAGCAGCTTCAGGCTTTGCAGCACCGGCACGCGGGCCGACGGCGTGGCGGACTGCTGGAGCTTCACGAAGACCTCGGGCTCGTGCAGCTTGTTGCGGATCACCCAGGCCACCACGGCCGGTATCACGCCCACCAGGAACATGCCGCGCCAGCCGATGAGGGGCAGCAGCAGCGGCGTCAGCAGCGCCGCACCCAGCACACCCATTTGCCAGCCCAGGGCCACATAGGACGAGACGCGCGCGCGGTGGCGGGCAGGCCAGGCCTCGGCAGCCAGTGCCATGCCGATGCCGAACTCGCCGCCCAGGCCGATGCCCGCAATCGTGCGGTAGGCCAGCAGATCCCAGTAGCCCTGCGCGAAGGCGCACAGGCCCGTGAACACGGCGAACAGCATGATGGTCCAGGTCAGCACGCGGATGCGCCCGTAGCGGTCGCTGAGCAGGCCGAAGAAGATGCCGCCGAACACGGCCCCTATCAGCGTCCAGGTCACCAGCGAACCGGCCTGGCCCGGCGTGAGGTGCAGATCGGCCGAGATGGCCGACAGCATGAAGCCCAGGATCAGCAGGTCGAAGCCGTCCATGGCATAGCCGACGGCCGAGCCGGCCAGGGCCTTCCAGCTGTAGCCATTGACCTGGCTGGCATGGGCGCCGGCATGCGTGTCTGTGCTGGCGCCGGCAGCATTGGCTGCGAGCGCCCCGGAGGAAGTGGTGGTCACGTGAAGATCCTTGAAAGCCAGGACGGCGCGCGCTCTCGCTGGGGTGCGGCACCACGCAAAAACGCCTGCGCCGCCGGCTGAGCCGGCGTGCGGGCACGCTGCGCGTGTGCTGCATCCTGGGAAGGCGATGGGCACGGAAATCCTGGTGGGAAAACAAGCTGGGCGGCCGGCATGCCGGGGCATGGCAGAGGCTGCGCGCAAAGACAGAGCGCAAGGTGCAGCGCCAAAAGACCGCTTCTGCAAAAAGCGAAAGCCCTGAAATCGGCTGGGCGATCAGGGCTTGGAGGCTGCGGGCAGGCCCGGTGAAAAGGGCGCTCCCATGCGGGCGGGCGCAATGGTAAGGGAAGTGGCCGGACAAGGCAAGTAGGGCAGGCTTGCCAGACAGCTTCTACGGCATGGGCGGCTGGTACTGCCCGGCGGGCGCGGGACGGATTCGGGTGTTGCGCGGATGCAGCAGCCCCTGTGCTGTCGATGGCCCAGACAATTGAAGAAACGATAATGAGAACAAATCGCATTCGCTTTCTCTTCATGCCCTTCGACCCATCGGAGGGCATGGCGAGGAAGTTTTTTTATTGCCGTATTGCTGTTCTCCCGGAGCATTTCATGCCACTGCATCGCCTTCAACCCGGCCATCGCCCTGCGCCTCTTGCGCTGGCCATCTCCCTTGCCATCGGCGCCCTGTCCGCTCAGGCTCAGGCATTGCCGGACACGCAGAACCCGGCCACGCTGCCCACGGTCAACGTGATCTCCAACCAGTTGGGCGAGGTGACCGAAGGCTCGGGCTCCTATACGCCGGGCACCATTGCCACAGCCACGCGCATGGTGCTGACGCCGCGCGAGACGCCGCAGTCCATCAGCGTGGTCACACGTCAGAAGATGGATGACTTCAACCTCACATCCATCGACCAGGTGATGGAGCACACGCCCGGCATCAGCATCGTCACCTATGACAGCGAGCGCACCGAGTACTACGCCCGCGGCTTCGCCATCCAGAACTTCCAGTACGACGGCATTCCGATGATGCGCGACTCCGCGTACTCGGCCGGCAACACCCTCAGCGACATGGCGATCTATGACCGCGTCGAGGTGCTCAAGGGCGCAACCGGCCTGCTCACGGGCAGCGGCACTCCGGGCGCGACCATCAACCTGATCCGCAAGAAGCCCACGCGCGATTTCCGCGGGCATGCGTCCATCTCTGCGGGCAGCTGGAGCAACTACCGCACCGAGGTGGATGTGGGCGGCGCACTCAATGAAAGCGGCAGCGTGCGCGCGCGTGGCGTGGCGGCCTACCAGGACAAAGACTCGTTCATGGACCGCTATTCGCGCAAGACCGCGACGCTCTACGGCATTGTGGAAATGGACCTGACGCCACGCACTTTGCTGACGCTGGGCGGCGATGCGCAGAACAACCGTCCGGTCAACTCCACCTGGGGCGGCATTCCCCTGCTCAATGCCGATGGCCAATTCAATGACATGCCGCGCTCGCACAACAACGGCACGCGCTGGAGCCGTTGGGACCAGTACACGCGCACGGCCTTTGCCACGCTGGAGCACAGCTTCGGCAACGGCTGGGTGGCCAAGGCGCAGTTCAACCACCAGATCAACGGCTACAACGCCAACCTGGGCGCGGCGGCTGCGGGCTTCCCCAACCCGGCCGACGGCTCCGGCGTGTCGCTGTGGCGCGGCCAGTACATAGGCCGCACCACCAGCAATGCGCTCGATGCCTACGCCAGCGGGCCCTTCTCGCTGGGCGGGCGCGAGCACGAACTGGTGCTGGGCGCCAGCGTAGCAAGGCGCCACTGGAAGAACGATGGCTACTGGCAGCTGCCCGCCGACTATGTGTCCACGGTCAATGACTACTACCACTGGAATGGCGATTCGCGCCTGCCGGTGTGGGGCGCCTCACCCGACTACGTGAACAGCGAAGTGACCAAGGAGCAGGGCTTGTACACGGCGGCGCGCTGGAACCTGGCGGCCGACCTCAAGCTGATCACGGGCGGGCGCTGGTCCAACTATCGCAACCAGGTGCAGGGTCAGCGCGAGACCGGCGTTTTCGTGCCCTATGTGGGCGCGATCTACGACCTCAATGGCAACTATTCGGTCTACGCCAGCTACACCAGCATCTTCAGCCCGCAGTCCAAGCAAAACGAGAGCGGCAAGGCGCTGGACCCGCTGCGCGGCAACAACGCCGAGGTCGGCGTCAAGGCGGCCTTCATGGACGGCCGCCTCAATGCATCGGCGGCGCTGTTCCAGCTTCAGCAAGACAACTTCGGTATCGAGACCGGCGGCCTGACGCCCGGCGGCGCCACGGCCTACCGGGCCGTCGATGGCGTCAGGACGCGCGGCTTCGAGGCGGAGATATCCGGCCAGATCACGCCCGCCTGGCAACTGCAGGCCGGTTTCTCGCATGCCATTTCGCGCGACCAAGGCAAGCGCGTGGCCACGCTCACGCCCTCCAACCAGTTCAGCCTGCACACCAGCTACAGGCTGGACGGCCCGCTTTCCGGCCTGACGGTGGGCGGCGGCGCGCGCTGGCAGGACAAGACCTGGGGCGACATCTCCACGCCATCGGGCGGCACGGCCGTTCACACCGTCAAGGGCTACTGGCTGCTGGACATGATGGCGCGCTACGAGTTCAGCAAACAGCTGTCGGCCACCGTCAACGTGCGCAACCTGCTGGACAAGAAGTACTACACCATCTTCAGCTACTACAGCACCTACACCTGGGGCGAGCCGCGCTCGGTGAATGTCAGCCTGAACTACAAGTTCTGAGGCCGGGCCCGCGCTGCGCCAGCGCGGGGTCTTTGGCCCTGGCGCCAAGGGCGCCGTGCTAGGCTGGCGCCCGCTGCGGCCCGTGCGCCGCAAGCGCTCCCATTGCCGTCCGTTCACTGCCCGTTGGCCGCCCGGGTCCGTCTATGACCTTGCGGTGCAGTGCGGCGATATCTCGCAGGTTTTGCCAATAAAAACAATTCTCATTACAGTTTGGCATTCCGAGTTCTCCAACCTCCGATCCTTTCTGCCATGCATCCCATCCTGATTGCAGCCGCCCTCGCTTTGGGCGCGGCCGCCCCGATGAGCCAGGCCGCAGCCGCCGGCACCGTTCAACAGCCCGTGAAGAAGAACCTCTCCGTTGCAGAGGTGGTCAAGCATTACGGCACCCTGGTGCACGCCAATTACTCGGATTCCATCAGCTCGGCCAAGACCATGCAGAAAGCCATCGGGGCCTTTCTCGCATCACCCAGCGAACAGGGCCTGAACAATGCGCGCAAGGCCTGGCTGGATGCACGCGAGTACTACGGCCAGACCGAGGCCTTCCGTTTCTACGCGGGCCCCATCGACAACGATGAGGGCCCCGAAGGCCAGATCAACGCCTGGCCCATGGACGAGTCCTATGTGGACTATGTGGAAGGCAATCCCAACGCCGGCATCATCAACAACCGCAAGGAAGCCATCACCAAGAAGCGCCTGGCCGAACTCAACGAGCATGACGGCGAGGAGAACGTTTCCACCGGCTGGCACGCCATCGAGTTCATGCTCTGGGGCCAGGACCTGAATGACAAGGGACCGGGCGCGCGTCCCTACACCGACTTCGTCGATGGCAAGAAATCCAATGCCGACCGCCGCCGTGAGTACCTGAAGGTGGTGACCGAGTTGCTGATCGAGGATCTGCAGTCGGTGGCCGACCAGTGGAAGCCCGGCTCGGCCAAGAATTTCCGCGCCCAGTTCGAGAAAAAGCCCGACGACGCGCTGCGCCGCATCTTCGTGGGCCTGGGTTCGCTGTCGCGCGGCGAGCTGGCCGGCGAGCGCCTGGAAGTGGCCCTGGCCAGCCGCGACCAGGAAGACGAGCACTCCTGCTTCTCGGACAACACGCACCGCGATGCCGTGACCAATGCCCAGGGCATCCTCAACGTCTGGCAGGGCAGCTACAAGCGCCTGGACGGCAGCGAGCTGCAAGGCCCGGGCATCAGGGACTGGGTGGCCTCCAAGGACAGCGCGCTGGCCGACAGGACCACGCGCCAGATCACGCAGTCGGTGCAGGCGGCCCAGGCCATTCCCGCGCCGTTCGACCAGGCCATCCAGGGCGCGCGCGACTCGGCCTCGCGCGCCAAGATCCAGGCCACCATCGACAGCCTGGTCCAGCAGAGCAAGGACCTGGTGGAGGCGGCCAATGCCGTCGGCATCACCCAGCTCAACCTGGTGGACCCCAAGGCCAACTAAAAGAGCATTCACCCCAAGCGTCCAACCCCTCTCACGCCCATGCGCCAAGGCCGCCGCCCCCGAAAGGGTTCGGCGGCCCTGGCTTTTCCAGGGACGTCCCCACCCATGAATCTCTCCCCCTCGCTGCTGGTCGCTGCCTCCCTGGTCCTGATGGGCTGCTCGGCCCGACAGCAGGACACGGTGGCTGCCGCTCCAGCGCGCGCGCCAGCACCGCAGCCTGCTCCCGATCCAGCTCCCGATCCAGTTCTTTTGTTCGCGGCACCCGGCGAGCCCCTGCCCCCGGGCGGCCAGACCACGGTCCACGCCACGGGCCGCAACGCCTTCTCGCTGCCTGCCGCCAACCTGGACGATGCCGAGCGCACGCGCTTCGTCATCGGCAACTCCTTCTTCAAGCGCAACTGGGTGCAGGCGCCGGCCTCCACCACGGCGCGCGATGGCCTGGGCCCGCACTTCCTGGCGCGCTCCTGCGGCGGCTGCCATGTGCAGGATGGCCGCGCCCAGCCGCCCGACTTCCATAACCCGCTCAAGCCCCAGCCGTTCGCGGGCCTGCTCATGCGGCTGTCCATTCCGGGCGAAGGCCCGCACGGCAGCCCGGTGCCGGACCCGGTCTATGGCGACCAGTTCAACACCGAGGGCGTGCTGGGCGTCAAGGGCGAGGGCCAGCTTCGCATCCGCTATGAACAGGTGCATGGCCGCTTTGCCGACGGCACGGCCTACACGCTGGAAAAGCCGGTCTACGAGCTGGCTGCGCTCAACTACGGCCCCCTCGCTGCCAACCTGATGACCAGCCCGCGCATTGCGCCCCAGGTCATCGGCCTGGGCCTGCTGGAGCACATCCCGGAGTCCGAGATCCTGGCCAACGCTGCCGCCCAGGCGGCCCTGGGCGGCCCCATCAAGGGCCAGCCCAACTATGTCTGGGATGCCTACGGCGAACGCATGATGCTGGGCCGCTTCGGCTGGAAGGCCAACGTGGCCTCCATTGCCCACCAGACGGCTTCGGCCTTCCTGGGCGATATCGGCATCACATCGAAGCGTTTCCCGCACCAGACCTGCACGCCCGCGCAAAAGGACTGCCTGGCCGCGCCCAACGGCAACGGCGCCGAGGGCGTGGAGATCGAGGACCGCGTGCTGGACGACGTGATCTTCTACCAGGCCACGCTGGCGCCGCCTGCACGGCGCAACGCCAGCGACCCTGCCGTGCGCCGTGGCGAGGCACTGTTCCACCAGGCCCAGTGTGCGCAGTGCCACCGGCCTTCGTACAAGACCGGCGGGGCGCTGTTCCCCGCGCTGTCGCCGGCACTCAGCAGCAAGGGGTTATCGGGCCAGACCATTGCGCCCTACACCGACCTGCTGCTGCACGACATGGGCGAGGCCCTGGCCGATGGCCGGCCCGACTTCAAGGCCTCAGGCCGCCAGTGGCGCACGCCGCCGCTGTGGGGCATAGGCCTGCTGCCCGATGTCAACAACCACCAGCGCCTGCTGCACGACGGCCGCGCGCGCGGCGTGCTGGAAGCCATCCTCTGGCACGGCGGCGAGGCCGAAGCCGCGCGCGAACAGGTGCGCCAGTTCAGCGCCGAAGACCGTGAAGCCCTGGTCAAATTTGTGGAGTCCCTCTGATGCAAGACATGCGCATGACCCCTCGCCAAATCCTTTGTGCCGCCGCGCTGGCGCTGCTGGCCACCACCCCGGCCCAGGCCCAGGAAGTGGAGGCCAACATGGCCATCCCCTTCTACAACACGGCCCATGCCGTGCAGGGGCTGTATGGCCAATGGTTCTCGCCCCAGGCCAAGGCCGCGCAGGCATCCGCCCAGGCGCTGAGCCAGGCGCTGCGCGCGCACTGCGCAGCACCTGCGGGATCGGCTGCCGCCACGCTGCAGACGGCGCGCCAGGCCTATGTGCAATCGTCGCGGCAGTGGAGCAGCCTCTCGGCCGTGGCCCTGGGGCCGCTGGTGGAGCGCCGCTCGGCACGCCTGGTGGACTTCCGCCCCATGCGCCCGGCCCTGCTCAAGAAGGCCATACAGTCGGCCCCCGCCGATCTGGCCGCCATGGAGCGCATCGGCGCACCCGCCAAGGGATACCCGGCGCTCGAGAACCTGCTGTGGACCCAGCCCGTGGAGCCGCAGACGCCGGCCTGCGCCTATGCCACCCTGGTGTCCGAGGAAATCGGCGCCGAGATGGGCATCCTCCGCAGTGGCTTTGCCAAGCTTGCCGCCCAGGACTGGTCCGAGGACGGCGATGCCACCACCGAAGCCATGGCCGAGTTCATCAACCAGTGGGTCGGCGGCCTGGAGCGCCTGCGCTGGGCGGACATGGAAAAGCCCTTGCGCAGTGCGGGCAGTGCAGGCAGCAAGCCCCCCGCTTGGGAGCACCTGGCCAGCGGCAGCACCGTCGAGGTCTGGCGCGCGCACTGGCAGGGCCTGCGCACGCTGGCCGTGAGCGTGGACCGCAAGGTGCCCCGGCCCGGCGTGGACATCGTGCCCATCGAGTCCTACCTGCGCGGCCGTGGCCTCAACCCGCTGGCCGACCGCTGGCTCAAGGCCGTCAACGAGGCCGATGCCGGCATGCGCGCCCTGACCGAGCCGACCGCCAAGGCCGTCGATGCCGCCACCAAGCCGCTGTCGCGCCTCAAGCGCCTCATGGAAGGCGAGGTGGCGCCTGCGCTGGAAGTCAACATCGGGTTCTCGGATGCCGACGGGGATTGAGCAGGCGCTGAATCGCCGCCGCTGGCTGCAGGGCCTGGGTCTGCTGGCTGCCATGCCGCTGGCAACCTCCCATGCGGCCAGGCCGTCTGGACCGGCACGGTCGCTGGCTGCGGCCTGGATGCAGGGCGAGCAGATGCGTGTCGGCATCGTGCAGGCCAGTGCGGAGGTGGACAGGCCGCTGCAGGTGCTGCAGGCCCTGGATGTGCCCACGCGCGCCCATGGCATGGCCGCGCTGCGCGACGGCTCCGTGGTCTTTGCCAGCCGCCGCCCCGGCGACTGGCTGGTGCGTCTGAAGCCGGGACAGGCCGCCGAGGATGCGCAATGGCAGTGGATAGAGCCCGACCGCTTCTTCAACGGCCATGTCATCGAAAGCGCCGATGGCCGCCATCTCTACACCACCGAGACCGACCTGGAAGATGCCCAGGGCCTGATCGGCGTGCGCGATGCCATCACCTTGGAGAAGATCGCCGAATGGCGCACGGGCGGCATGGACCCGCACCAGCTGCTGCTGGACGCCGACGGCACGCTCATGGTCGCCAACGGCGGCATTCCCACGCAGTCCGAGACCGGCCGGCGCAAGCTGCAGCTGGACCACATGGACTCGTCCATCGCGCGGCTGTTGCCGGCAGAAGGCGGCGCCCGTGCCGGCCTGTGGAAGCTGGACGACAGCCGCCTGAGCCTGCGCCACCTGGCCTGGGGTCCGCAGGTCGCCCACGCGCCCGCGCGCCGCTGGCTGGGCATTGCGCTGCAGGCCGAGCACCGCGACACCGAAGCGCGCGCCGCCGCGCCCGTGCTGGCCCTGTTCGATGGCCACCGTTTGCATGCCGTGCCCCTGCCCGAAGGGCACGAGCCCCTGGCCGGCTATGGCGGCGACATCGGTTGCGACGGCCAGCTCTTCGCCGTCAGTTGCCCGCGCGTGAACACCGTCACCTGGTGGCAGGTGCCCGGCAACGGCCAGGCCAGCGGACGCTGGCTGCGTGGCGATGCCATGCCAGGCGTGTACTGCGTGGCCAACGCAAGCGTCTCGCTCGATGCCAACGGCCGGCCCCTGCCTGCCGAGCCTGCGCTGTGGATGGGCGGTGCGCGCCAGGCCCAGCTGCGACAACGCGGCCAGGTGTTGCGCACGGTGGCGGTGCCTGGAATGGCGCTGGACAACCACTGGATTGAGCTGAAGAGCCGCCGCTAGCAGCCGGGGGAGGGCGGCGAGCAGGGTGCGCTCCCGGCGTGCCCGCGCTCTGTTCGTCGGGCAAGAAAAAAGGGTCTACGCTTGCACGTAGACCCTTTTCTTTGTTTGGTGGCGCTTCACGGACTCGAACCGCGGACCTGTGGATTATGATTCCATCGCTCTAACCGACTGAGCTAAAGCGCCGTAAGACCTAAATTATATGCAGAATTTTTGGTCGATCCGGGAAGTTGTGCAAATTTCTCGAAATTTCTTTGCGAGAGGCCTGCAGTGCCTTGCCGGAAGACGCGCATTGTAGCGCGACTTTCAGCCCGCTCAGAGATGCTTGAAGCTGGCGGGACGCTTGTTGACGAAGGCATCCATGCCTTCCTTCTGGTCATGCGTGGCGAACAGCGCGTGGAACAGGCGGCGCTCGAACATGACGCCGTCGGCCAGCGAGCCCTCGAAGGCGCGGTTCACCGATTCCTTGGCCGCCATGACGGCGATCTGCGAGAAGCCGCTGATGATGATGGCGGCGCCCAGGGCTTCGTCCATGAGCTTGTCGAAGGGCACGACGCGGCTGACCAGACCGGCGCGCTCGGCCTCGGTGGCGTCCATCATGCGGGCTGTGAGGGCCATGTCCATGGCCTTGGACTTGCCCACGGCACGTGGCAGGCGCTGCGTGCCGCCGGCGCCGGGGATGACGCCCAGCTTGATTTCCGGCTGGCCGAACTTCGCATTGTCGGCGGCGATGATGAAGTCGCACATCATGGCCAGCTCGCAGCCGCCGCCCAGTGCGAAGCCGCTGACGGCGGCGATCACGGGCTTGCGGATGCTGCGGATGGTCTCCCAGTTGCGCGTGATGTAGTCGCCCTTGTAGGCGTCGGCAAAGCTGTACTTGGCCATGGCGCCGATGTCGGCGCCAGCCGCAAAGGCTTTCTCGCTGCCGGTGATGATCATGCAGCCGATGGCCTCGTCGGCATCGAAGGCCTGCAGGGCCTGGCCCAGCTCGTTCATGAGCTGGTCGTTGAGCGCGTTGAGCTGCTTGGGGCGGTTGAGCGTGATGATGCCGACCTTGTCGGCTTCGACGCGAACTTCAATCATTTCGTAGGCCAAGGGAGTCTCCTGCTGGGGTTGTCGTCGTGATGCTCAAGAATAACCGGCCAGGGGCGCGGGTGCGCGTGTGTGCATGTGCGCGCCTGCACCGCGTTTCACGGCGTGCCGGGAGCCTGCGGGCTGTCGGCGCGGCCGCCCAGCCAGCGTCCCACGGCCTCTTCGTCGGTGATTTCCAGGGCGAGGTTGTTGGGAGACGGGGGCTGTGTAGCGCTGGAGATGGCAGCTTTTGCATCGCCGTTGTCCGTTTTCTCGACCATGGCGGCCTCGCTCAGCAGGGCCGAGCCCCAGGGCAGGGTGAAGGCCAGGATCTGGCGGTCGCGGGCCACCCAGGCCACGATCTCCAGCGCCGTGCCTGCGTACAGCGCCACATCGTCCAGGCGGGTGATGCGCCAGCGTGCGGGCTGTGCATCCTCGGCCCCGGTGGGCAGCTCGATGGCCAGCCATTCGTCGCCGGCCATGAAGCCTGCGCGCTCGGCCAGGCTGCCGCGCAGCACGGTCTTGACGGTGATGCCCTGGCTTTCCTGTACGCGCAGGCCCAGCCGCTGGGCAGTCTGCGCCGGTTCGGCCTTGGCCTGCACGCCCTGGGCGGCCAGCAGCTCGGCCAGCGGCAGGTCGTCGGTGCCGTGCACCCATTGCGTGATCTCGGGGGCGAAGCTGCGCCCGCCCAGCTCCTGCAGCACGGCCAGCACATCGGCCTCGCGCATGGGGCCGCCCTGGCAGCGCTGCCACAGCGCGCGCATCACGTCGTCCAGCGTGCTGCGGCCTTCGCGGCGCAGTTGCAGGTCCAGGGCCAGCGCGACCAGGCAGCCCTTGGTGTAGTAGCTGACGGTCTGGTTGGGCGTGTTCTCGTCCTGGCGGTAGTACTTGACCCAGGCGTCATAGCTGGCCTGGGCCACGGACTGCAGGCGGCGGCCCGGTGTCTGCAGCACCTGGTTGATGGTGCGCGTGACCAGCTTGAGGTACTGGGCGTTGTCGATCAGGCCGGCGCGGCGCAGCAGCAGGTCGTCGTAGTAGCTGGTGAAGCCTTCGAAGAACCACAGCAGCTCGGTGTAGTTCTCCTGCCCGTAGTCGTAGCGTGCGAATTCTGCGGGGCGCAGGCGCTTGACGTTCCAGGTGTGGAAGTACTCGTGGCTGATCAGGCCGAGCAAGGTGGTGTAGCCCTCGGCGGCCTTGCGCTCGCCCACGCGCGGCAGGTCGCGCCGGCCGCAGATCAGGGCCGTGGAATTGCGGTGCTCCAGGCCCCCATAGCCGTCATCGACCACGTTGAGCATGAACACGTAGCGCTGCATGGGCGCGGGCGTGGCCTGCTCGCCCGTACCGTGCCAGAAGGCCAGCACGGTCTCGCAGATCCTGCGTGCATCGGCAATCAGGCGCGCGCCGTCGAAGCTGGGCGCGGCGCCCGCCACGATGAAGCTGTGCGGCACGCCCGCGGCCACGAAGTCGCCACGCCAGAAGCTGCCCATCTCCACGGGGCAGTCCACCAGTTCGTCGTAGTGGGCAGCGCGGTACAGGCCCCAGCCGCGCGCATCGGCGTCCACGGCGTCCAGGCCGGTGGCCACCTGCCACGATGCCGTGGCGTCCGATGCAAGCAGCTGCAGCGTATGCGGCGTGTCTTCCTGGCCGTGCACGCGCAGGCACAGGCTGGTGCCGTTGAAGAAGCCGCGGCGGCGGTCCAGCCAGGCCGTGCGCACCGAGCTGTCGTAGGCGCAGAACTGGTAGCTGAGCACCAGCGGCACGCCGGCTGCGCAGTCGGCCTGCCAGAGGTTCTTGCCCTGCTGGGCCAGCGCGACGGGACGGCCGTCCTGCTCGGCAGACAGGTCCTGGAGGTTCTTGGAGAACTCCCGCACCAGATAGCTGCCGGGAATCCAGACCGGCAGCGACAGGGTCTGGCCGGCGGCCGGGCGGGCGATGTGCAGCTGCACGCTGAACAGGTGCGCGTCCACATCAAGGGCCTGCACGCGGTAGTGGATGTCCGCTGCGGCAGTGGCAGCGGCGGTGGCGGCGAGGGGAGAGGTCATTCGGGCTCCTGCAGGTGTGGCCTGGAGGCTGCCCGGGCCCGCTGCGGCGGGCTGGAGCCGGGAAGCTCCGGCCAAGGGGAATCAGAGGGGCGGGCCCGGCATCGGGCCCGCGAGGCGGCGATCAGCGCGCGGCTGCGGCTGCGGCCAGGTTCTTCTCGACTTCCTGGGCGCTGATGGCGCCAGGCACTCGGGTGTTGTTGGTGAAGATGACGGTGGGCGTTCCCGTGATCTTGTACTTGCGGCCGAAGGCCAGGTTGCGCTGCACGGCCGAGGTGTCGCACTGGGCGGCGGCCGGCACCTTGTCGCGCAGCATGTGGTCGGCCCATGCACCGGCCTGGTCCTTGGCGCACCAGATGTTGCGCGATTTCTCGGCCGAATCGGGGCTCAGGATGGGGTACAGGAACAGGTAGATGGTGACGTTGTCCACGTTCTGCAGGTCGCGTTCGAAGCGCTTGCAGTAGCCGCAGTTGGGGTCCTCGAACACGGCCATCTTGCGTTCGCCCTTGCCGTGGACGATGGTCACGGCGTCCTTGAGCGGCAACTGCTTGAAGTCCACCGCCGTCAGCTGGTTCATGCGGTCTTCGGTGAGGTTGCGGCGTGCCTTGGTGTCGATCAGCTCGCCCTGGATCAGGTAGTTGCCCTTGGCGTCCGTGTAGAACAGATCCGTGCCGATGCGCACCTCGAACAGGCCGGACATGGGCGTGGGGCGGATTTCGTCGATCTTTTCCAGCTGGGGAATGCGCTCGGTCAGCGTCTTGCGCAGGTTGGCGTCCTGGGCGTGAACACCGAGGCTCCAGGTCAGGCTGGCAGCCGTCAGCAGGCAGGCGAAGAGTTTCATGGCAATGCGGAGGTGGGCGGGGCCGCGTTCAGGCCGGCCGCGCCGTGGTTGAGGGGGGAGTGCGCAGCGCAGTGCGCCACGGAGCACGGGTACGAGTCGCAAATCGGCAAAGGGTTCAACGGCAAGCATTCCTGCATGCCGGGCTCAGGCGCCGCTGCGCGGGTCCAGGCCCATGGCCTGGCGCGCCATCCAGTCCTTGAGCGGGCCGAAGCGCTCGAAGCCCTTCATGCCCCAGTTGCGCAGCATCTGCACCGGCACCTCCGGTCGGCTGAACAGCTGCTGCAGCCCGTCCATGGCCAGGCCCATGGGCGCCAGCGCGGCCTTGCGCTCGCGTTCGTAGCGGCGCAACAGGCGCAGATCGCCCGTGCTGCGCCAGTAGCCGCGCTCCTGCAGCACGCGGGCCAGGGCCTGCACATCGCCCAGGCCCAGGTTCAGGCCCTGGCCTGCCAGCGGGTGCACGTTGTGGGCCGCGTCGCCCACCAGCACCCAGCTGCGGGCCGAACGTGCATCGCCGTCAGGCATGGAGCCGCACCAGTGGTCGGCCACGGCCTGCTGCAGCGGCCAGGCCATGCGCGGTGCGCTCAGCTCCAGCCGGCCCAGTGCGCCCTGGCTGATGGCTTCCAGCCGCGCCGTGAAATCCTGCGTGTCGGCGGCCAGCCAGCCATCGGCCAGCTCGCGGGCGATGGACCAGACCACGGCCACGCTGTGGCCTTGGGGACCTTCCAGCGGAAGCAGGGCCAGGATGCCTTCGGGCGTGAACCACTGGCGCGCCACCTGGCCGTGCGGCAGCTCGCAGTGCAGCCGGGTGGCGATGGCGTGCTGTGCATAGGGCGTGACGGCGAAGTCCACGCCGAATTCGCTGCGCGTGCGGCTGGCACGGCCTTCGCAGATGGCCGTCAGCGGCGCGGCCACGGGCTGGTGCACCACCTCGACCATGGGCTGGTAGCGCACGGCCTCGGCCAGGCGCTGCTCCAGCGCGGGCACATCGACGATCCAGGTCAGGGCGTCGACGTCCTGGCGGGCAGCGTCGAACAGCACATGGCCGTCCAGGTCGCCAAAGACTTCCATCTGCGTCACGGGCGTGGCGTGCTCGTCGTCCGGCCAGCAGCGCAGGCTGTCCAGCAGGCCGCGTGCGCTGGCATTGAGCGCGTAGGCGCGCACATCGGGCGCGTTGCCGGTGGGAGCGGCCACCACCAGGGCCACGCGCAGCCGTTCCCGGGCCAGCAGGAGAGCCAGGGTCCGGCCTGCGATGCCGGCCCCGCGTATACATACATCAAAGGTTTGCGCCATGGCCGGCATTGTAGGAGTCCGGGCCATGCCGGGGATTCCAACTGGCGCAAACTCCGGCTTTGGCGTGATGTGCCGCAGCCTGCGTCGCCATCTGGCATATTGCCGCCCATCGCATGGCGCCATTCGCGCCATGGATGGCATACACACTCCAGATTTCCCCAAAAAGAGCTATCCGATGTTTGACCAAGAAAGAGACGTGCAGGGCCGCATTGCCCAGTTGTGGGTATATCCCGTCAAATCCTGCGCGGGCATCGCGCTGCAAAGCAGCGGCGTCGGCGCCACGGGCCTGGCCTGGGACCGCCATTGGATGGTGGTTGATGCCAACGGCGAATTCCTGACCCAGCGCGACCATCCGCGCATGGCCTGGATACGCCCCGAGCTGGAGGCCGGCCACCTGGTCCTGCATTTCCCCCAGCTCCCGCCCCTGCGCATCCCGCTGCAGGCCACGGGCCCGGTGCGCCAGGCGCGCGTCTGGTCGGATGGGGTCCAGGCCTGGGACATGGGGCCGGAGGCAGCGCGCTGGCTGACCCAGGCCCTGGGCGCGGATTGCGCCCTGGTGCGTTTCGACCCGGCCGCGCCGCGCCGCACCAGCGAGCGCTGGACAGGCGGCGAGGCCGCGCCCGTGCACTTTGCGGACGGCTACCCGTTGCTGGTGCTGAGCCAGGCGGCCGTGGATGAGCTCAACCAGCGCCTGCAGGCCGCCGGCCAGCCCGCCGTCGATGCCCGCCGCTTCCGACCGAACATCGTGATCGAGGGCCTCGAGGCCCACGACGAGGACCGGGTCGACGGGTTCGACGTGCTCGATGCCCGGGGCCTGCGGCTGCGCATGGCCAAGCCCTGCACACGCTGCCCCATTCCCGACATCGACCCCGTCACGGCCGTGCAGGGCACCGCCGTGGGTGATGCCATCCGTGCCTACCGCCAGGACGACCGTGTCGATGGTGCCATCACCTTCGGCATGAATGCCGTGCTGGAAGGCCTGCACGACGGGGCTGAACTGGCTGTTGGCCAGTCCGTGGCCGGCGACTGGCAGTTCGCCTGAAACGACAGGAAATGCCCGGTTGACTAAAATACGGGGTTTGTCCCCAGAATCCCTGTAGAAAGCCCTGCCATGAGCCTCAAATGCGGCATCGTGGGCCTGCCCAATGTGGGCAAGTCCACTCTCTTCAACGCGCTGACGAAGGCCGGCATCGCCGCCGAGAACTATCCCTTCTGCACCATCGAGCCGAACACCGGCGTGGTGGAAGTGCCCGATCCGCGCCTGCAGAAGCTGGCCGACATCATCACGCCCGAGCGCATCGTCCCGGCCATCGTCGAATTCGTGGACATCGCCGGCCTGGTGGCTGGCGCCTCCAAGGGTGAAGGCCTGGGCAACCAGTTCCTGGCCCACATCCGCGAGACCGACGCCATCGTCAACGTGGTGCGCTGCTTCGAAGACCCGAACGTCATCCACGTGGCCAACAAGGTGGACCCCATCGCCGACATCGAGGTCATCCAGACCGAGCTGTGCCTGGCCGACCTGGCCACCGTCGAGAAGGCGCTGAACCGCTACAGCAAGGCCGCCAAGTCGGGCAACGACAAGGAAGCCGCCAAGCTGGTGGCGCTGCTGACCCCCATCCAGGCTGCCCTGGACCAGGGCAAGCCCGCACGCACGGTTCCCGTCTCCAAGGAAGACGCGCCCCTGCTCAAGCAGTTCTGCCTGATCACCGCCAAGCCCGCCATGTTCGTGGGCAACGTCAGCGAAGACGGCTTCGAGAACAACCCGCTGCTCGACAGCCTCAAGGCCTATGCGGAGGCGCAGGGCGCTCCCGTCGTGGCCATCTGCGCCAAGATCGAAGCCGAAATGGCCGAGATGAGCGACGAGGACCGCGACATGTTCCTGCAGGAACTGGGCCTGGAAGAACCCGGCCTGAACCGCCTGATCCGCGCCGGCTTCGGCCTGCTGGGCCTGCAGACCTACTTCACGGCCGGCGTCAAGGAAGTGCGCGCCTGGACCATCAAGGTCGGCGACACCGCCCCCCAGGCCGCAGGCGTCATCCACGGCGACTTCGAGCGCGGCTTCATCCGCGCCCAGACCATCGCCTTCGACGACTTCATCGCCTTCAAGGGCGAGCAAGGCGCCAAGGACGCGGGCAAGATGCGCGCCGAAGGCAAGGAATATGTCGTCAAGGATGGCGACGTGATGAACTTCCTGTTCAACGTCTGAGGCGGCACATGCTGCAGCGGGGCTGCTAAAGCAGCTCCCGCGCTTCTCGGAAAAACCGCGCTTTGCGCGGTTTTTTCTTGCCAGGAACGTTTCATTTCCACGCGCTGAGCCGCCATGGACAATGGCGCCTTTCCATTGGGGAAAGAGAGACCTTGAAATGGACCGCCCGCATTTCAGATTCCATCCCGGTGCCTACGAAGCCGTCTTCGAGCAGGAAGAGGGTGTGTGCTCCTGCTGCGGACAAAACCGCAGCCTCAAGTACGAAGGCCCTTTCTACAGCCAGCAAAGCCCCGACTACCTGTGTCCCTGGTGCATTGCCAGCGGGCAGGCTTGCGAGACATACGACGGCGAACTTGTGGGATACACCGATATCGAAGGCGTGTCGCCTGATCCGGCAGACCCGGAGCCCGCCATCGCCAGGGAGCTGCTGCTGGAAGTAGCGCTGCGCACGCCCGGCTACAGGGCCTGGCAGCAGCCCGTGTGGCTCACGCACTGCAACGAGCCCTGCGTCTTCCTGGGTCACGCCGACAGGCAGGCCGTCGAGCCTTTCCTCGCTGAAGTCCTGCCCGACATCGAAGGCATCTACAAAAAGGATGCCCAGTGGATGCTGGAGCGGATGTCCAAGGGCGGCATGATTTCAGGCTGCCTTTTCCGGTGCGTGCGTTGCGGCGAGCATAGGCTGCATATGGATGTGGGATGAACCCGATGATCGACTACGAAACGCTCTCCACCCAGACCGGCATTGCCTTGCCGCCACTGTTGAAGGAATTTCTGGCATCGGGAAAGACCCACTACGGCCCGGATTGGGCTGATACCTGGCGCCAGCGCTGCCTGCAGGACCCGCCCTTGTTCATGAGCTGGCAGGACTTCGAATGGATAGACGCCGAAGCCAGCCGGGAAATCATCGAGGGCTGGCTCAATCCTTCCGCGCAGAACGGCAGGCGCTTTTTGCCATTCGCCCAGTCGGGCGCCGGCGATGCCTGGTGCCTGACGCCGCTGGACACGCATGGCGTGGGCGTGGCGCTGGTGTTGCACGATGACGAGGCCAGCAGCGTTGCCCATGCCTGCTTCGATGACTTTGTCGGTGCGGGATTTCTGCAGGCCTTTGCGGACCTGAGCGATCAGCTGGATGAATTGTCGGAGCCGGAGGCTTTGCAATTGTTGCGGGCCGATGTCGCACAGACCACGCGCTTCATGACGCAGGAGTTGGGAGGCTATCTGCAGGATTTCTGCCGGCGTCCCTTGGAGATCAGGCCTTGGCGCGACGGGCCCCGGGCGCGTGTTCGCCAGGTGGCTTCATTGATTTCACAGGATGAACTGGCGGCCGAACTGGACAGGCTGCCCGCCGTGGACCTTTCCTTTCCCGTCGTGGCGCGCTGGGAAGTGCGTTCATCGGACGAGGGCAGCACGCAGCCCGGCCTGGTGCCAGAGCCCGCAAAGATCGACTGGCGCACCCTTGCCGCCGATCCCCTGCAGAAGATGGCGGCCATCAGGGCCTGCCAGAGCGAGCATGGCTGCAGCCTGGGACAGGCCAAGGCCATGGTGGACCAGCACCTCGGCGGCCGTGTGAACGCGCACGCCTGACCGTGGGCAGACCGGCGCCTTCAACCCACCATAGTCATCCATCCCGCCAACCGACCGCCTCCACCCTCCAGTTCCGCAGCCCCTCCCATCCGTGCCGAACTCTTCTTCGGGAATGCAAGGCAGATGCTCCGGGGGGGGCTGGACATTGAGCTTCCGATCGTGCTGGATTGCTTGGCAGAGGCCCAGGCTGTTTCGGAGCGAGCGCCGTAAGATGACCCGTCGTCACCCGACAGGGTGAAAAGACAGGCCCGAGCAAGGTAACGCCAGCAAGAAAGGAATCACGTCCTATGGATAAGCAGGCGCTTGGCGAACGCGATATCTGTACCAAGCTCATCACGCAGGCTATGGAAAAGGCTGGATGTGACGCCCGGACCGAGGTGCGCGAAGAATTCTCTCCGGCCGCACTCAGGGCCACCAGCGGGGGCGCAGTATGAGCACCCACCTGCCCGCCGACTATCCGGCGCTGCTGGCCGATATCAAGCAGCGTGTCCGCCATGCCCAGACGCGGGCCATGCTGGCGGTCAATGCCGAATTGATCCGCCTGTATTGGGATATCGGGGCACTGATCGACCAGCGCCAGAAACGGGAAGGCTGGGGTGCCGCAGTCATCCCTCGGCTGGCCAAGGATCTGCACAACGAACTGCCGGAGGAAAAAGGTTTTTCCGAGCGCAACATCAAGCGCATGCTGGCTTTTTATCGCGAGTATCCCTCTCTGGCTGCCACAGCCGGGAGCACAGAGAAAGTGCCACAGGCCGTGGCACAACTTGCCCCCGGCGAAAAAGTGCCACAGGCTGTGGCACAAAGCCGCCAGGCGCCGGGGGGGGCGGCAGATGGCGCACAGGTGTTTGCTGCTGATGTTCTGCTGTCCCTGCCGTGGGGCCACCATGCCGAACTGATCGCCAAGGTCAAGGAGCCGGGCGCACGCCATTGGTACATGTGCGCAGCCATCGAAAACGGTTGGAGCCGCAGTGTCCTGCTGATGCAGATCGAGACAGCCGCGCACCTGCGACAAGGCAGAGCTGCCAGCAACTTCGCCTTGCGCCTGCCTCCGCCGGATTCCGACCTGGTACAGCAAACGCTCAAGGACCCTTACCTGTTCGACTTCCTGACGCTGGAATCAGGTTTCCATGAGCGTGAGTTGGAAACCGGTCTGATCACCCATCTGGAAAAATTTCTCCTGGAGCTGGGCCAGGGCTTCGCCTTTGTGGGGCGCCAATACCACCTGGACCTTGCCGGAGACGATTTCTACATAGACCTGCTGTTCTACCATCTCAAGCTGCGTTGCTACGTGGTCATCGACCTCAAGCGGGGCGATTTCAAGCCTGAATACGCGGGCAAGATGAACTTCTACTGCAACGTTGTGGACGACAGGTTGCGACACGCAACCGACCAACCCACCATCGGTTTGATCCTGTGCCAGAAACCCAATCACGTGCTGGCCGAGTATGCGCTGCGCGGCGTGGACAAGCCCATCGGCGTTTCCGGTTTCGAGCTCACCCGTGCCTTGCCGGAAACCCTGCAAAGCAGCCTGCCCAGCATCGAACAGATCGAGCGCGAGCTGGGAGGCGGGCATGAATGAGCACACCGCCGAACTGCTGGAAAAGTACCTGCGACAGCTCGAACGCCGCGGGTAGTCATGCGATAGAAAAACACGCCAGCGCTCAACAGGTTGAATTTCACCGTCCGATGGCCCGTGGCGGTCTGCTGTGCCGGGCTCGAAGCCGCCCCTGCAACCCACCATAATCACCCATCCCGCCAACCGACCTCCCTCACCTTCGTGCCCCACCCCACCAGTCCCGCAGCCTCTCCCATCCATGCCGAACTCGTTGCCGTGCTGGCGGCGGTGACCCAGGGCACACCGCGCGTGCTGACCACGGCGGACGGGCAGTTGCTGCCGGCGGGGCCGTTCGAGGTGGGGCACCGTTCGCTGCAGGCCGGCCTGCGCGCCTGGGTGGAGGAGCAGACCCATCACCCGCTGGGCTACATGGAGCAGCTCTACACCTTTGCCGATGGCGACCGCACCGATGCCAGCGGCGCGCGCGTGATCTCGGTCAGCTACCTGGGGCTGACGCGCGAGTCTGCCGACCGCAGCGCGGGGCAGGCCGTCTGGCAGGACTGGTACCGCTACTTTCCCTGGGAAGACTGGCGCGGCGGCGAGCCGGCCCTGCTGCGCTCGCACATCGCTCCGCGCCTGCATGCCTGGATGGCCGAGGCGCGCGGCGCCCAGCGTGCGCTGCGGCGCCAGCGCGCGGACATTGCCTTCGGCCTGGACGGCGGGCCCTGGAACGAGGACATGGTGCTGCAGCGCTACGAGTTGCTGTACGAGGCCGGACTGGTGCAGGAGGCGGCCCACCGCGTCCATGGCGCGGCCGCCATGCTGCCTGGCGAGGCCATGCACCACGACCACCGCCGCATCCTGGCCACGGGCATGGCGCGGCTGCGCGCCAAGATCAAGTACCGGCCCGTGGTGTTCGAGCTGATGCCACCCGAGTTCACGCTGCTGCAGCTGCAGCAGACGGTGGAGGCCCTGGCCGGGCGCGGGCTGCACAAGCAGAACTTCCGCCGCCTGATCGAGCAGCAGGATCTGGTCGAGGAGACCGGCCAGCTCACGGTGGGCTCGGCGGGCCGGCCGGCCAAGCTGTTCCGCTTTCGCAGCGATGTGCTGCTGGAGCGGGCCATCTCCGGCAGCAAGCTGCCGCTGGCCAAGGGCATCGACGGTTCCCCCTGAGCTGCACGGCACTTGCCCGATTGTGACAATGGCTTGACAGCACTTATGCTCGTATCTAGCATAAGTTCCTCGCTCAAGCCCGCAAGGCCGCGCGCCACATTTTTTTGACCTACATATACTCAAAATGAGCATTAATATTGCCAATGCCCTCAGTGCCCGCCTGCCTGTGCCGCCGCTGCCCGACCTGATGCTGGAGCCGCTGGTGCGCTCGGCCCTGCTGGAAGACCTGGGCCGCGCGGGCGACCTGACCACGGATGCCATCGTCCCTGCGGACGCGCAGGCCGAACTGCGCCTGGTGGCGCGCCAGGAGGGCGTGCTGGCCGGGCTGGACATGGCGCGGCTGGCGTTCCGTGCGCTGGATGCGCAGTCGCGTTTCGAGCCGGTGCTGCGCGATGGCAGCGAACTGGCGCCCGGCCAGGAGATCGCGCGCATCCACGGCAGCGCGCGCGCCATCCTCACCGCCGAGCGCGTGGCGCTCAACTACCTGTGCCACCTGTGCGGCGTGGCCACGGCCACGGCATCGATCGCGCGGGCCATCGCCGACACGGGTGCACGCGTGACCTGCACGCGCAAGACCATGCCGGGCCTGCGCGCGCTGCAGAAGTACGCGGTGCGCGTGGGCGGCGGCAGCAACCACCGCTTCGGCCTGGACGATGCCGTGCTGATCAAGGACAACCACATCGCGCTGGCCGGCGGCGTGGCCGAAGCCCTGGCCCGGGCGCGCGCGGGCGTGGGCCACATGGTGCAGATCCAGCTGGAGGTGGACACGCTGGAGCAGCTGGAGGTGGCGCTGTCCCTGGGCGTGGAAGTGGTGCTGCTGGACAACATGGACCTGGACACGCTGCGCACGGCCGTCTCTATGGCGCGCGGGCGCGCGGTGACCGAAGCATCGGGCCGCATCACGCCCGAGACGGCGCGCGCCGTGGCCGAGACCGGCGTGGACCAGATCGCCGTGGGCTGGATCACGCACAGCGCCCGGGTTCTCGACATCGGCCTCGACACCTGAAATGAGGCACCCCCTGAGCCGCTGCGCGGCTTCCCCCTCTCTACCCGCTTCGCGGGGGAGGGGGACGACGCCCTCGCCGCGAGGCGGCTCTTGCTCGGCTTCTCTGAGTTTGGGCCGCGCCGTTTTTTTGCAGCTAGCCCAGTGGAGCAGTTGCCATGTTTTTTGAAGGGTGTACCTTGAAGCGACGGAGACTCTGGACGCTGGCGGCCTGCGCGCTGCTGGCGGGCGCATCGGGGCTGTGGCTGGCGGCGCCGGGCAAGGCCGGCACGCGCCTGGAGCGGCCCATCACCATCGTCGTGACGTTTCCGCCGGGCGGCGGCACGGACCTGCTGGCGCGGCGCCTGGGCGAGCAGCTGCAGCAGCGCCTGGGCCAGACCGTGGTGGTGGATAACCGTCCCGGCGCCAGCGGCAACATCGGCGCCCATGCCGTGGCCCAGGCCGCAGCGGACGGCAGCACCTTGCTGATGGCCAACAGCTCGTTCGCCATCAATCCCGGTGTCTACGAACGCCTGGATTTCGACCCGCGCAAGGACTTCACGGCGGTGTTCAACGCAGGCTCCATCGCCTCGGTGCTGGTCGTGCCTGCGGACAGCGCGCTGCAGACGCTGGAGGATGCGCTGGCCCAGGCGCGCCAGGAACGGCCGCTGCTGTTCGCCTCCTGCGGCAACGGCACGCCCCAGCACCTGGCCGGCGAAATGCTGGCCCGGGAGGCGAAGCGCTTTGTGCAGCATGTGCCCTACAAGGGCTGCGGCCCGGCCATCACGGCCGTGGCGGCAGGCCAGGTGGCGGCGGGCATGGTCACGGCCAGCAGTGCTGCGGCCATGATCGCTGCAGGCCGCGTGCGCGCCCTGGCCGTCACGGCGCCGCAGCGACTGCCGCAGCTGGCCGGCGTTCCCACGGTGGCCGAGCGCGGCCTGCCGGGCTTTGCGGTGGAGCAGTGGCATGGCCTGCTGGCACCTGCCGCCACGCCCCGGGCCACGGTGCAGGCATTGCATGACACGCTGGAGCAGGCGCTGGCCGATCCCGCCGTCAGCGCTGGCTTGCGCGACCAGGGCTACACCCTGGCGCGGCAGACACCGGGCCAATTCCAGGCGCTGATCGCGGCCGACATCGACCGCTATGCGGCCGTGACCCGGGCGCTGGGCCTGAAGGCCGATTGAGGGCCAGAGAAGAGCCAGAGAAGGGCCAGAGAAGGGCCGATTGGCGACTTACTGCATGAACCAGCCGTGGCTGACCACCAGCGACTGGCCGGTCAGCGCATTGCTGGGGAAACCCGCGAACAGCAGGGCCACGCGGGCCACGTCCTCGGTGGTGGTGAACTCGCCGTCCACGGTTTCCTTGAGCATCACGTTCTTGATGACCTCGTCCTCGCTGATGCCCAGCGTGCGGGCCTGCTCGGGAATCTGCTTGTCCACCAGCGGCGTGCGCACGAAGCCCGGGCAGATCACATTGGCGCGCACGCCGTGCTTGGCGCCTTCCTTGGCCACGGTCTTGGCCAGCCCGATCAGGCCGTGCTTGGCCGTGACATAGGGCGCCTTGAGCAGCGAGGCTTCCTTGGAGTGCACCGATCCCATGTAGATCACGCTGCCGCCGCGGCCCTGCGCATACATGTGCCTGAGGCAGGCGCGCGTGGTGAGGAAGGCGCCGTCCAGGTGGATGGCCAGCATCTTCTTCCAGTCGGCAAAGCTGAATTCCTCCACCGGATGCACGATCTGTATCCCGGCATTGCTGACCAGGATGTCGATGCCGCCGAAGGCCCGGGCGGCCTCCTCGACCGAGGCGTTGACCTGGGCCTCGTCGGTCACGTCCACGGCCACGCCCATGGCCTGCGCTCCCGTGGCGCGCAGCTCGGCCGCCGTGGCGTCGGCCGCCTCCTTGTTGAGGTCGGCAATGACGATGCGCGCGCCCTCGCTGGCGAACAGCGTGGCGATCTCCTTGCCGATGCCGCTGGCCGAGCCGGTGATGAAGGCGACCTTGTCCTTGAGTTGCATGGTGAGTCTTTCCTGGAGAGTGGATGAAACAGGCCGGTGCCCATCTTCGGCGGGGCCGGCCGCGTGCCCTTGTCGGCGCAGGGACCAGTCTGGCGCCGGTTTCTTAGACGAAACTGAGTCGGCAGGCCCGGCTGCCTAGAGCGTGTTATGCACTTTTAAGTACCCGCGTTGGCTCTGCGCGCTGGTGATCGCAAGGCGCAGTGCGCCGCCAAGGCTCATGCCTTGGCAAGCGCTGCAACGCCGCGAACGCCTGCGCGCAGAGCCAACCCGAAGGGAAAGCCGGGAAAGGGGCCCGGCCCTTCGTTGCAGCCCGCTTGCGGTGTGGCAACCGCGGCGCGTGCTACGCCTCGTTCCGGACCCCTTTCCCGGCTTTCGCGGGCACGTAAAAGTGCACAACACGCTCTAGTGTTGGCAGCCCGCAAGTCATGCCCGTGACGGCCGGCCCTTCAGGGCGCGGCGGCCTCGCGGTGCCGGGGCTGCTGGAACAGCTCGCAGACCAGTTCGCGCAGCCAGCGCTTGGCCGGTTCCTGCTCGAAGCGCCAGCTCCAGTGCAGCGACACGTCGAAGCGGTGATCGGGCAGGTCGGCATCGCGCACCGCATAGCCGCCGCGCTCGACAAAGCCGGCCGCGATCTCGGCCGGCATGATCACCGCCAGATCGGTCTTGCCCACGATGGAGGGCACGGCCATGAAATGCGCGGCCGACAGGCGGATGCGCTCATCGAGCCGCAGCGCCTGCAGGATGCGCAAGGTTTCCGAGTGCGAGCGCACCGCGGCAAAGTCCAGCTGGCGCAGCGTGGCCAGCGCCAGTGGCGCGTCTTCGGACAGGTGCGCCAGCGCGGGGTGGCCGCTGCGCAGCAGCACGCCGTAATGGTCGGACAGCAGCACGGTCTGCCGGGTCCGCGTGCCACCCGGCAGAAAGCCGATGGCGATGTCCAGCGTGCCCCGGTCCAGCGCATCGGCAATGCCGTCCAGCGGCATGGGCAGGGTCTCCAGCTGCACATGCGGGGCGCGCTGGTGCAGCGCCTGCATCAGCGGCGGCAGAAAGCGCGCCTCGCCGATGTCGCTCAGGTGGATGCGAAAGCGCTGGCGCGCCTGCAGTGGCTCGAAGCTCTGGGCCTCGGACATGGCGACTTCCAGCACCTCCAGCGCCTGGCGCACGGCCAGCGCCAGGCGCTCGGCACGCGGCGTGGGGCGCACGCCTGCGTGCGCGCGCTCGAACAGCGGATTGCCCAGCAGCAGGCGCAGCCGCGTCACGGCCTGGCTGGCGGCGGGCTGGGACATGCCCAGCTCCTCGGCCGCGCGGCTGACGCTGCAGTGGCGGTACACGGCGTCAAAGACGCGCAGCAGGTTGAGGTCCAGGTTCTTGATATCCATTTAGTGAATATCTCTTAGATAGTTTATTCAATTGCTGGAAATCATAAGCGCCTGCACCATGGGCACCGACTTCCATGGCCACCGCGCGGCACGCACCGGGCGGCCGGCCCATTTCCCAGGAGACCCCATCTTGCAAGCACCCACCACACCGCGCAGCCAGCCCGCCGAGGCATCTTCTTCCACCGCGACCTCCACCGCGACCTACACCGTGCGCCATGCCGTGATCGCCATGCTGCGCGAGCTGGGCATGACGCGTATCTTCGGCAACCCGGGCTCGACCGAGCTGCCGCTGTTCCGCGACTACCCCGAAGACTTCTCCTATGTGCTGGGCCTGCAGGAAACCGTCGTCGTGGGCATGGCCGACGGCCATGCCCAGGCCACGCGCAATGCCAGCTTCGTGAACCTGCACTCGGCCGCGGGCGTGGGTCATGCCATGGCCAACATCTTCACGGCCTTCAAGAACCGCACGCCCCTGGTGATCACGGCGGGCCAGCAGGCGCGCTCGCTGCTGCAGTTCGATCCCTTCCTGCACTCCAACCAGGCCGCCGAGCTGCCCAAGCCCTATGTGAAGTGGAGCTGCGAGCCCGCGCGCGCCGAAGACGTGCCCCAGGCGCTGGCGCGCGCCTACTACATCGCCATGCAGGAGCCACGCGGCCCCGTGCTGGTCTCCATTCCCGCCGATGACTGGGACAAGCCGGCCGAGCCCGTCACGCTGCGCCATGTGGGCTTCGAGACGCGGCCCGATCCGCGCACGCTGGACCTTATCGGCGATGCGCTGGATGCGGCGCGTGCCCCGGCCCTGGTCGTGGGCGCGGCCGTGGACCGGGCCCAGGGCTGGGATGCCGTGGTCGCGCTGGCCGAGCGCCACCAGGCCCGCGTCTTCGTGGCCCCCATGAGCGGGCGCTGCAGCTTCCCCGAGGACCATCCCCTGTTCGCCGGCTTCCTGCCCGCCATGCGCGAGCGCATCGTGCAACTGCTGTCCGGCCATGACGTGGTCTTCGCCGTGGGCGCGGCCGCCTTCACCTACCACGTGGAAGGCGAGGGCCCGCACATCCCCGAAGGCACGGCGCTCTACCAGCTGATCGAAGACCCGGCCATTGCCGCCTGGGCCCCCGTGGGCACGGCAGCCGTGGGCAATGTGCGCATGGGCGTGGAGGAACTGCTGCAGCGCCCCGCACCCGCACCGCGCCAGGCGCCCGCACCCCGGCCCGCAGCGCCCGTGCCGGCCGCGCCCGCCGCAGGCGAGCGCATGTCGGTGGCCTTTGCCATGCACACGCTGGCCCAGGTGCGAGACCGCCACAGCATCGTGGTGGAAGAGGCGCCCAGCTCGCGCTCCACCATCCAGACCTACCTGCCCATCTTCCATTCGGGCACCTTCTACACCATGTGCAGCGGCGGCCTGGGCCACAGCATGCCGGCCGCCGTGGGCGTGGCGCTGGCGCAGCCCGAGGCCAAGGTGGTCGCCGTCATCGGCGACGGCTCGGCCATGTACGCCATCCAGGCCCTCTGGAGTGCAGCCCAGCTGCGCCTGCCCATCAGCTTCGTGATCCTCAAGAACCGCCGCTATGCGGCGCTGCAGGACTTCGCCCATGTCTTCGGCTACCGCGAGGGCGAGAAGGTCGAGGGCACGGAACTGCCCGACATCGACTTCGTGGCGCTGGCCCGTGGCCAGGGCTGCGACGGCGTGCATGTGGAGAACGCGGCCGAGCTGGCCGATGTGCTGGCGCGCGCGCTGGCCCATCCCAAGCCCATCGTGGTCGAGGTCGAAGTCGCCTGAGGCGAAGCCCCCTGCAGGAGACACGGCAATGGAAAACACAAGAAGCATAGGCATCCTCGGCGCAGGCGCCATGGGCACCTTGTTCGCCGCACGATTGGCCAACGTCGGCCTGGATGTGACCCTGGTCGATGTGAACGACGAACTGCTGCAGGCCCTGAACCGCGATGGCGCGCGCTGCCACACCGATGAGGGGCTGCTGCAGACCCGCGTGCAGGCCGCGCGGGCCGAGCAGCTCACGGCAGGGCCCGCGCTGTGGCTGGTCTTCACCAAGTCGGCCCATACGCGCGCTGCACTGCAGGGCATTGCCCATCTCATCGGGCCGGACACGCATTTCCTGAGCCTGCAAAACGGCATAGGCCACGCCGATGTGCTGCGCGAGCGGGTGCCGGCCGAGCGCATCGCCGTGGGCGTGACCACCTGGCCTGCGCGCGTGATGTCGCCGGGCGAGGTCAGCTCCATGGGGCAGGGCGGTATCCGCTTCATGCCTTGCGATGGCCAGCGCAGCGCGGTCTTCGACCTGCTGGCGGAAGACCTCAACCGCGCAGGCATGCATTGCAGCATCGACCCGCAGGTGCAGGAGGCCATCTGGGAGAAGCTGGCCTTCAATGCCGCCTTCAACGGCGTGTGCGCCGTGACGCGCCAGACCGTGGACGGACTGGCCAATCCGCAGGGCGAGGCCCTGCTGCAGCGCGTGCTGGACGAGGTGCTGTCCGTCGCCCATGCCCATGGCGTCGCCGCCAGCGCCGAGCGCGTGGGCGCGGCCGTGCGCGATGCGCTGGACCATCACCGGGGCCACCAGCCCTCGATGCTGCAGGACCTGCTGGCCGGCCGTGCCACCGAGACGGGCGCCATCCACGGTGCCGTGCTTAAGGTGGCCGACCGCCTGGGCATTGCCGTGCCCGTGACGCGCACGCTGCATGCACTGGTCAGCCTGTCCGAGAACGCGGGCTCCGTCGCACCGCGCTGAACGCGCTCAAGGCAAAACGAGCCACTACAAGAAGGAGACAAGATGCTGCGCAGACAAGCACTCAAGGCCGCACTGGCCATAGGCGCCCCGCCCCTGCTGGGCATGGGCACGGCACACGCCCAGACCGGCAAGCCCATCGAATGGGTGGTGGGCTTTGCCGCAGGCGGCGGCTCGGACGCCGTGGCGCGCGGCGTGGCCGAAGTCTGGGGCAAAGCCCTGGGCCGCACCGTGGTCGTCATGAACAAGCCCGGTGCAGGCACCAACATCGCCGCCGAATACGCGGCGCGCACGCGCGAACTGGGCAGCCTGGTCTTCACGGCCGACTTCGCCACGCTGGCGGCCAACCCCCACCTGTTTCGCAAGCTGGCCTACAACGCCGAGAAGGACTTCGTGCCCATCGGCCTGCTGGCGCGCTTTCCGCTGTTCCTCGTGGTCGGCAACCCGTTGCCGGTGCACAACCTGCAGGAGTTCACGCAGTGGGTGAAGGCCCAGCCCGGCCCCGTCAGCTATGGCAGCCCGGGCCTGGGCACGCCCCACCACCTGGCCACCGAACTGCTGGCCCAGCGCCTGGGCGTGAAGATGTCCCATGTGCCCTATCGTGGCGCGGGGCCGGCCCTGATCGATGTGATCGGCGGCCAGATCCCCTTCATGCTGGCCGACAGCGCGGCGGCGGCCCAGCACATTGCGGCGGGCAAGCTGCGCGTCATCGGCGTGGCCAGCGCCGAGCGTCTCAAGAGCCACCCGGGCGTGCCCACGCTGGCCGAGCAGGGCGTCAAGGATTTCGAGGCCCATGCATGGCAGGGCCTGGTCGCACCCGCAGGCACGGACGACGCCACCGTACAGGCCTGGTCCGTGGCGCTGCAGCAGGCGCTGCGCTCGCCTGCCGTGCTGGCGCGCTTCGAGGCGCTGTCGCTGGAGCCGCTGCCCGGCACGCCCGCCCAGATGCGTGACTACTGGCGCAGCGAAAGCCGGCGCTGGGGCCAGGTCATCGAGTCGGCGGGCATACGGCTGGATTGACCGTAGCGCCGCTGCTGCTTCAGGCGCCCTCACCGTTTTCAAGAACTCATAACCCAAGGAGACATAGCTCATGCACAAGACAAATCCCTTCAGCCGCTGGCGCCGCCTGGGCCTGCTGGCCCTGCTGGGCGCGACGGCCTCGGTCCCTGCGCTGGCGCAGAAGGCCGGCGACAAATGGCCCGAGCGCCCCGTGCGCCTGGTGGTGAACTTCGCGCCCGGCGGCGCGGCCGATGTGCTGGCGCGCGCCATCACGCCCACCATGTCCCAGGTGCTGGGCCAGTCGGTGGTGGTGGACAACAAGCCCGGCGCGGGCGGCAACATCGGCATCAGCGAAACCGTGCGCGCGCCCAAGGATGGCTACACGCTGCTGCTCAGCTCGGGCGGGGCCATCACCATCAACCCGATGATCTACAGCAAGCTGGCCTTCAATCCCGAAAAGGACTTGACGCCCGTGGCTGCCGTGGCGCGCGTGCATGTGTTCCTGGAGACCAATCCCGCCGTGCCCGCCACCAACGTGGCCGAGTTCATCAAGCACCTGAAGGCCAACCCCGGCAAGCTGTCCTACGGCTCGCCGGGCCAGGGCAGCTCGCCGCATTTGGCAGGCGAGATGTTCAAGCGGATGGCCGGCGTCGATGCCGTGCACGCCCCCTACAAGGGCGCGGGCCCGGCGCTCAGCGACGTGCTCAGCGGGCAGCTGCAGTTCTGGTTCGACCCGGGTCCGGGCCTCAAGCAGGTCGAGGCGGGCAAGCTGCGCCTGCTGGCCATCGGCAGCCCGCACCGCTCGCCGCAGTACCCCAACGTGCCCACGCTGGCCGAAAGCGGCCTGCCGGGCTTTGATGCGGACACGCTGTTCGGCATCTACGCGCCCACGGGCACGCCCGAGTCGGTGATCGAGGCCGTTCGCACTGCCGTGGCCAAGGCGCTGGAGCAAAAGAACGTCAATGACGTCATCCTCACCCTGGGCGCCACGCCCGCGCCCCTGAGCCGCAAGGCCTTCATCGACCACCACGCCACCGAGCGCGAGCGCTTTGGCGAACTGGTGAAAGCCATCGGCCTGAAAGTGGACTGAGCTTTCCCGCAGGCCATCGCCCGCAAGCCGCCCGCTCCGCGCTGGCGGCTTTTTGCTTTCCGGGCCGGGCTGTGCCGGGCCAGGCCGAGGGGCCCTTGTGCCGGCCATCTTCTATACGAAGGTATATCCCGCATCCACCAATGAACAGGCCAGCCTTCCCAACAAAGGCTGGCCGCAGGCACTTTCGCCTTTGATAATTCCGGGCACATATTGCACTGCAGCAAACAGGGCTCCCGGCCTGCGCGGGGACTGCGCCACCCACACGCAAAGGAGTACCCCATGGACCCCGATCCTGATTCCGATCCCGATCCTGCCAGGCGCTGCCGCGCCGCCCCTTTCCGTCTTTCCCTTCTTCCATTTCTTAATCTGCCCGGACCTGGGCGGAGGCCTGTGATCGCCTGAAGGGGCGAGAGGTCTGCGCGGGTCCGTGGCACCCGGAGACCTCAGGATGACCCGCTTTCTCGCTTCTGAACGACCAGGCCGACCCCATGGCCAACCACATGGCCGACCCCATGGCCTGCACCAGCGCCATCCCTTGCTGGCGGCCGCCTGGCCTGTGGGCGGGCTGCTGATCAGCGTGGCCATGGCCGCCTGCAACGGCCCGGCCGAGCCCACGGCAGCCACGCATGCAGCCACCACCGCTCCGCAGCCGGCTCCCGTGCGCCGCGAAGGCAACCTCATCGTGGTGCCCGAAGGCTCGCCGCTGCGCGAGCGCCTGCAGGTGGCCGAGATCGCCCTGCAGCCGCTGCAGACCCGCCTGTCGGCCCCCGCCACCATCGAGGCCGAGCCTGAAAAGCTGGTCCGCATCACGCCGCCCGTGGCGGGCCGCCTGGTGCGCCTGCACCACCAGCTGGGCGATGCGGTGAAGGCCGGCGATGCGCTGATCACCATGGACTCCTCCGAGATCTCCAGCGTGCGTGCCGAGCACGCCAAGGCCCAGGCCGCGCTGCTGCACGCGCGCCAGGAATTCGACCGCCAGAAGCTGCTGTTCGATGCCGAGATCGCCGCGCGCAAGGACTACGAGGCAGCGCAGCAGGCGCTGGCCGCAGCAGGTGCCGATGCGCGCGCCGCCTCCGATCATCTGTCCCAGCTGGGTGCGGCCGTGCAGGAAGGCTCGCGCGGCAGCTACGTGGTCAAGTCGCCCATCAGCGGGCGCGTGGTCGAGATGGCAGGCTCGCAGGGCGGCTACTGGAACGATGTGAATGCCTCCGTCATGACCGTGGCCGACCTGCGCAAGGTCTGGCTCAGCGCCAGCGTCAGCGAGCGCGACCTGGCCCATGTGGACGTGGGCCAGCAGGCCCACATCGCGCTGGCCGCCTATCCTGACCTGCAGCTGCAGGGCCGCGTGCAGTACGTGGGCGAGCTGGTGGACACCGCCACGCGCAGCGTCAAGGTGCGCGTGGCCGTGGACAACCCCGAAGGGCGGCTGCGCCCCGGCATGTTTGCGCGCGTGGGCTTCGACGCCCCGGCGCGCCAGGCCGTGATGGTGCCGGCCGCGGCCCTGCTGCAGGGCCAGGTCAGCACGCGCGTCTTCGTGGACAAGGGCGGCTGGCGCTTCGAGCCGCGCGACGTGCAGGTCGGCGCGCAGCAGGACGGCCAGGCCGAGATCCTCTCGGGCCTGGCGGCCGGCGAGCGCGTGGTGGTCAACGGGGGAGTGCTGCTGCAATGATCGAGCGCATCGTCAACATCGGCTTTTCGCGCCGCGGCGTGGTGTGGCTGGTCTTTTGCTTCGCGGCCCTGTATGGCGTGTTCAGCTGGAAGCAGCTGCCGCTGGAGGCCTATCCCGACATTGCCGACGTGACCTCGCAGATCGTCACCCAGGTGCCAGGCCTTGCGGCCGAGGAGATAGAGCAGCAGATCACCATCCCGCTGGAGCGCGCCCTGCTGGCCACGCCCGGCATGCACGTGCTGCGCTCGCGCAGCCTGTTCGCGCTGTCGCTGATCACCGTGGTCTTCGAGGACGGCGTGGACGGCTACTGGGCGCGCCAGCGCCTGAAGGAGCGCATCGACGAGGTCACGCTGCCCTATGGTGCCCGCGCCGGGCTGGACCCCTACAGCTCGCCCACGGGCGAGGTCTACCGCTACACGCTGGAAAGCCCCGTGCGCAGCCTGCGCGAGCTGTCCGAGCTGCAGCAGTGGGTGGTGATCCCGCGCCTGAAGAAGGCCCAGTCCGTGGTGGACGTGACCAACTTCGGCGGCCTGACCACGCAGTTCATGCTGGAGCTGGACCCGGCGCGGCTGCTGCAGTACGGGCTGGCGCTGTCCCAGGTGGTCGAGGCCATCAATGCCAACAACGCCAGCGGCGGCGGCAGCGTCATCGACCGGGGCGATGTCTCCTATGTGGTGCGCGGCGTGGGCCTGCTGGGCTCGCTGGACGACATGGGCAACGTGGTCGTCAAGACCACGGACAGCGGCACGCCCGTGCTGGTCAAGGACCTGGGGCGGCTGACCTACGGCAACGTGGAGCGGCGCGGCATCCTGGGCAAGGACGGCAACTCCGACACCCTGCAGGGCATCGTGCTGCTGCTCAAGGGCTCCAACCCCTCGCAGGCGCTGGAGGGCATCCATGCCGCCGTGGAGGAGCTCAACGGCAAGCTGCTGCCGCCCGACGTGAAGGTCGTGCCCTACCTGGACCGCACCACGCTGATCGAGCGCACCACCCACACCGTGGGCAAGACCCTGGCCGAAGGCCTGATCGTCGTCACCCTGGTGCTGCTGGTCTTTCTGGGCAGCCCGCGCGCGGCGCTGATCGTGGCGCTGACCATTCCCATGGCGCTGCTGCTGGCCTTCATCTTCATGCACCACGCGAAGATTCCGGCCAACCTGCTGTCGCTGGGCGCCATCGACTTCGGCATCCTGGTGGACGGCGCCGTGGTCGTGGTCGAGAACATCCTGCGGCGCCGCGAGGCCGACCAGAACCGGCCGCTCACGCCCAGGGACGCCATCACGGCCACGCTGCAGGTGGCGCGGCCCATCTTCTTCGGCATGTGCGTGATCGCGGCCGCCTACCTGCCGCTGTTCGCCTTCGAGCGCATCGAGTACAAGCTGTTCTCGCCCATGGCCAGCGCCGTGGGCGCGGCCCTGGTGGGGGCGCTGGCCGTGGCCCTGCTGCTCACGCCGGCCCTGGCCTGGCTGGCCTTCCGCAGGCCGCGCAGGATCTTCCACAACCCCGTGCTGCACCGGCTGGGCGTGGGCTATGACCGCTTCCTGGGCGCGGCCGTGGGCCGCGTGCGCTGGCTGGCGGGGGCCGTGGCGGCCTCGCTGCTGGCGCTGGGCGTGCTGGCCGGCACCATGGGCCGCGACTTCCTGCCGTACCTGGACGAAGGCTCCATCTGGCTGCAGGTGCAGATGCCGCCCGGCATCACGCTGGACAAGGCGCGCGACATGGCCGACGCGCTGCGCAGCGCCGCGCTGGAGTTCCCCGAGGTCTCCTACATCGTCACCCAGACCGGGCGCAACGATGACGGCACCGACTACTGGACGCCCTCGCACATCGAGGCCAGCGTGGGCCTGCATCCCTATGGCGAATGGAAGTCGGGCCTGACCAAGCAGCAACTGATCGCGAAGATGGCCGCGCGCTTCGACCAGTTGCCCGGCTACTCCGTGGGCTTCATGCAGCCCATGATCGACGGCGTGCAGGACAAGCTGTCGGGCGCGCACAGCGACCTCACGGTGAAGGTCTTCGGCCAGGACCTGGCCGAAGACCGGCGCGTGGCCGATGCCCTGGTGGCCGTGCTGGAGAAAGTGCCCGGCGCGGCCGATGTGGCCGTGGACGTGGAGCCGCCGCTGCCCAACCTGCGCATTGCGCTGGACCGCGCCGCTGCCGCGCGCTACGGCATCAATGCCTCCGAGGTGGCGCAGCTCATCTCCACCGGCGTGGGCGGGGCCTCCATCGGCCAGCTGTACGTGGGCGAGCGCAGCTACGACATGGCCGTGCGCTTCACGCCCGACACGCGCAGCAGCCCCGAGGCCATCGGCGCGCTGCGCCTGTCGGCCGCCAATGGCGCCCAGGTGCCGCTGGCCGACGTGGCGCGCATCACCACCACCGTGGGCCAGAGCGTCATCGTGCGCGAGGGCGGGGAGCGCCACATCCTCGTCAAGCTCAATGTGCGTGGCCGCGACCTGGCGGGCTTCCTCAAGGATGCGCACACCGCCATCGACCAGCACCTGGACTACGACCGCCAGAAGCTGCACATCGAGTGGGGCGGCCAGTTCGAGAACCTGCAGCGTGCCGAGGCGCGGCTGCTCATGATCCTGCCGCTGACGCTGGGCATCATGCTGGTGCTGCTGTTCGGCGAGTTCGGCAACCTGCGCCAGCCGCTGCTGGTGCTGGGCGTGGTGCCGCTGGCCATGATCGGCGGCTTTGCGGGCCTGCACCTGCGCGGCATGACGCTCAACGTCTCCAGCGCCGTGGGCTTCATCGCGCTGTTCGGCGTGGCCGTGCTCTCGGGCGTGCTCATGGTCTCGCAGATCAACCGGCTGCGCCGCGAGGACGGCCTGGGCCTGCGCGAAGCCGTGCTCGAAGGCGCCTCCAGCCGCATGCGCCCCGTGCTGATGACGGCCACCGTCGCCGCCTTCGGCCTCACGCCGGCCATGCTGGCCACGGGCCTGGGCAGCGACGTGCAGCGGCCCCTGGCCACCGTCGTGGTCTGCGGCCTGTTCAGCGCCACCTTGCTGACCCTGCTGCTGCTGCCCAACCTCTACTACGTGATCGAGGCCCGTGCCGTCCGCGCGGCCGAGCGCCGCCAGCGCCGCGCCGCTGAACGCGGTGAGAGCGGCGATCCGGATGCCGCCGAGCACGAGGGCGGGCATCGCACCGCAACGAGCCAACCCCATTGATGCGAGTCGCCATGCAAACGACCCCTTTCTTCCCCAGGCAGGCCCTGGCCCTGCTGCTGTGCCTTGGCGCCGCAGCCCAGGCGCAGACGGCGCCGTCCGCTGGCCTGCGCTTTTCCGACTACCTCAACGCCGTGGAGCAGCACAGCCCCCTGCTGCGCTCGGAGGAGCAGGGCGTGGAATCCGCGCGTGCCGGCATCGGCATCGCCGGCATACGCCCCGACCCCAGCCTCACGCTGGGCGCCTCGCGCGAGCAGGTGCGCACCGGCCAGCCCCGGCCCACCACGCGCAACTACGAGATCAGCATGGAGCTGGAGACGGGCGGCAAGCGCGCCGCGCGCATTCAGTCCGCACGCAGCCAGGTGCGCCTGTCCGAGGCCGGCCTTGAAGGCGTGCGCAGCCAGCTGTTCTCCGATGCCGCCCAGGACTACACCCAGGCCTGCCGCGACTCGCTGGCGCTGGAGCGCAAGCAGCAGACCCTGAAGGCGCTGGACGATGTGGTGCAGGCCAACGAGCTGCGGCGCAAGGCCGGCGACATCGGCGGCGTGGAATGGCTGCAGTCGCGCGTGGAGCGCGACCGCTTCCAGGCCGAGGTGGTGCAGGCGCGCGCCGAGGCGCAGACCGCACGGCTGGCGCTGTCCGTCCCGCTGGGGCGCCGCCTGTCCGAAGTCTTTGCCAGCGACACGCTGCAATGCGGCTTCATGGAATTGGCCGAAGACTCGGGACTGGAGGACGCCGACGCCCTGGTCGCCCAGGCCCTGCAGTCGCGCGCCGAGGTGCGCATCGCCCAGGCGGCGCTGGAGCATGCGCGCGACAACGCGGGCCTGGCCCGGGCCAACCGCTGGGTCAATCCCACGCTGGCCGTGGGCATGGCCGCCGTGCCCGCCACGGCCGGTGGCACGGACGCCCAGGGCAATCCCTTCGATGGCGGCGGGCGCTCGCGCACGCTGTCGGTCTCGGTCAGCGTGCCGCTGCCGCTGTCGCGCCTGGACCGGGGCGACCTGGTGCAGGCCGAGGCGGCCGTCACCCAGGCCATGCTGGCCCTGCAGCAGGCCCAGAACCGGGCCGAGGCCGATGTGCGCGCCGCCCGCTTTCGCCTGAGCGCCGCGCGCGAGAACGTGCAGCGCTACCGCGACGGCGTGCTGCGCGATGCGCAGCGCGTGCTCGAAGGCATACGCCTGTCCTACCGGCATGGCGAGGCTTCGCTGCTGGAGCTGCTGTCCGCCCAGCGCTCGGCCGACGAGGCCTACCTGGGATCGCTGGAGGCCGAGACCGAGCTGGCCAAGGCCACCGTGGAGCTCCAACTGAGCGTGGGCCGCCGGCCCGCGCTTTGAGCGCGGGAGGGCAGGGCATCTTGGGACACAATCGACACGCCCTCATCGCAGCCCTGCACGCCATGACCACCGCTCTGCGCCGCTTTCCCCATTGGCCCCGGGCCCTGATCCTGGCGGCCATGGGCGTCGCCATGGCCGCGATCTTCGCGCTGGACACGCTGACCGACTACGCCGTGGCGGCCGCCGTGTTCCACACCGCCATCATCCTGGTGGCGGTGCGCTGGTTCAGCCCGCGCGTGGTCATCGGCCTCACGGCGCTGTGCATCGTGCTGACCCTGGCCAGCTTTGCGCTCACGCCTGCCGGTGCCTATCGCACCGGACTGATCAACATGGTGATCAGCATCCTGGCCATTGCCATCACGGCCTATCTGGGCCTGAAGATGGTGGCGGCCCAGAACGCGGCCCATGCGGCGCGCACCCAGCTGCTGCGCATCACCCAGACCACCAGCCTGGGGCAGTTGACGGCCTCCATCGCCCATGAGGTCAACCAGCCGCTGGCGGCCATCGTCACCAGCGGCAACGCCTGCCAGCGCTGGCTGGCCCAGGAGCCGCCCAACCTCGCCAAGGCCGGCCAGGCGCTGGAGCGCATCCTGGGCGATGCGCAGCGCGCCAGCGATGTCATCGCACGCATCCGCAGCATGGCACGCGGAGACGCACCCAGCCGGCAGTCCTTCGACCTCAACGAGGCCGTGCGCGAAATGGCCCGCCTGTCCGTCGCAGAGCTGGACCGGCGCGGCGTGGCCCTGGACCTGCAGCTGGCGACCGCGCTGCAGCCGGCCTGGGCCGACCGCGTGCAGATCCAGCAGGTGCTGGCCAACCTGCTGCTCAATGCCATGGACGCCATGCAGCACACACCGGCCGCGCAGCGGCGCCTCGCCATCGCCACGCAGGCCCTGGGCCAGCAGCTGGTGCTGACCGTGGCCGATGCGGGCGAAGGCCTGTCGCCCCTGGCCCGCACCCACCTGTTCGACGCCTTCTGGACCACCAAGCCCGACGGCATGGGCCTGGGCCTGAACATCTGCCGCCACATGGCCGAGGCCAACGGCGGCCGCATCTGGGCCACGGACCGCGAGGACGGGCGCGGGGGCACGGCTTTTCACGTCACCATCGCCTGCGCCCCGGCCACGGGCGCCAGGCCTTCCACGGGATTGCGCCATGGCTGAACCCTCCACCGCCGAAGCCGAGGCACTGGTCTACATCGTCGATGACGACCCCTCGGTGCGCGCAGCCATCGAGGACCTGCTGGCATCGGTGGGCCTGTGCGTGCGCGCCTTCGGCGCCACGCGCGAGTTTCTGGACCACTGGCAGCGGCAGCCGCCGCAGGGGCCGGCCTGCCTGGTGCTGGACATCCGCATGCCGGGGCAAAGCGGCATGGACTTCCGGCGCCAGATGCTGGAGCTGGGCCTGAAGCTGCCCACCATCTTCATCACCGGCCATGGCGACATTCCCATGAGCGTGGAGGCCATGAAGACCGGCGCCATCGAGTTCCTGACCAAGCCCTTCCGCGACCAGGACCTGCTCGACGCCATCCAGCAGGGCATTGCCCTGGACCGCCAGCGCCGTGCGCTGGACGCCGGCCAACAGGCGCTGCACGCCTGCTGGCAGTCGCTGTCGCCCGGCGAGCAGGAAGTGGTCGTGGGCGTGGTGCGCGGCCTGCTGAACAAGCAGATCGCGGCAGACCTGGGCGTGAGCGAAATCACGGTCAAGGTGCGCCGCAGCCAGGCCATGCGCAAGATGCAGGTGCGCACGCTGGCCGACCTGGTGCGTGCGCTGGAGCGGCTGGATATCCGCTGAGGTGTCCTGGCAGGCCGGGCGCAGGCCGGGCGCAGGCCAGGGCAGGCCTGCCGCAACGCTTCAGTGGGCGTGGCCGTGCGCCGGTGCCTGCGCAGGCCCGCTGGCGGCACTGGCAGCACTGGCGGCATCCAGCGCCAGGAAGTGGTGGACCACGGGCCGCTCGGGGCCGATATGAAAGCGCAGCGCCTGGGCCTGCAGATCGGCATCGGCCTTGGACACGCGCTGGTGCTGGCGCAGATGCTCGGCCCAGGACTCCACCAGGAACCACTCGATCACCCGGCCCGGCTCGCCCGTGTGCTCGGCGATGCCCCAGGCATAGGCGCCATCGCGGCGGCGTTCGCGTGCCACATGCTGCATGGCCTCGATGAAGGCCGGCAGGTCCTGGCGGCGCACCTGGTACTCCACCTGGATCATCACCGGGCCACGGTCATGGCCCACCGGTTCGGCCAGCAGCGGCTCGGGCCAGTGGTTGGAGGCCTGCAGGTCCGCCTCGCCCGTGGGCAGCTTGATGCGGTGGAACACCAGCGAGATGGCCACCAGGCCCGCCGCGCCGATCAGCAGCGCCGTGGGAATGCCCACGCCCTGTGCAAACAGCCCCCAGGCCAGGCTGCCGCCCGCCATGGCGCCGTTGAACACCATCAGGTAGATGGCCAGCCCGCGGCCGCGCACCCAGTTGGGCAGCACCGCCTGGGCCACGCCGTTGAGCGTGGTCAGCGCAATGATCCAGCCCAGGCCCAGCACCAGCATCAGCAGCACGGCGGCCCATTGCGGCGGCGCCGTGGACAGCGCGGCCATCACGGCGGCGCTGAGCACGGAGGACAGGAGCACCAGGCCATCGGCATCCAGCCTTTTGCGCAGGCGCGGCAGCACCAGCGCGCCCAGGATGGCGCCTGCGCCCACGGCGCCCAGCATCACGCCGTAAAAGCCTGCCGAGCCGCCCAGCATGCGCCGCGCCACCAGCGGCAGCAGGGCCCAGACCGAGCTGGCGAACAGGAAGAACACGGCGGCGCGCAGCAGCACCACATGCAGCTCGCGGCTGGAGCGGGCATAGCGCAGGCCAGCGCGAAAGGCGCCGAAGAACTGCTCGTTCAGGGCCGATGCCTCGGCCTTGGGGCGCTTCCACCAGACCAGCGCGGCGATCACGAACACGTAGCTGACCACGTCCGCACCGTAGGCCGCCGCCGCGCCGAAGCTGGCCAGCAGCAGGCCGCCGGCCGCAGGGCCCAGGGCGCGTGCGATGTTGATGCCCAGCGAGTTCAGCGCCACCGCGTTCTTGAGGTCGCTGCGCGGCACCAGCTCGGGCACGATGGACTGCCAGGTCGGCCCCATCAGCGCCGCGCCTATGCCGCCCACGAAGGTCAGCGCCACCAGGTACTCCACGGTCAGCGTGTTGGTGCGGGCCAGCAGCAGCAGGCTGGCGCTGACGGCGGCCAGCAGGATCTGGATGCCGATCAGGAAACGCCGGCGGTCCAGGATGTCCGACAGCACGCCTGCCGGAATCGCCAGCAGGAAGATGGGCAGCGTGGCCGCCGTCTGGATCAGGGCCACGGCGGCCGGGCTGGCCGACAGCTCGGTCACCATCCAGGAGCTGGCCACATCGCGCATGAAGCTGCCGATATTGCCCAGCACCGTGGCCGCCCACAGCACCGCGAACACGGGCTGTCGCAGCGGCGCGAAGCTGCCGGAGGAACTGCCGGCAACAGCTGGGGCAGACGGCTTGGAATCGATGGACATGGCCTTGCTCCTCAGGCCATCCAGCAGGAGCAGCCCAGCGCGCCGAAGAAGCTTCGGGGGTCCGAGGTCGGCACGTTCGATGCCCAGGCGTCGGCATGGCGGTGGCCGTGCATGCCGCAGCTGGTGCCGCAGCCGCAGGCCGCCGCCAGGCTGCGGTAGCGCGCGGGGTTGAGCGAGTTCCTGCCCGCGCCCTCGGGCTCGCCCCAGGCGCCGTAGCCGCCGAAGCGCCGCACGGGCGACCAGTCGGGCATGGCCGGCGGCAGCGGGTTGTCGTCATGCTGCTGGAAGGGGCCTGCGCCATAGACCACGCGGCCGCCCACCACGGTGAGGTCGGAGGTGAGGAAGGAGATCTCGTCCTCGGGCACGGCGAAATAGTCCTTGCTGGGCACGATCATGTCGGCCAGCTGGCCCACCTGGATGCGGCCGCGCAGGCCTTCCTCGTTGGAGAACCAGGCCACGTTCTCGGTCCACATGCGCAACGCGGTCTCGCGGTCCAGCAGGTTGCGCTGGGGGTACATCTGCAGGCCGCCCACGGTCTTGCCCGTCACCATCCACGACAGCGACACCCAGGGGTTGTAGGAGGCCACGCGCGTGGCGTCCGTGCCGGCCGAGGTCTTCACGCCGCGCTCCAGGATCTTCTTGACGGGCGGCGTGGCCTCGGTGGCGCGTGCGCCGTAGCGTTCGGTGAAATATTCGCCCTGGTAGGCCATGCGGTGCTGCACGGCCACGCCGCCGCCCAGGGCCGCAATGCGGTCGATGGACTTGTCCGAAATGGTCTCGGCATGGTCGAAGAACCAGTTCAGGCCGTCGATGGGCGTGTCGCGGTGCACCTTCTCGAAGACATCGAGCGCGCGCGAGATGGTCTCGTCGTAGGTGGCGTGCAGGCGCCACGGCCATTGGTTCTGCACCAGCACGCGCACCACTTCCTCCAGGTCGCCCTCCATGCTGGGCGGCATGTCGGGGCGCGGCTGGCGGAAGTCCTCGAAGTCGGCGGCCGAGTACACCAGCATCTCGCCCGCGCCGTTGTGGCGGAAATAGTCGTTGCCCTGCTTGTATTTCACGCTCTGCGTCCAGTTGAGGAAGTCGGCCTTCTCCTCCTTGGGCTTTTGCGTGAACAGGTTGTAGGCCAGGCGCACGGTGATCTGGTTGGCCTCGCTGAGCTTCTGGATCACCTCGTAGTCGTCGGGGTAGTTCTGGAAGCCGCCGCCCGCATCGATGACGCCGGTCACGCCCAGGCGGTTGAGTTCGCGCATGAAGTGGCGCGTGGAGTTGACCTGGTAGTCCAGCGGCAGCTTGGGACCCTTGGCCAGCGTGGCATAGAGGATGGTGGCGTTGGGCTTGGCCAGCAGCAGGCCCGTGGGGTTGCCGTTGGCATCGCGCGTGATCTCGCCGCCTGCGGGCTCGGGCGTGTCGCGGGTGTAGCCCACGGCGCGCAGGGCGGCCGCGTTGAGCAGGGCGCGGTCATACAGGTGCAGCAGGAACACCGGCGTGTCGGGCGCGATGGCGTTGATCTCCTCGATGGTGGGCAGGCGCTTTTCCACGAACTGGTGTTCGGTGAAACCGCCGACCACGCGCACCCACTGCGGCGTGGGCGTGTTGGCCACCTGGCGCTTGAGCATGTCCAGCGCATCGGCCAGCGAGCGCACGCCGTCCCAGCGCAGCTCCAGGTTGAAGTTCAGGCCGCCACGGATCACGTGCGTGTGGTTGTCGAACAGGCCGGGCAGCACGCTGCGGCGCTGCAGATCGATGCGGCGCGTGCCGCTGCCGGCCAGGGCCAGCACCTCGGCGTCCGTGCCCACGGCGATGAACCGGCCGTCCTTCACGGCCACGGCGGTGGCCGTGGGCTGGGCCTTGTTCAGGGTGGTGAAGCGGCCGTTGTGGAAGACGACTTCGGGCGTGGAATCGGACATGGAGGCTCCTTGGCGAGCGTTGGTGGTGCAACCCAGCAGTCCACCCATGGCAAGGGTGGCTGCGGAGCCCAGGACTTTTCTGCGCGTGGTCATGGTGCAGTTTTCTTGAAGGTTTGGGGAGAGGTCAGCCGTGCTGCCGATCGGCATCGGTGCTCTTGCGACCGGGCAACTCGCCCAGCACATGCTCGGTGGCCTGCGTCTTGCTGCAGGCGCTGCGCAGGTCCATGCCCTGCAGCAGGTGCCGGCCCACGGGCACGATCTGCTCGCCGGCCAGGATGCCCAGCAGGCCGACCAGGGCTACCAGCGGCGGTGCGGGCGAGCGCACCTGCAGCAGGCTGTAGACCACGCCGACCAGCAGGCCGGCCCCCAGGGAAAGTGCATAGAGCTTCATGGCGAGACTCCTTTGGCGGGCCGGCGGCGGCGCTGGTGCTCAGGCCTTGGCGGGGTTCGGGCCCACGGTCTCGCCATGCTGCACGCGCTCGGCGGCCTTGTGCACCATGGTGTAGGCATAGTCCACGCCCATGCCGTAGGCGCCGGAATGCTCGCGCACGATGTCCATCACCGCGTCATAGGTCTCGCGGCGGGCCCAGTCGCGCTGCCATTCCAGCAGCACCTGCTGCCAGGTCACGGGCACTACGCCGGCCTGCACCATGCGGTCCATGGCGTAGTTGTGGGCGTCCAGCGACGTGCCGCCCGAGGCGTCGGCCACCATGTAGATCTCGTAGTCCGTGTCATGCAGGGCCGAGAGGGCGAAGGTGGTGTTGCACACCTCGGTCCACAGGCCGGAGACCACGATCTTCTTGCGGCCCTGGGCGGCGTTGGCGGCCAGCGCATCCCGCACGTTCTGGTCGTCCCAGGAATTCATGGAGCTGCGCTCCAGCAGCCTGTGCTCGGGGAACACGGCCAGCAGTTCGGGATAGGTGTGGCCGGAGAAGCTGCCCGTCTCCACCGTGGTGATGGTGGCGGGAATGTCGAAGGCCTTGGCCGCCTTGGCCAGGCCCACCACATTGTTCTTGAGCACCTGGCGGTCGATGGACTGCACGCCGAAGGCCATCTGGGGCTGCTGGTCGATGAAGATGATCTGGCTGTTGGCGGGGGTCAGGACTTCGAGGTACTTGCGGTCGGTCATGGTGATCTCCTGTGAGGCAGTGGGTTGGGTGAAGGAAGGGACAGCGGAAATTCGGAAAGACAGTTGGGGCAGGTGGGCCCCGGCCGGAGCCGGGGCGGCAAGGGCGCTTCAGCGCGCCGTGTCGACGAGCACCAGCTCGGCGTCGGTCAGGGCCGTGACGCGCAGGGTCTCGACGTCGCTGATGGCGGCGCCGTCGCGCTCCTGGAGCGTCACGCCGTCGATCTGCACCGAGCCGCTGGCCGGCACCAGGTAGCCCAGGCGGTCGCGGCCGATGCGGTACTCCGTGCTCTCGCCGGCCTTGAGCGTGGCGCCCAGCACCCGGGCGGCGGTGCGGATGGGCAGGGCGTCCTCGTCACCGGGCAGGCCGCTGGCCAGGGCCACGAAGCTGCCCGAGCGCTCGCCCTTGGGGAAGGGCTTGGCACCCCAGGACGGGGGCTGCTGGCCGCGCTCGTCGGGCATGATCCAGATCTGGAAGATCCGCGTCGTGCCCTTTTCCTGGTTGTATTCCGAGTGGCGGATGCCGGTGCCCGCGCTCATTACCTGCACGTCGCCCGCTTCGGTGCGGCCCTTGTTGCCCAGGCTGTCCTGGTGGGTGATGGCGCCTTCACGGACATAGGTGATGATTTCCATGTTGGCGTGGGCATGGGGCGGGAAGCCCGTGCCGGCGGCGATGGTGTCGTCGTTCCACACCCGCAGCGCGCCCCAGCCCATGCGGGCCGGATCGTGGTAGCCGGCGAAGGAAAAGTGGTGCTTGGCATCGAGCCAGCCGTGGTTGGCACCGCCAAGGGCTTGGAAGGGACGGCGTTCGATCATGGTGTTCTCCTGCTGCGTTGTGTGTTGCGATGGATGAACTTTATGTTTTGCCGATCAAGAAGAGAATAGAAAATATGCAAAGACATCTATTCCAAAACTTTCATGCCAAGACTTCCTGACCTCGAAGCCTGGGCCGTCTTCGCCAAGGTGGCCGAGACGGGCTCCTTTGCCAAGGCCGCCGCCGAGCTGGGCGTCTCCCAGCCCACCATCTCCAAGGCCATCACGCGGCTGGAGACGCGGCTCAAGACCAGCCTGTTGCACCGCACCTCGCGGCGCATGTCGCTGACGGCCGGCGGCCAGGCCTCTCTGGAGCGGGCCGCGCGCATCCTGGCCGAGGGCGAGGCCGTGGAGGCCGAGATCAGCGAGCAGTCCAAGAGCCTGCGCGGCCCCATCCGCATTGCGGCGCCCATGTCGTTCGGCATCTCGCACCTGGCGCCGGCCGTGCCCGCCTTCATGGCCGAGCACCCGGAAGTCACGCTGGACCTGCACTTCAGCGACGAGCTGATCGACGTCGTGGCCCAGGGCTTCGACATCGCGCTGCGCATCTCCTCGCTGCCCGACTCCAGCCTGCTGGCGCGGCGCCTGTGCACGGTGCGCCTGCTGCTGGTGGGATCACCCGAATACTTCGAGCGCCACGGCCGCCCCACCCATCCGCGCGAGCTGGCGCAGCACCGGGCGCTGCGCTATGTGCACAGCCGCCTGGGCGAGGCCTGGCGCTTCGTGCATGCGCGCCGCGGCGAGTTCGCCCAGGTCGTGCCCACGGCCATGCGCGTGAACAATGCCGAGGGCCTGGCGCCGGCCCTGCGCGCCGGGCTGGGCCTGGCCCTGCAGCCCGAATTCCTGGCCTGGGAAGATTTGCAATCGGGTGCGCTGCAGACCTGCATGGACGACTGGCAGGTGCCCTCCATCGCCCTGCACATCGTCACGCCGCCGGGGCGCGCCCGGCCGGCGCGCGTGCAGGCGCTGATCGATTTCCTGGCCGCGCATTTCGCGCTGGCGCCCTGGGCGCGCGAGCCGCAGGCGTAGATCGCAAAAAGGGGAGGGCTTCGGTGGGGGGCTTCGGCCTCAGCTGGCCCAGGAGGCCGGCAGCAGCTGCAGCAGCACCACCGTCATCACCACATAGCGCAGGAACTTGCCGATGGCCATGTAGAACACGCAGGGCCAGAACGGCAGGCGCAGCCAGCCGGCCACGGCGCACAGCGGATCGCCCACCACGGGCAGCCAGCTCAGCAGGCAGGCCTTGGCGCCCAGGCGGCGCAGCCAGACGCGGGCGCGGCGCTCGTGGCGTGACAGATTGCGCGGCGGCTTGGCCCGTTCAGGCGGCAGTCCGGCCAGCCGCCGCTCGCGTGCCGCGCGCCAGGCCTTGTGCGCGCCCAGGCCCATCCACCAGCTGATGGCCCCGCCCAGCGTATTGCCGGCCGTAGCCACGAAAACCGTCTGCCAGAACAGGTCGGGATTGAGCTGGAGCAGGCCGACCACCGCAGGCTCCGAGCCCAGCGGCAGCAGCGTGGCCGAGATCAGGGCCACGATGAACACGGTGCTGAGGCCGAACTGCGGCAGCGCCAGCCAGCCCAGCAATTGATGCATCCAGACTTCCATAGGTGCTGCCAAGTGTAGGTCTGCGCTGGCTGACGCCTTGTCGGCCTGAAGCTATCGTGGGGTCTGGTCCGGAACCACAAGCACAGGGGGCGTCATGCAGACAGGGCGGATTGCAGGATGGGCGGGATGGGCGGCATTGGGAATGGCAGCAGCCGGCCTGGCCGGCTGCGCCGCGTTGCAGCCATCGCCAGGCAAAGACACCACCGTGGTGGCACAGGCCGCTGCCCAGGCGCCGCCGACCCAGGAGGCCGCACCGACCTCGGCCTGGGGCAAGGCGCTGCAGGCCAAGGGCTGCACCCTGCCGGACCCGGCCGTGGCCGACAGGCTGGAGCAGCTGCAGCGCGAGCTGGAGCCTCTGGGCCTGGAGCCGCGTCTGCAAGGCTGCGTGAGCCTGGCCGGTCCCGAGCCCCGCCCGGCCCTGGTGCTGGACGCCTGGGTGACCGACGGGCGCAAGGCCATGGCCGTGGTGCGCGGCCCGCTGGCCGACGGCGAGGCGCTGGACCTGGGGCTTGAGGCTGGGCTGCAGAAAGCCGGGCTGCAGAAGGTCGGCCTGCGCCCCATGCCCGACGACCAGGTCTCTCCCGACGTGCAATTCAACCGCCGCTGGTGGCAGGGCCGGCTCGGCGCCTACGGGCTGCAGGCCGTTCCGGGCCAGGTGCGCACCTTCGTTCCCACACCATGAAACCGCTGCGCTGTCTTGTTTTCGCCGCTTGGCCGCCTTGACGGCCCGGTTTTAGCCCTGCTGAAAATTTGGGCAGGTACAATCTTGGTCCTTTGTTGCCGCCCGTTTTGTGATCGGCGCGCGCGTTTTCTCCGGCTTTCCCGATGTCCTCCCTTCCCCTGTCCATAGGCCCCCATGCCCTGGCCAACCGCCTGTTCGTCGCCCCCATGGCGGGGGTGACGGATCGGCCGTTCCGCCAGCTGTGCAAGGCCCTGGGCGCGGGCTATGCGGTCAGCGAGATGGTGACTTCGCGCAAGGACCTGTGGAACAGCCTCAAGACCTCGCGCCGCGCCAATCATGAAGGCGAGCCCGGGCCCATCGCGGTGCAGATCGCGGGCACGGACGCCGAGATGATGGCCGAGGCCGCGCGCTACAACCTGGACCGCGGCGCCCAGATCATCGACATCAACATGGGCTGCCCGGCCAAGAAGGTCTGCAACAAATGGGCCGGCTCGGCCCTGATGCAGAACGAGGCCCTGGCCGTGGAGATTGCCCAGGCTGTGGTAGAGGCCTGCGCCCCGCACGGCGTGCCCGTCACGCTGAAGATGCGCACCGGCTGGTGCGACGCGCACAGGAACGCCGTGGTGCTGGCCCGCCGCTTCGAGGAGGTGGGCATACAGATGCTCACCGTGCACGGCCGCACGCGCGAGCAGGGTTACAAGGGTTTTGCCGAGTACGACACCATCGCTGCCGTCAAGGCGGCGGTGCGCGTGCCCGTGGTGGCCAATGGCGACATCACCGGCCCCGAGAAGGCACGCGACGTGCTCGCCTACACGGGCGCCGATGCCGTGATGATCGGCCGCGCCGCCCAGGGCCGGCCATGGATCTTCCGCGAGATCGCGCACTTCCTGGCCACGGGCGAGCACATGGCCCCGCCCCTGGTGGCCGAGCTGCGCCGGCTGCTGCTGGAGCATCTGCAGGACCACTACAGCCTGTACGGCGAAGGCACCGGCGTGCGCAGTGCGCGCAAGCACATCGCCTGGTACCTGCGCAGCCTGCCGGGCGGCGAGGCATTCAGACAACACATCAACACCATCGAGGACTGCGCGGTGCAATGGCAGGCCGTGGCCGACTATCTGGACGCCCTGGGCGCGCAGATGGACCGGATACCAGCCGCCATCGATGCCGGCGCCACAAGCGCCGAATTCGCAGAGCCCGCAGGAATGACAGTATGAGCAACCAGAACATCGAACAATGCGTGCGTGAAAGCCTGGAGGGGTACTTCCGCGATCTCGACGGCGAAAAGCCCAACGGCATGTACGACATGCTGATCCACCTGGTCGAAAAGCCGCTGCTGGAAGTGGTGATGAGCCAGGCCGACAACAACCAGTCCCGCGCCGCCGACTGGCTGGGCCTGAACCGCAACACGCTGCGCAAGAAGCTGCTCGAGCACGACATGCTCTGAGCGGCACGAATTCCCCTTTTTTCAAACTCCCTGCACCGACGCCCATGAACGCCCTGCTCTCCGTCTCTGACAAGACCGGTATTGTCGAATTCGCCCAAGGCCTGCACGCCCTGGGCATCAAGCTGCTGTCCACCGGCGGCACCGCCAAGCTGCTGGCCGAGGCCGGCCTGCCCGTGACCGAGGTCGCCGAAGTCACCCAGTTCCCCGAGATGCTGGACGGCCGCGTCAAGACCCTGCACCCCAAGGTCCACGGCGGCCTGCTGGCGCGCCGCGAGCTGCCCGCCCACATGGCGGCCCTCAAGGAGCACGGCATCGACACCATCGACCTGCTGGTGGTGAACCTCTACCCCTTCGAGGCCACCGTGGCCACGGCCGGCTGCACGCTGGCCGACGCCATCGAGAACATCGACATCGGCGGCCCGGCCATGGTGCGCTCTGCCGCCAAGAACTGGGCCGACGTGGGCGTGATCACCGATGCCGGCCAGTACGAGGCCGTGCTGGCCGAACTCAAGGCCAATGGAAAGCTCTCCGACAAGCTGCGCTTTGCGCTGTCCGTGGCCGCCTTCAACCGCATTGCCCAGTACGACGGCGCCATCAGCGACTACCTGTCCAGCGTGAAGTTCGAGGACGACAAGCTCTCCGAAGCCTACGTGCCAGAGCGCAGCGCCTTCCCCGGCCAGAGCAACGGCCACTTCACCAAGGTGCAGGACCTGCGCTACGGCGAAAACAGCCACCAGCAGGCCGCCCTGTACCGCGACCTGTATCCGGCCCCCGGCTCTCTGGTCACGGGCGAGCAGCTGCAGGGCAAGGAGCTGTCGTACAACAACATCGCCGACGCCGACGCCGCCTGGGAATGCGTCAAGAGCTTCGAGCAGCCTGCCTGCGTGATCGTCAAGCACGCCAACCCCTGCGGCGTGGCCGTGGGCAAGGACGCGCACGAAGCCTATGCCAAGGCCTTCCAGACCGACCCCACCAGCGCCTTCGGCGGCATCATCGCCTTCAACCGCACGGTGGACAAGGCGGCGGCCGAGGCCGTGGTCAAGCAATTCGTCGAGGTGCTGATGGCCCCCGACTTCACGGCCGAGGCGCTGGAAATCTTCAAGCCCAAGGTCAATGTGCGCCTCATGAAGATCGCCCTGCCGGCCGGCGGCGAGCGCGCCTGGGACCAGGGCCGCAACGCCGTGGACGCCAAGCGCGTCGGCTCGGGCCTGCTGCTGCAGACCGCCGACAACCATGAGCTGGCCCTGGCCGACCTCAAGGTCGTCACCGTCAAGCAGCCTACGCCCGAAGAACTGCAGGACCTGCTGTTCGCCTGGAAGGTCGCCAAGTACGTCAAGAGCAATGCCATCGTGTTCTGCAAGAACGGCATGACCATGGGCGTGGGCGCAGGCCAGATGAGCCGCCTGGACTCGGCGCGCATCGCCTCCATCAAGGCCGAGGCCGCCAAGCTGAGCCTGCAGGGCACGGTCGTGGCCAGCGATGCCTTCTTCCCCTTCCGCGACGGCCTGGACGTGGTCGTTGACGCAGGCGCCACCTGCGTGGCCCAGCCCGGCGGCTCCATGCGCGACCAGGAAGTCATTGACGCCGCCAACGAGCGCGGCGTGGCCATGGTCTTCACCGGCGTGCGCCACTTCCGCCACTGATGGCCGGCCAACTGCCTCCTGGCGCAGACGACGAGGGCGACGACGCCCCCCAGCGGCCCCGCTGGCTGGGCTGGGCGCTCGTGGTCTTCATGCTGCTGGTGGCGCTGGGTGTCTTCAACATCGGCTGGCGCATCATGCGCGGGCCGGCTGTCGGGGCCACCACGGCGCCGGCCGCAGCTGCCGTGACAGCCGACGCGCAGCTGGCCGCCGGCAAGGCCCTGGTGGAAGGCAATGACTGCCTGCGCTGCCACGGCCTGGTGCGCAACTATGTGGGCCCGTCCTTCCAGCAGATCGCCGGCCGCTACCGTGGCCGCGAAGATGCCGCCGACTACCTGGCGCGCAAGATCCGCGAGGGCGGGGCCGGCGAATGGGGCCGCGCCATCATGCCGCGCCACCCGCACATCGATACGGCGCAATCCCTGCAGATGGCGGCCTGGCTGCTGTCCCTCCCTTCTCCCGAACCCGGGAAATCCTGACCATGTCCCGCCTGTTCACCGCCCCCGACGGCCGGCCGCGCTGCCACTGGTGCGCGGCCACGGACAGCTACCTGGCCTACCACGACCGTGAATGGGGCTTTCCCGTCACCGACGACCGGCGCCTGTTCGAGAAACTCAGCCTCGAAGGCTTCCAGTCCGGCCTGAGCTGGCTGACCATCCTCAACAAGCGCGAGAACTTCCGCGCGGCCTTTGCGGGCTTCGACTTCCACCAGGTCGCGCGCTTCACCGAGGACGACGTGCTGCGGCTGCTGGGCGATGCGGGCATCGTGCGGCATCGCGGCAAGATCGAGGCCGTGATCAACAACGCGCAGCGGGCGCTGGAGATGGTGGAGGCGCAAGGCTCGCTGTCGGCCTTCTTCTGGCGCCATGCGCCGGAGCCCGTGACCGGTGGCGGGCCCGTGTCCGAGACGGCCGAGTCCCGGGCGCTGTCCAAGGAGCTGAAGAAGCTCGGTTGGAAGTTCGTGGGGCCTACGACTGTCTACTCGTTCATGCAGGCCATGGGCCTGGTCAACGACCATGCGCAGGGCTGTGCCGTGCGCGATGAGGTCGAACAGGCGCGCCAGGCTTTTCTTCGGCCCTGACGTGAAAAGAGTCCGCAAGGGCGGGCTCGATCGGCAGGTACGGGCCAGCGTCAGAGCGTCTTGAACACTTCGCGCGCGGCTTCGATGGTCTTGTCGATGTCCTCGTCCGTGTGCGCGGCGCTCACGAAGCCGGCCTCGTACAGGGCGGGCGCGAAGTAGTGGCCGCGCTCCAGCATGCCGTGGAAGAAGCGGTTGAAGCGGGCGCCATCGGTCTTCATGACTTCGGCCCAGGTGCTGGGCAGCTCGGGCAGCAGGTAGAAGCCGAACAGGCCGCCCTGGTGGTCCACGCTGAAGGGCACGCCGGCGGCGTCGGCCTCGGCCTTGAAGCCGGCCATCAGGCGGCCGGTCTTCGCGTGCAGGGCGTCGTGGAAGCCGGGCTCGCTGATCAGCTCCAGCGTCTTGAGGCCGCAGGCCGTGGCAATGGGGTTGCCCGACAGGGTGCCTGCCTGGTAGACCGGGCCCAGGGGCGAGAGCTTTTCCATGATCTCGCGGCGCGCGCCGAAGGCCGCCATGGGCATGCCGCCACCGATGACCTTGCCCAGCACGGTGATGTCGGGCGCAAAGCCTTCGATCTGCTGGGCGTACAGGCTCTGGGCGCTGCCCAGGGCCACGCGAAAGCCGGTCATCACCTCGTCGTAGACCATCAGCGCGCCATGCTCGCGCGTGAGTTCGCGGATGCGGCGCGTGAAGGGCACGCTGGCGCGCACGAAGTTCATGTTGCCGGCAATGGGCTCCATGATCACGCAGGCGATCTGATCGCCGAACTGGGCGAAGGCCTCCTCGAGCTGGCCCACGTCGTTGTATTCCAGCACCACGGTGTCCTTGACCACGTCCTGCGGCACGCCGGCCGAGGAGGAGGCGCCGAACGTCGCCAGGCCCGAGCCGGCCTTGACCAGCAGGGCGTCGGCATGGCCGTGGTAGCAGCCGTTGAACTTGATGATCTTGTTGCGGCCCGTGAAGCCGCGCGCCAGGCGCAGCGCGCTCATGCCGGCCTCGGTGCCCGAGCTGACCATGCGCACCATGTCCATGGAGGGCATGAGCGAGAGGATCTTCTCGGCCAGCACGACCTCGCGCTCCGTGGGGGCGCCGAAGGAGAAGCCTTCCAGCGCGGCGGCCTGCACGGCGGCCATCACCTCGGGGTGGCCGTGGCCCAGGATCATCGGACCCCAGGAGCCGATGTAGTCGGTGAACTGCTGGGCGTTCTCGTCCCAGAAATGCGCGCCCTGGGCACGGCGCACGAAGCGCGGCGTGCCGCCCACGGCGTTGAAGGCGCGCACGGGTGAATTCACGCCGCCGGGGATCACGGCCTTGGCGCGTTCGAACAGGGGAATATTCAGGTCAGTGGTCATAGTGCAGGAGTCTGCCATGTGCGGGGGACAAGCCAGAGGTGCCAAGCCAAGGGCCTGTGCCGGCCGCGCAGCCGCTCAGGCGGTGGCCTGCCTCAATGCTTGGTGTCATGAGGGGGCATCACGAAGCCTTCGATGGCCTGGGTGTCGGGGTCCAGTTCGGCGAGGGGCTCGGCGGCGGCCTCGGCATCTTCATCCTCGGGCTCGGGCTGGGCCCAGAACATGCGGTCCGGGATGTAGTGGCCCATGCCGGGGCGAAAGCCGCTGTCCAGGCTGCGGTCCAGGTACTCCAGCGCCTCCTGCGTGGCCAGCCCCAGGTCGTTGCCGCTGGCCACCAGGGCCGTCAGCGCGGCCGACAGGGTGTCGCCCGAGCCGGTGAAGGTGGCGTCGAACATCTCGTACTTGCTGTTGCCCAGCACCGACTGCGCCGTGGCCAGCACGTTGTCCACGAACTGGTCGGGCAGGGGAATGCCGGTGACCAGCACGTAGGGCACTTCCAGGGCCTCGGCCGCCATGGCGATGTCGCGCGCCGTGGGGCTGCGGCTGTTGGTCCAGTCGGGCAGCAGCCAGCGCGACAGCGTACTGTGGCTTCCAACCAACACAGACGTTTGCGGAAGAACAAGTTCCTTGAGGGCGTCCATGTACTGGTCGAGCGGGTCTTCCTCCCACCACGACAGGTCGGGCATGTAACAGACGATGGGGATGTCGGGGTAGTCGGAGGCGATCTCGGCAATCGCTGCCAGGTTGCCCGGGCTGCCCACGAAACCGACCTTGATGGCGGACACGGGAATGTCCTCCAGCACGGCGCGCGCCTGCTCGGCCACGGCCTCGTCGTCAAAGGGAAAATGCTCGAAGATCTTGGCCGAATCGCGTGCGTAGGCACCCGTGACCACGGGCAGCGGATGGCCGCCGACCGAGGCGATGGTGGCGATATCGGCCGACAGGCCGCCCGCCCCGCTGGGGTCGCTGGCGTTGAAGACCAGCACGCAGACGGGCGCGGTTTCGTCCATCGGCTCGGTGTCGGGGCTGGGGGAGTTGGAGGGGTTCAATGCCATGGCTCAGCCCAGTGTGCGCCCCGCCAGCGAAGGCCGTGGCGGGTGGTTGTGACTAGATACAATCGTTGCATTCTATGTGAAGGCCCTTTAAGCTGTGACCGACCCCAAAACTTGGATGTGCTTGATCTGCGGGTGGATCTATGACGAGGCGCAAGGCTGCCCCGAGCATGGCATCGCACCCCAGACGCGTTGGGAAGACGTGCCCATGAACTGGGCCTGTCCCGAGTGCGGAGCACGTAAAGAAGACTTTGAGATGGTCGAAATCTGAGCGCGGGACCACCCGCGCCGACTCATACATTTCCGGGAGGTTTCTCAGTGACGACATCGGGCGCACCCTTGCGCGTACTCGTGGTGGATGACAGCAATACCATCCGCCGCAGCGCAGAAATCTTCCTCAAGCAGGGCGGGCACGAAGTGCTCCTGGCCGACGACGGCTTCGACGCACTGTCCAAGGTCAACGACTACCAGCCCCAGCTGATCTTCTGCGACATCCTCATGCCCAAGCTGGACGGCTACCAGACCTGCGCCATCATCAAGCGCAACGCGCGCTTTGCTGACACGCCTGTGGTCATGCTCTCGTCCAAGGACGGCGTATTCGACAAGGCGCGCGGGCGCATGGTGGGCTGCCAGGACTACCTCACGAAACCCTTCACCAAAGACCAGCTGCTGCAGGCCGTGGAGCAGTTCGGCAAGCAAACCATAGGAGCACTTTGATGCCCATCCGCAAAGTCCTGGTCGTGGACGACTCCAAGACCGAACTGATGTTTCTGTCCGACATGCTGCAAAAGCAGGGCCTGCAGGTACGCACGGCCGAGAATGGCGAAGAGGCCATGCGCAGCCTGGCCGAAGACCGTCCCGACCTGATCCTGATGGACGTGGTCATGCCCGGCCAGAACGGCTTTCAACTGACGCGTGCCATCACGCGCGACCCGCTGTACGCCGACCTGCCCATCATCATGTGCACCAGCAAGAACCAGGAGACCGACCGGGTCTGGGGCATGCGCCAGGGTGCGCGGGACTACATCACCAAGCCTGTGGATGCAGACGAGCTGCAGGCCAAGATCGCGGCGCTGAACTGATCTGGTGCGCTGCCCATGGCGAACCGTGAAGCACTGCGCGATCTGCAGTCCCGTCTGGCTGGCCGCCTTCAGGCCGCACGCAGCGAAGGCGTCAAGGTGGCGGCCTGGCTGGCCGTCCAGGCCGGCGGGCGCAACTACCTGATGCCGCTGGGCCAGTCCGGCGAGATCTTTCCCTGGGCCGGCGTGCAGCCTGTGCCCTATACAAAGCCCTGGTTCCTGGGCATTGCCAACCTGCGCGGCACCCTGGCCGGCGTGATCGACCTGGCCAGCCTGCTGGGCCACGGCGTGACACGCAGCGAACCGGCGCTGGCCGAGTCCAGCCTGCTGGCGTTCAATGCCGCGCTGGAAGTGAATGCGGCCCTGCTCGTGGACCGCCTGCAGGGCCTGCGCAGCGCCGACGCATTCGTGCGCACCGAGCCTGCGCCCGAGCACTCTCCCGCCTTTTTCGGCCCCGTGCATATCGATGAAGCGGGCCACCGCTGGCAGGAGCTGCAACTGCAGCGCCTGTCCCAAACCTCCGAGTTTCTGAGCATTCGCGCCTGAGTTTCTGAAGGTCGTCCCATGTCATTCTTGCAACGTCTTGCAAATCGCTTCCAACGCAAGCCGGCCGACGCCGGCTCCGGTGCGGACAACAGCATGCTCGGAGACACCGTCTCCCAGGATATGTACGCACTCGATGCGTCACTGACCGTGCAGGGCGCCCCCGACGCCATGCCGGGCCGCGACGGCGGCGCAGCCGTTGACCACGACATGGTGGCCCTGCCGCTGCTGGGCCGCGCGCCTGCCGCGCGCCACCAGCGCACGCTGTCCACCTTGCTGGGTGTGTCGGTGCTGGCCCTGGTGCTGGCGGCGGCCTGGGCCCTGCGCCAGGCCGACGGCTCGGCGCAGCAGCTGGCCGCCACCGGCCAGGCGCTGATGCAGTCGCAGCGTCTGGCCAAGTCGGTCTCGCAGGCGCTGACGGGCGCGGCATCCTCCTTTGTGGACGTGCAGGACAGCTCCGGCGTGCTGGCGCGCAACGTGCGCGCCATTGCCTCGGGCGACGACTCCATGGGCGTGCGCCCGCTGGGCGGCGCCTATGCCGACGAACTGGCCCAGATCACGCCGCTGATGGAGCGCGCCGAGCAAAGCGCCAAGGTGGTGATGGACCAAAAGCAGATCCTGACCCAGGTCGGCGACGCGCTGCGCACCATCAACCGGCAGTCCTCGGACCTGCTGGAGATCGCCGAAACCATCTCCTCGCTGAAGCTGCAGCAGGGCGCCAGCCCGGCGGAAATCTCCGCTGCCGGCCAGCTCGTGATGCTGACCCAGCGTATCGGCAAGTCGGCCAACGAATTCCAGACCGCCGAAGGCGTGAGCCCCGAGGCCGTGTTCCTGCTGGGCAAGGACTTGAACTCGTTCAAGGAAATCTCCGAAAGCCTGCTGAGCGGCAGCAGCGAGCTGCGCCTGCCTCCCACGCGCGACGCCCAGACCCGCGAGCAGATCGAGGCGCTGATCAAGCTCTACGAAGAGACCCGCAGCGAGGCCAGCGCCATTTTGGGCAACCTGCAGGGCCTGGTGTCCGCCCGCGAAGCCCAGACCGCCATCAACGCCGACAGCGAACCGCTGCGCCGCCATCTGGAAGACCTGCAGAACAAGCTGCAAAGCGGCGCCGGCATCGGCTCGCTGCCCATGGGCCTGCTGGCGCTGGCCACCGTGCTGGTGCTGCTGTGCGGCGTGGGCCTGTCCCGCGTGCAGCTGCTCGACAGCCGTCTGCGCCAGGAAGCGGCCGAACGCCGCCAGGAAGAGTCCCGCGTGCAGGAGCATGAAGCCAAGCGCATCAACGATGCCAACCAGGCCGCGATTTTGCGCTTGATGAACGAACTGCAATCGGTGGCCGAAGGCGATCTGACGCAGGAGGCCACCGTGACCGAGGACATCACCGGCGCCATTGCCGACTCGGTGAACTACACGGTGGAAGAGCTGCGCGCCCTGGTGGGCAGCGTGCAGAACACGGCAACGCGCGTGGCACAGACCACGGCCGAGGTGGATGCCAACTCCACCGAGCTGCTGGCCGCGTCGACCGAACAGCTGCGCGAGATCCGCGAAACCGGCCGCTCCGTGCTGGACATGGCAGGCCGCATCAACGAGGTCTCGACCCAGGCGCAGGAATCTGCCCAGGTGGCGCGCCAGTCGCTGGAAGCTGCGGACCTGGGCCTGAAGGCCGTGCAGAACGCCATCGGCGGCATGAACTCCATCCGCGACCAGATCCAGGAAACCTCCAAGCGCATCAAGCGGCTGGGCGAATCCTCGCAGGAGATCGGTGAAATCACCGAGCTGATTTCCGACATTACCGAGCAGACCAACGTGCTGGCGCTGAACGCCGCCATCCAGGCCGCATCGGCCGGTGAAGCCGGTCGCGGCTTCTCGGTGGTGGCCGAAGAAGTGCAGCGCCTGGCTGAGCGCTCGGCAGATGCGACGCGCCAGATCGCGGCGCTGGTGAAGGCGATTCAGACCGACACCCAGGATGCCGTGGCCGCCATGGAGCGTTCCACCCAGGGTGTGGTCGAGGGGGCGCGACTGTCCGACTCCGCAGGTACCGCGCTGACCGAGATCGATACCGTGTCGCGCCACCTGGCCGAGCTGATCGAGCTGATCTCCTCGTCCACCTCGCGCGAGGCCGTCCTGGCCAACGACGTGGCCGAGAACATCCAGCACATTTTCGCGGTGACGGAGCAGACGGGCGAAGGCACGCGCACCACGGCGCAGCAGGTGCGCGAACTCTCGCACATGGCCGAGGAACTGCGCCAGTCGGTGGCGCGTTTCAAGATTGCCTGACCCGGTCCAACATAGCTATGCACAGGCCCTAGGGGCTTGGGGAACTGTCCATGTCAGTGGTTGACGAATCGCAAACGGGCGCGGCGCAGGCCGCGCACACCGAACAGGACCTGGGCCCGCTGGCCTGGGTGCTCGATGAGCTGCGCAAGTCGCTGGAAGGCGCGAGCAAGGCCGTGGCGCGTTTCGTGCGCGATGCCGATGCGGCGCGCGCCTCGGACCTTGAGGAGCTTGACACCTCGGCCCTGCGCATCGCCCGCCAGCAGCTGCACCAGGCCTGCGGCGCCCTCGAAATGGTGGGCCTGGGCTCTCCGGCCCTGGTGCTGCGCGGCATGGAAAGCGCCGTGCAGCGCTTCGTGCAGCGCCCCGAGCTGTGCACCGACCAGGCCGCCGCCACGCTGGAGCGCGCCAGCTTTGCCCTGATCGAATACCTGGAAACCGTGCTGGCCGGCAAGACCGTCTCGGCCGTGGCCCTGTTTCCCCAATACCGCGACACCCAGGCGCTGGCCGGCAACGACAAGGTGCATCCGGCCGACCTGTGGCCTGCCGAGCGCCGCGCGCGCGAGCCCGAATGGGCGCGCCAGGCCGAGCCGCTGGCCTACGGGCCCGATGCCCGGGCCCTGCTCGACGGCGTGGTGCTGCGCATGGTCAAGAGCGATGACCGCGAGGCCGCCGCCCAGATGCGTGACCTGTGCCTGCGCTTTGCCGTGGCCCAGACCGAGGATGTCACCGCACGCAGCTTCTGGAAGGTGGCCGCTGGCTTCTTCGACGCGCAGTCGCGCGGCCTGATCGTTGTCGACCTCTATGTGAAACGCATGGCCTCGCGCGTGCTCATGCAGTACGCGGCCATGGCCAAGGGCGACCGCACGCCGCCTGCGCGCCTGCTGCAGGACCTGCTGTTCTTCTGCGCCCAGGCGCGCCCGGCCGAGCAGGCCGGCGCTGCCCTGCAGGCCGTGCGCCAGGCCTATGGCATGCAGGCCCAGCCGCAGGTGGACTACCAGCAGACCCGCTTTGGCCGCTACGACCCGGCCGTGCTGGTGCAGGCGCGCAAGCGCATCACCACGGCGGCGGAGACCTGGTCCGCCCTGGCAGGCGGCGACCGTGCGCGCACCAAGATCGTGGTGGACCAGTTCGCCCAGGTGGCCGAATCCCTGGTCAAGCTGCACCCGGCCAGCCATGGCCTGGCGCGCATGCTGATCAAGGTGGCCGAAACCGTGGCCCGCATCGGCGAGCCGCCGCCGGCGGAACTGGCCATGGAAGTGGCCACCTCCGTGCTCTATCTGCAGGCGGCCTTTGCCACCATGGACATGGGCGACGAGGAACTGGCCGAGCAATCCGCCAACCTGGTACAGCGCCTGGAGGAATCCCTGCAGGGCGCGCCCGCCCGGCCGCTGGAGCCCTGGATGGAGGAGCTGTACCGTCAGGCCAGCGACCACCAGACCATGGGCTCGGTCGTGGGCGAATTGCGTGCCACGCTGGCCGAGGCCGAGCGGCACCTGGACCAGTATTTCCGCAACCCCGCCGATGCCACCGTGCTGGCGCCGGTGTCTGGCCAGATGGCGCAGATGCGCGGCGTGCTGTCCGTGCTGGGCCTGGACCAGGCCACCCAGGCCATGCAGCGCATGCGCGAAACCGTGGAGCGGCTGGTATTGGGCGAGATCGCCGAGTCAGAACGTGCCCAGGTCTTCGACAAGCTGGGCAACAGCCTGGGCGCCATGGGTTTCCTGATCGACATGCTGAGCTACCAGCGCAGCATGGCGCGCAAGCTCTTTGTCTATGACGAGGCCGAAGGCGGCCTGCGCATCCTGATGGGCCGCCGTGGCCACCGCGCCGACGACGCGGGCAAGGCGCCCGAGCAGCTGCCGGCCCTGGACACCGCCGCCGTGCCGCCGCAGCGCGAAGCCGTTGCCGTGGCCCAGCCGCTGCCCGTGCCCCAGATCCAGCCCGCCGAGACTGCGCAGGACCTGCCTGCCGAACCCGCTGCGGCAGCACCGTCGGTGCCGGCGCCGCCGCCACCCTCCGTGGACCTTGTGCCCGAGCCCCTGCCGCAGGCGACTGTCGCCGGGCAGCAAGCGCTGGCCGACGATGCCGAACTGGCGCAATTCGCCAAGGCGCTCGAGATACCCGCCGAAGCGGCTCAAGCAGCTGACGTGGCTGAAGCGGCCGAACCGGTGCCCGGTCCTGCTGCCGCTGCCGCCACGGCTCAGCCCGAACCCCTGCCTGAACCCGTTCCCCCGCTGGCCGGTCTGACCGTCTCGGAAGATGATTCCGACGACGAAATCCTGAGCATCTTCCTGGAAGAGGCCCGCGAGGTCGTGGACAACGGCCTGCAGGCGCTGCGCACCCTGGCCGATGAGCCCGGTAATCTCAGCGAGCAGACCACGCTGCGCCGCGCCTTCCATACGCTCAAGGGCAGCTCGCGCATGGTCGGCCTGGATGAATTCGGCGAAGCCGGCTGGGCCATGGAGCAAATGCTCAATGCCTGGCTGGCCGAGCAAAAGCCCATGCCCCAGCCCATGCAGGAGCTGGCCAGCGACGCGCTGCGCGCCTTTGGCGCCTGGGCTTCGGCCATCGAGCGCCAGCAGGCCGATGCCTGGCTGGCCACGCCCTTCCGCGCCGCAGCCGATGCCATGCGCCTGGAAGGCGTGCGCGCCGACGTGGCCCTGGTGCCGCGCGCCGACCGCCGCACGCAGGCCGAGCCTGCCGCGGTCGAGGCGCCGGTGGAGCCCTTCGCCGCAGTGGAGCAGCAGCTGCAGGCCGAGCAGCGGGAAGCCCCCGAGCCGGCCGTGCCTGACGAGACCACCGGGACCGCCAGTGACCTGGACATTGCGCTGGACTTCGGTCTGCTGGACCTGGACCCCCAGCCTGCGGCGGCCGTGCCCGAACAGTCGCAGGGTTCAACGCAGCCGGAGACCGCCGAGGCACCCGCCGCGCTGGCCACCGACGCGGTGGAGGAGCTGGACTTCGCCGCCTTCGAGGCGGCCATGCGCGACAGCGAGCAGGAAGCCCTGGCCGTTGTCTCGGGCGACCAGCCCGCGCTGCCCGGCACAGAGACTGTGCCCGAGGCACATGCCGACGCGCTGCCCGAGCTGCAAGCAGAAGCTGTAGCCGAAGCCGAAGCCGAAGAGCAGGCTCCGCACGCCGCCGTGCCGCTGGCGCCTTTCGAGGGGCTGGATCTGGACCTGACTCCGGCAACCGCACCTGCCGAGGCCATCGAAGCCGTAGAAGCTTCCGAGGCGGAAACCCCGCAGGAGCTGCATACCGAATCCGTGGCCGATGAGGCGCCTGCGGTGGCTGAGGAGTCCGGCGCACAGGAGCCGTCCGGCGTCGATGCCGATGGCTTCAAGGTCGTGGACGGCCTGCGCATCAGCGCGCCGCTGTACAACGTCTATCTCAACGAGGCCGACGAATGGTCGCGCCGCCTGGACCTGTCGCTGCAGCAATGGGCGACCGAGCCCGGCGAGCCCGTGCCCGATGACGCCATCGCCTTCGCGCATTCGCTGGCCGGCAGCTCGGCCACCGTGGGCTTCAAGGCCTTGTCGGACCTGGCGCGCCTGCTGGAGCATGCGCTGGCCCATCTGCAGCCGCAGCGCTGTGGCACGCCTGAGCAGGTCGCCGCCTGCATTGCGGCTTCCGACGAGGTGCAGCGCCTGCTGCACCAGTTCGCGGCCGGCTTCCTCAAGACACCCCAGCCGGGCGTGGAAGAAGCACTGCAGGCACTGCTGGCGCTGGATATCGAAGTCGCGGACGCTCCGGACAGCCGGCTCGATGCGCTGCTGCCGGAGCCGTTGCCGCAGCCTGGCACGGATGCCGTGCTCGACGCCGGCGCCCATGCGCAGGCCCAGGCACAGGACGTGGCGCCGCTGGCCTATTCCATGCGCCCCCTGGTCAACGACGCACGCCAGGAAGCCGAGCTGCAGCGCCGCATCGATGAGGCCATCGCCCATGCGGTGGCCGTGGGCAACGACCTGGACGACGACATCGACGCCCTGGACGAGGTGGACCCCGACCTGTTCCCCATCTTCGAGGAAGAGGCCATCGAGCTGCTGCCCCGCCTGGGCGCTGCGCTGCGTCGCTGGCATGGCCGGCCTTCCCTGGACGAGGCGCGCCACGAAACGCTGCGCGCCCTGCACACCCTCAAGGGCAGTGCCCGGCTGGCTGGCGCCATGCGCCTGGGCGAAATGGCCCATCGGCTGGAATCCGCCGTCGAGCGGGTCGACAGCGAATCTCCCACGGCCGAGCAGATCGAGCCCTTGCTGGGCAACTTCGACGCATTGCAGGCCGGCTTCGACGTGCTGCGCGTTGCGGGCGAACAGGTGCAGGATGGGCCGCTGGGCCTGGCCGATGGGCCGGACCAGGCCGAGCCTGCCGCCTCTGCGGTGTCTTCTGACGCCACGGCCTCCGACGCCTCGGGCGCTGGCGCATCCCCGGCGCCAGCCGACGCACAGCCGGCTCCTGTCACCGCGCCGCTGCGTGCGGGCGCCCACCAGACGGTGCGCGTGCGCGCCCAGTTGCTGGACCGCCTGATCAGCCAGGCCGGCGAGGTGCTGATTGCGCGCTCGCGTGTCGATGCGCGCCTTGCCCAGGCCCGTGGCTCGCTGGACGAGCTGGCCGGCAACCTGGAGCGCCTGCGCATGCAGCTGCGCGACATCGAGGTCCAGGCCGAGAGCCAGATGCAGTCGCGCCTGGCCCTGTCCAAGGACTCGGCGGCCGGCTTCGACCCGCTTGAGTTCGACCGCTTCACGCGGGTGCAGGAACTCACGCGCATGATGGCCGAGTCGGTCAACGACGTGGCCACCGTGCAGCGCAACCTGCAGCGCGACATGGCGGGCGCCGAGGACGACCTGGTCGCCCAGGGCCGCCAGGCGCGCGAGCTGCAGCGCGACCTGCTGCGCACGCGCATGGTGGAGTTCGACTCCCTGGCCGAGCGCCTGTATGCCGTGGTCCGCCAGACCTCCAAGGAAATGGGCAAGCAGGTGCGGCTGAACATCCTCGGCGGCACCATTGAAATGGACCGGGGCATGCTGGACCGCATGATGCCGGCCTTCGAGCACCTGCTGCGCAACTGCGTGGCCCACGGCATCGAGCCGCCCGAGCAGCGCACCGCTGCCGGCAAGCCGGCCATGGGCACCATCGAAATCATCCTGAGCCAGGAGCGCAACGACGTGGCGCTGTCGGTGGAGGACGATGGCGCCGGCTTGAACCTGCAGCGCATCCGCGACAAGGCCGTGGCCCAGGGCCTGTGGCCCGAGGACCAGACGCTGACCGAGCAGGACGCCGGCCGCCTGATCTTCGAGCCCGGCTTCACCACCGCCACCGAGGTGACCGGCGTGGCCGGCCGGGGCATCGGCATGGACGTGGTGCGCTCCGAGGTCAACGCGCTGGGCGGCCGCATCGAGACCCACAGCGAAGCGGGCCGGGGCAGTGCCTTCCGCCTCGTGCTGCCGCTGACCACGGCCGTCACCCAGGTGGTCATGCTGCGCGCGGGCCGGCTGCTGGTCGGCGTGCCGGCCAGCCTGGTGGAAATCGTGCGCCGTGCGCCCTTGGATCTGCTGCAGCAGGCCTATGCCAGCCACGGCTTTGAAGATGGCGGCGAGACCCTGCCTTTCTACTGGGCGGGCGCGCTGTGGCAGTCCTCCCTGCGCAGCGAGGAAACCGTGGGCCGCACCCGGCCCGTGGTCATCCTGCGCAGCGCGTCGCAGCGCATTGCGCTGCACGTGGACGAAGTGCTGGGCAACCAGGAAGTGGTGATCAAGAACCTCGGCCCCCAGCTGGCCCGCCTGCCCGGCCTGACCGGCATGTCGGTGCTGGCCTCGGGCGCCGTGGTGCAGATCTACAACCCTGTGGCGTTGGCCAACGTCTATGGCGACGAGGTGCGCGCCCGGACCGAAGAGGCCGAGCGTGCCGCCGGCCAGGGCGACGGCGAAGCCGTGCCGGCCAGCGCGGGACCGGTCTCGGTGCCGCTGGTGCTGGTGGTGGACGACTCCATCACCGTGCGCCGCGTCACCCAGCGCCTGCTGCAGCGCGAAGGCTACCGCGTGGCCCTGGCGGCCGACGGCCTGCAGGCCATGGAACGCCTGGCCGAGGAGCGCCCGACCCTGGTGCTGTCCGACATCGAGATGCCGCGCATGGACGGCTTCGACCTGCTGCGCAACATCCGCGCCGACGAGGCCCTGCGCGACCTGCCCGTGGTCATGATCACCTCGCGCATCGCCCAGAAGCACCGCGAGATGGCGCGCCAGCTGGGCGCCAACCACTACCTGGGCAAGCCCTACTCGGACGAGGAGCTGCTGGGCCTGATCCAGCACTATTCCCTGCAAGGGAACAGCACCCAGCCTGCGCCGCTGTCACTGCAGACGGAGACGCAGGTGCTGGGCGAAGAGGCCTGAGCCTCGGCGGCCAGCCCTCGCCCCGCAAAAAAGGAGCAGCCAGCGCTGCTCCTTTTTTCTTGGCTCCGGTGTCTTTGCACCGGCTTCCTTCAGCCCGCCTGCTTGACCACGCTGTAGCGGGCCAGCGTGCGCTCGCGCGCGGCTGCGTGGTCCACCACGGGATGGGGATAGTCCGTGCCCAGCACCACGCCGGCCTCGGCCAGCTCCAGCGGCCGGGCCTGCCAGGGCGCGTGGCGCAGCGCGGCGGGCAGGCGGGCCAGCTCGGGCACGTAGCGCTCGATGAAGCGCGCGTCGGCATCGAACTTCTGGCTTTGCGTGATCGGGTTGAAGATGCGGAACCAGGGCTGGGCGTCGCAGCCCGTGGAGGCCGCCCACTGCCAGCCGCCGTTGTTGGCCGCCAGGTCGAAGTCGTTGAGCTGGCGCGCAAACCAGGCCTCGCCCCGGCGCCAGTCTATGCCCAGATCCTTGACCAGGAAGCTGGCCGCCACCATACGCAGCCGGTTGTGCATGTAGCCCGTGGTGTTGAGCTGGCGCATGGCGGCATCGACCAGCGGATAGCCGGTGCGGCCCTCGCACCAGGCGGCGTACAGCGCATCGGCCTCGGGGCCGGTGTCCCACACGATGGCGTCGTAGACGGGCTTGAAGCTGGCGTGCACCACATGCGGATGGTGGGCCAGGATCTGGAAATAGAAGTCGCGCCAGACCAGCTCGGACAGCCAGGTGGCGGCTCCCTCGGCATCATGGGGCTGGCTCTGCGTCTGCTCCCAGGCCAGCCTTGCCAGGCGGCGGATGGAGACCGTGCCAAAGCGCAGGTGCACGCTCAGGTAGCTGGGGCCCTTGACGGCAGGAAAGTCGCGCGCCTGCTTGTAGCGCGGCAGGCGCGGCAGGAAGTCGGCCAGCAGTTCCTCGGCGCCAGCGCAGCCCGTGGGCAGGCGCAGGCCGTCCAGCGTGCCGGCCTCAAAGCCCAGGTCGGCTGCGGTGGGCACGGGGCGGCGCTCGCCTTCGGGGCGCGGGGCCAGGCGCTCGGGCAGGTCGCGCTCGCTGGGATAGGCGGACAGGAAGAAGGGCGTGATCTGGCGCAGCCAGGCGTTCTTGTACGGGGTGAACACCGAGAACGGCGCGCCGGCCTGGGTCAGCACCTCGTCGCGCGCAAAGACCATGTGGTCCTTGAAGCTGTGCAGGGCCACGCCCTCGGCGGCCAGTGCCTGGCGCACGCGGGCGTCGCGGGCCAGTGCGTCGGGCTCGTCGTCCCAGTTGCAGAACACGGCCTGGGCGCCGAGCTGCCTGGCCAGGGCCGGGATCTGCTCAGCGGGCCGGCCGCGGCGCACGATGAGGCCGGTGTCGGCGCGGCCCGAGGCCTCGCGCAGCGCATCGTCCAGGCCCGCCAGGCTCTGGCAGATGAACTCCACGCGCCGGTCGGCACGGGGCAGGGGGGCGAGGATGTCGTCGTCGAAGATGAACACGCAATGCACCTGCCGGCACTGGCGCAGCGCATGGTAGAGGGCGGCATGGTCGGACAGGCGCAGGTCGCGCCGCAGCCAGACCAAGCCCACAGGGTAAGAAGGTGGCATGGATCGCCGGTAAAATCCGTCGTTATGTCTGCTGAAACTGCGCCTATCAATCTGACGCACCACTTCCTGATTGCCATGCCTGGCCTGGAAGACGAAGCGTTCTCGCGCAGTGTGATCTACCTGTGCGAACACAGCGAGCGCGGTGCGCTCGGTCTGATTATCAACAAGCCCTCGCAGCTTACGCTGGAAGGCCTGCTGGAAAAGGTGGATCTGGCCCTGGGCCGCGAGGACCTTCGCGGCAACCGCGTCTTCAACGGCGGGCCCGTACAGACCGATCGCGGCTTCGTGCTGCACGATCCCATGGTGATCGAAGGCGCGCCCGACGACGAGTCCGCCTACGCCTCGACCATGACCATTCCCGGCGGCCTGGAGATGACCACCTCCAAGGACGTGCTCGAAGCCCTGTCCGATGGCGCAGGCCCCAAGCGCCTGCTGGTCACCCTGGGCTATGCCTCCTGGGGCGAGGGCCAGCTGGAGTCGGAGCTGGCCGAAAACGCCTGGCTCACGGTGGGCGCCGACGCCAACGTCATCTTCGATACCCCGGTCGACGACCGCTATGACCGCGCCCTGGGCCTGCTGGGCCTGCAGCGCTGGATGATCTCGCCCGAAGCGGGGCGCGCATGAGCCTGCCCGCTCCCGAGTCCCAGGCAGCAGCGGCAGCCGGCACGGCCGTGCCGCCCACCGTTCCCTCCCATTTCCAGAGTTTCGTGGCCTTCGATTTCGGGGCCAAGCGCACGGGCTGCGCCGTGGGCACGCGCCTGCTGCGCTCGGCCAACCCGCTGCCCACCATCCGCGCCGAGGCCGGCGAGGCCCGCCTGGCCCAGGCCGGCGAGCGCATCAAGGAGTGGCAGCCCGATGCGCTGGTCATCGGCGTGCCCTACCACCCCGACGGCAACGCGCACGAGAACACGGCGCGGGCGAAGAAGTTCGGCCGCCAGCTCAAGAGCCGCTTCGGCCTGCCTGTCTACGAGGTGGACGAGCGCTACAGCACCACCGAGGCCCTGGCCGGTGGCGCAAGGGATGCCGATGCGGCCTCGGCCTGCATCATTCTTGAACAGTTTTTGAGGAGTCTTCCATGAGTGAATCCATTGCGGGAGCCGGCAGCCTGGTGCTGGACGCCGAGGCCCTGTACCGCGAACTGCTGCGCGGCGTGCGCAGCCTCATGGGGCCTGAAACCCGCCTGGCCGGCATCACCTCGGGCGGCGCCTGGCTGGTGGAGCGGCTGCACAAGGACCTGAACCTGCCCGGCAACCCCAGCGTGCTGTCCTCGGCCCTGCACCGCGACGACTTCGCGCAGCGCGGCATGGCCACCAGCGCCCAGACGCAGATCGACTTTGACGTCAACGGCGCCGACATCCTGGTGCTGGACGACGTGCTCTACACCGGCCGCACCGTGCGCGCCGTGCTCAACGAACTCTATGACTACGGCCGCCCGGCCTGCGTGCGCCTGGCGGTGCTGGTGGACCGGGGCGGGCGCGAGCTGCCCTTCCAGGCCGACTTCGCCGCCGCGCGCATCGCGCTGCCGGCCGACCGCCTGCTGTCGCTGGCGCGCGATGACGCCGGCGTCTTCCAATTCCGCATCCAAGAGGCCTGACCGTGCTGTACAAGCGCAATCCCCAGCTCAACAAGAACGGCGAACTGATCCACCTGCTGTCCACCGAAGGACTGTCCAAGGACATCCTGACCCACATCCTGGACACGGCGGCCAACTTCGTCAGCGTCAATGACCGCGAGGTCAAGAAGGTGCCGCTGCTGCGCGGCAAGAGCGTGTTCAACCTGTTCTTCGAGAACAGCACGCGCACGCGCACCACGTTCGAGATCGCGGCCAAGCGCCTGTCGGCCGACGTGTTCAACCTGGACATCGCGCGCAGCTCGGCCAGCAAGGGCGAGTCGCTGCTGGACACCATCGCCAACCTCTCGGCCATGGCCGCCGACATCTTCGTCGTGCGCCACAGCGAGTCGGGCGCACCCTACCTCATCGCCCAGCATGTGGCGCCCCATGTCCACGTGGTCAATGCCGGCGACGGCCGCCACGCCCACCCCACGCAGGGGCTGCTGGACATGTACACCATCCGCCACTACAAGAAGGACTTCGCCAACCTGCGCGTGGCCATCGTGGGCGATGTGCTGCACTCGCGCGTGGCCCGTTCCGACATCCATGCGCTGACCACGCTGGGCGCGGCCGAAGTGCGCGTCGTCGGCCCGCGCACCCTGGTGCCGCCGGACCTGGCGCAGATGGGCGTGCGCGTCTTCCACACGCTGGAAGAGGGCATCCGGGACTGCGACGTGATCATCATGCTGCGCCTGCAGAACGAGCGCATGAGCGGCGCCCTGCTGCCGTCCAGCCAGGAATACTTCAAGAGCTTCGGCCTCACGGCCGAGAAGCTGCGCCTAGCCAAGCCGGACGCCATCGTCATGCACCCGGGCCCCATCAACCGCGGCGTGGAGATCGACTCCGAAGTGGTCGATGGCCCGCAGGCCGTGATCCTGTCGCAGGTCTCGTTCGGCATCGCGGTCCGCATGGCCGTCATGTCCATCGTCGCCGGCAACGAGGCTTGAAATGAAGCACCCCCTGAGCGACTGCGTCGCTTCCCCCTCTCTCGCTACGCGGGAGGGGGGCGTACGGGCAGCCGGCGACGCCCTCGCTGCAGGGCGGCCTTTGCTCGGCGTCCCTGAGATGGGCCATGCTTTTTCCATGCCCGGTGTCCTGGACTGAGTCCAGGCGCTTTTTGTGAATGCAAATGTTTTTGATCGCCGCAGGCCGCAGCCCATGCGCCGCCTGCGGTCTACGGGGTAGCAAACCATGAAGATACTCATCCGCAACGGCCGAGTGATGGACCCGGCACGGGGCCTGGACCAGCAGGCCGACGTGGCCATCGACGGCGGCAAGGTGCTGGCCATCGGCAAGGCGCCCGAGGGATTTGCCGCAGAACGCGAGATCGATGCCGCCGGCTGCTGGGTGCTGCCGGGCCTGGTCGATCTGGCCGTGCGCCTGCGCGAGCCCGGCCACGAGCACGAAGGCATGCTGCAGTCCGAGATGGCCGCCTCGGTGGCCGGTGGCGTGACCAGCCTGGTCTGCCCGCCTGATACCGATCCCGTGCTCGACGAGCAGGGCCTGGTGGAGATGCTCAAGTTCCGCGCCGAGAAGCTGCACCAGTCGCGCCTGTTCCCGCTGGGCGCGCTGACGCTGGGCCTCAAGGGCGAGGTGCTGACCGAAATGGCCGAGCTGACCGAGTCCGGCTGCATCGGCTTCGGCCAGGCCGAGGTGCCCATGACCAGCACCCAGACCCTGCAGCGCGCCCTGGCGTATGCGGCCACCTACGGCTACACCGTGTGGCTGCGCCCGCAGGAGCTGTACCTGGGCAAGGGCGTGGCTGCCAGCGGCCCGCTGGCCACGCGCATGGGCCTGTCCGGCGTGCCCGTGGCGGCCGAGACAATTGCCCTGCACACCATCTTCGAGCTGATGCGCGGCACCCAGGCGCGCGTGCACCTGTGCCGCCTGTCCAGCGCCGCAGGCGTGGAACTGGTGCGCCGTGCCAAGGCCGAAGGCCTGCAGGTCACGGCCGACGTGTCCATCAACTCGCTGCACCTGACCGATACCGACATCGGCTACTTCGACAGCAGCGCCCGCGTCACGCCGCCGCTGCGCCAGCAGCGCGACCGCGATGCGCTGTCTGCCGCGCTGGCCGATGGCACCATCGACGCCCTGGTCTCCGACCACACGCCCGTCGATGAGGACGCCAAGGTCCTGCCCTTTGCCGAGGCCGAGCCCGGCGCCACGGGCGTGGAGCTGCTGCTGTCGCTGGCCGTCAAGTGGTCGCAGGACGGTGGCGTGCCTTTGAACCGTGCCCTGGCCGCCATCACGGCATCGCCCGTGCAGGTGCTGGGATCGGCGCTGGGCGAGCTGCAGGGGCAGCTGGGCCGGCTGGCCGAGGGCGGCGTGGCCGACCTGTGCATCGTCGATCCGCAGGCGGCCTGGACGGTCAAGCCCCAGGAGCTGGCCAGCCAGGGCAAGAGCACGCCCTTCGGCGGCTACGAACTGCCGGCCCGCGTGCGCTGCACGCTGGTCGACGGCCATATCGCTTACGAACGCCGCTGAAATGAAGCGCCCCCTGAGCCGCTTCGCGACTTCCCCCTCTCTACTCGCTACGCGAGGGAGGGGGACGACACCCTCGGTGCGGGGCGGCCCTTCCTCGGTGTCCCTGAGATGGAGCGTGCCTGTTTCACGGGCATGGGCGTTGCCAAACGCTCTGAATGGCTGAAATGAAACGCTTGCGTAATGGAGGGCGCGCCACGCTGCGCGCAGCGCGCCTGTTCGGCCATGTGTGCAAGGGGCTGTGGATCGTGGCCCTGCGCTTTCCGCAGCTGCCCGAGGAGCGCCAGCACGCCCATGTGCAGGCCTGGGCCCTGCAGTTGCTGGCCCATGCGGGCGTGCGCCTGGAGATCCAGGGCGAGCCGCCGAGCCAGGGCCCCGTGCTCATGGTCAGCAACCATATTTCCTGGCTCGACATTCCCGTGCTGCATGCGGCGCGGCATTGCCGCTTCATCTCCAAGTCCGACGTCAAGGGCTGGCCGCTGATCGGCACGCTGGCCACGGCGGCGGGCACGCTGTACATCGAGCGCACCTCGCGCCGCGATGCCCGGCGCATGGTGCAGAGCATGGAGGAATCTCTGCAGCGCCGCGAGATCCTGGCCATCTTCCCCGAAGGTACGACGGGCGACGGCCGCAAGCTGCTGCCCTTCCATGCCAATTTGCTGCAGGCGGCCGTGCAGATCGGTGCGCCCGTGCTGCCCGTGGGCCTGCGCTTCATCGACGGCGCCACCGGGCAGATCAGCCACGCGCCCAGCTACGAGGGCGATGAAACCCTGCTGGGCTCCATCTGGCGCACGCTGTGTGCCGACGATCTGGTCGCCGCCGTCCACTATGGCCAGCCGCAGACGGCCGATGGCCGCGACCGCCGCGTCTGGGCCCAGGACCTGCATGCCGAGGTGGACCGGCTGCGCCAGGCCTGAACCTTGCCAGCGACATGACTGACACTCTCACGCTCCGGCCCGCGCGGCCTGATGACACCGCTGCCCTGAACGCCGTTCTCTGGGCCACCTACGAGAGCACCTGGAAGCCCCAGCTGACGGCGGACAAGGATGCGCGGTTCCGCGCCTCGGGCCGCACCGCGCAGTACGTGCAGTCGCGCGGCCACCTGTTCTGGGTGGCCGAGTGCGATGGCGTGGTGGCCGGCTTCGTGGACCGCGTGGATGACTTCATCGGCGCCCTGCATGTGCTGCCGGCCTGGCAGGGGCGCGGCGTGGGCCGTGCGCTGCTGGCCCACGCGGAGCAGGCCATGCGCGCCGACGGCCACGCCCAGGTGCGGCTGGAGACCGACAGCTTCAACACCCAGGCCCTGGGCTTTTACACGGCGCAGGGATATGCCACGCTGGACACCTATCCCGACGAGGAATGGGACTGCGGCCTGACCACGGTGCTCATGGGCAAGCCGCTGGCCTGAAGGCCAGGGCGGAGCAGGCCTGCCCTCAGTTGCTGTAGGGCTGTCGCTCCAGCACCAGGTTGGCGAAGTCCTCCACCAGGTCGGCGCCCAGTTCCTCGATGGCGTCGTCCTCCTGGTCAAAGGCCCAGACCACGCGGATGTCCGTGCCCTTTTGCCCGGCCTGGTCCAGCAGCGCGAACAGCGAGCGCAGGCCCATGGTGGAGGCGCTGTTGATGTACTGCAGCTTCATCTCGGCCACGAAGCGAGGGGGCTGGCTCGCCTCGAAATACCGGCCCAGCATGGACAGGATGGGGTTGAAGAAGGGCAGGGGGTTTTCGGGATAGCACTCGCCTTCGATGCGCAGAAGCTGCTCGGCCGGCGAGAAGACCACTTCGGGCGTGACGGAGGTGCGTTCGGATTTCAATGCTTGCATGGCGGCAGGTCGGTTCGTTGAAGGACGCCCGGCGTTCAGATCAGCGCCTTGACGTGGAATACGGCATGGGGCGCGGTCTCGGCGGCGTCCTCTCCCGTGGCGATGTGGTACTGCAGCGGTGCCGAGGCATCGCGCGCAATGGTCAGCCAGCCCAGGCCCGCGCCCCGGCTGATGTCGTCGCTGGTGCCGTGGTCCGTGTTGTGCAGCTGGGCCTTGTAGGCGGCCTTGATCTCGGCCAGGCTCATGGAGCGCACGGCATCCAGCTTGGCGGCCAGGCGCGGCACATGCTCGCTGCGCACGGCATTGCTGCAGGCGATCCAGAAGCGGGCGGGCGCCGGCTCGGCGCCCGCCTCCTGGGCGCAGGCCAGCGCATCGATGCGGCCCACGCCGATGGCGCCCTGTGGCACGGGCGCGCTGAGCGCCTGGCGGGGGCCGGTGTCGGCCGCAGGCAGGGGCGCTGCGTAGTGCAGCACGTTCTGCGCCATCTCGATGAAGGTGGAAAACAGCTTGCGCTTGGCGCTGCTCGATCCGTCCTCGCTGGCCAGGCGGCTCTTGAGCGTGTCGGCCGCCGCCTGGATCACGTGGGGGTTGAAGGTGCCCGCGTAGTACAGCAGCAGGCCGTTGTGCTCGGCCTGGGCGCGCAGCTGAGCGAATTCGGCCGGGCTCATGACTGCAGGGCCTGGTTGCGCCACACCAGCAGCGAGACATCGTCGCGCCGGCGCTGCGTGCCCTGCCACTGGGCGAAGGCCTGCCGGAACTCGGCGCAGGCCTGGGCGGCGGGGCGGTACTGCTGCTCGTGCAGGAAGCGCGCCAGGCGCTTTCTGCCATGGGCGATCTGGCGCGGCCCACCCAACTGGTCGATGACGCCATCGGTGGCCACCATCAGCAGCGAGCCGGGCGCGACCTCCAGCACCTGCGTGCTCCAGGCCGCGTCGTCGGGCGTGGTCGCATAGCCTATGCCCAGCTTGTCGCCGGCATGGATCTGCACCTGGGCCGCCTCCTGCACGCCGGGTGGCGCTACCAGCAGGTCCAGCCGGGCCGAGGCAAAGCGCAGTTGCGTGCCGCAGGGCGACTGCAGGAACAGCGCGGCGTCCAGGCCATCGCTGGAGGTCTTCTCCGCAGGCAGGCCGTCGGCGGGGGCCGCTGGTGCGCCCCAGGCCGGCTGGGCGTCGCGGGTGCGCTGCTGCAGCACGCGCTTGATGTAGCGGTTCATCTGGCCCAGCAGGGCGCCGGGGTCGATGGCGGCGCCGGTGCCGGTGCCGGTGCCGGTTCCAGTGCCGATACCTGCAGGCGCCACGGCCTGTTCGAGGAAGGACAGCGCAATCAGCGTCATGAAGGCGCCCGGCACGCCGTGGCCCGTGCAGTCGAACATGCAGCCCAGCAGGCCCTGCGGTGTGGCACGGAAGAAATACGCATCGCCGCCCACCACGTCGCGCGGCTCCCACAGCAGGCCGTGGTTGGCCAGCTGGCTGGCCAGCACGCGGTCGGACTCGACCAGGTGCGAGCGCTGGATCAGGCTGGCGTAGTCGATGCTGGCCATGAGCTGGCGCGTCTTGTCGGCCTCGATGTCGGACATGGCGGCCATCAGCGCGTGGCCCGTGCCTATGCCTGCATAGCGGCCTTCCTCGACGGTGATGAAGCCGTCCTTGAGCACGCGGCTGCCGCTGGCCAGCGCCTGCTGCACCAGCTGGTCGATGGGCAGGCCGGCCGCCACCACCATGGGCGCGGTGTCGGTGAATACCAGGCAGCTGCGGCGGCCGAACACGTCGCGCGCAAAGGGCCGCGCGTACTGCTCCATGAAGCGCTGGCGGTTGATCAGGCCCAGCGGCCGGTCGTCGGCCACCACGGCCAGGGTTTCGAGCAGGGGCTGCTCGCTGAACAGCCGGTGCACGTCCTCGTTGCTGGTGTCGGGGGGAATCGGCGCCGTGGGCTGGCTGAGCTGGCCTGCGCGGGCCAGCAGGCGTGGCGCGGCGGGCGCAGGGGCAAGCGCCGGAACCGGTGTCGGAGCAGATGCAGCGTGCTGCGTGGAGGAGGGGTCCAGAGCAAACATGGGTGGCCTTGAATTGTCACAAGATGTGACAGATTCTGGGTTTCACCCATGACCGTCGGATGACAAAGGCCTGGACGGCGCGGCGGCGGCCGCCTGCTCAGGCCGCTGCGGTCTGCGCAGTGCCCTGTCTCTCTCGCGGGAAGGCGACCACGTGATTCATGTCCAGCCGTATGCCCACCCACTCGCCCACCGCATGGTCGTGGTGGCTGGGCACATGGGCCAGCACGCTGTGGCCGCTGGCCAGCTCCAGCGTGTAGAGGAACTCCGAGCCGCGAAACGCCTTGCGCAGGATGCGTGCCTGCACGGGCGAGGCATCGTCGTGCACCACATCGTCGGCGCGCAGCAGCACATCGCACTCGCCGTCCGCAAACTGCGCAGGCAGCGGGCAGGTGGCCGGATCGACCAGATCGCCCAGCGCCGTGCGCGCCACCACGCCGCCGGCACCGCTGTGGGCCAGCGTGGCCGGCACGAAGACGCCGTGGCCGATGAAGTCCGCCACGAAGCGCGTGGCCGGCCGGTGGTACAGCGAATAGGCGTCGTCCCACTGCTGCAGCTGCCCCTGGTGGACCACGCCGATCATGTCGCCGATGGCAAACGCCTCCAGCTGGTCGTGCGTGACGAACAGGGCCGTGGCGCCTGCGGCCTTGAGGATGCCGCGCACCTCATGCGCCAGGCGCTCGCGCAGGTCCACGTCGAGGTTGGAAAACGGCTCGTCCAGCAGCATCAGCTGCGGGCTGGGCGCCAGCGCGCGGGCCAGCGCCACGCGCTGCTGCTGGCCGCCTGACAGCTCGTGCGGAAACCTTCCTGCACTGCCGGCCAGGCCCACCAGCTCCAGCACCTCGGCCACGCGCTCGGCCTGGCGCGCCTTGGGCAGATGGTGGATGCCGAAGGCCACGTTGCGGCCCACGTTCAGATGGGGGAACAGCGCATAGTCCTGGAACACCATGCCGATGCGCCGCTGCTCGGGAGGGAGCGAGAAATCCGCGCTGCCCACGAGCTGGCCGTCGATGCGGATCTCGCCGCCGCTCACGGGCTCCAGGCCCGCCACGGCACGCAGCAGCGTGGTCTTGCCGCAGCCCGAGGGGCCGATGAGCACGCCGATGTCGCCAGCGGCCAGATTCAGCGTGACGCCCTGCACGGCAGGCCTGTCGCGGTCCGGGTAGCGCACCTCGAGTTGGGAGACGGTCAAAAACATGCGGCGATTGTAGAACCGCGCAAATGAATAGAATTCGCATTTGCATTGGCGGGCCAGGGGCATGCCCGGAGCCCGCCGACTCCAGCAGCCCGCAGGCACGTCCGGTCTCGGCGGCACCTCGGCCCACAGGCCGGTGGCTGCCGCGGATCCCGGCCCGTTCCATAGCCCGGCAGCCAGATCCTCCCCCTCATCCTCTAGCCGAGACCTCCGCTTTGCGCCGTCTGTCGTCCGTACTCCGCTCCCTTCCCCTGCTCCTGCTGGCCCTGGTGCTGATGCTGCCCGTGCTGGCCGTGCTCGGCTCCTGGCTGCCTCTGGGGCAGGGCGATGCCCTGGCCGGCTCCATCCTGCGCGAGATGGCGGCCACCGTGCTGCCCGGCTACCTGTGGACCACGGTCTGGCTGGGCCTGCTGGTGGCGCTGGGCGCGGCCATCGTGGGCACGGGCACGGCGGCGGCCGTGACGCTGTTCGACTTCCGCGGCCGGCGCCAGCTCGAATGGCTGCTGTTGCTACCGCTGGCCATGCCGGCCTATGTCACGGCCTATGCCTATACCGACTTCCTGCAGTTCAGCGGCCCGCTGCAGACCTGGATGCGCGACACCTATGGCCTGGAAGGCCGGCTCCTGCCCGAGGTGCGCAGCCTCGGCGGCGCGGTCTGGGTCTTCATCTTCTCGCTCTACCCGTATGTCTACCTGCTGGCGCGCACCGCGCTGGGCGAGCGCGCCGCGCACCTGATGGAGGCCGCGCGCCTGATGGGCGCGCCGCTGTCGCGGCGCATCTGGTCGGTGGCGCTGCCGCTGGCGCGCCCCGCCGTGGCCGCTGGCGTGGCCCTGGTGGTGATGGAGACGCTGGCCGACTTCGGCGTGGTCAGCTATTTCGGCATACAGACCTTCACCACGGGCATCTACAAGGCCTGGCTGTCCATGGACAACCGCATTGCCGCCGCGCAGCTGGCGACCTTCCTGCTGGTGCTGGTGGTGCTGCTGCTGCAGCTGGAGCTGCGCGCGCAGCGGCGCATGCGCTTCGTCACCGGCGGCGCGGGCCGCGCCGGCTCGGCCGAGGCGCAGCCGCTGCGCCTGCGCGGCTGGCGCTGCGCGCTGGCCTGGCTGGCGTGCCTGCTGCCTGTGCTCATGGGCTTTGTGGCGCCCGTGTTCTTCATGCTGCGCCCGCTGGCGGCCGACTGGTCGGTGCTGCCCTGGGACCGCTTCCTCGACTGGGCGCTCAACAGCGTGCGCCTGGGCGCCATCACCTCGGTGCTGGCCGTCATCATCGCCGTGGCCCTGGCGTTTGCCGTGCGCCGCCACAAGGAGTCGGCCGTCACGCGCGGCGTGGTGCAACTGGCCAGCCTGGGTTATGCGGTGCCGGGCGCCGTGGTCGTCGTCGGCCTGCTGCTGCCCGTGGGCTGGGTGCAGCAGGTGCGGCCCGAATGGGGCTTTGCCGGCCTGGTCACGGCCACCGCCGTGGGCATTGTCTGGGCCTACCTGGTGCGCTTTTGCGCCGTGGCCCTGCAGTCCATGCAAAGCGGCTATGCGCGCATCGCGCCCAGCCTGGACGACTCGGCCCGCATGCTGGGCACGGGCGCCTGGGGCATGCTGTCGCGCGTGCACTGGCCGCTGCTCAGGCGCTCCACGGCGGCGGCGGCGCTGCTGGTCTTCGTCGATGTGATGAAGGAGCTGCCCGCCACCATGGTGCTGCGCCCCTTCAACAGCGATACCCTGGCCGTCGTGGCCTACCAGCTCGCGCGCGACGAACGCCTGGGCGAGGCCGCCCTGCCGTCGCTGGCCCTGGTGCTGGTGGGCCTGATCCCCGTGATCATGCTCAGCCGCACGCTGCGCGCCGAGCGCCCGGACACGGCCCGCTGAGCCTGCGCCGCCGGGTGCTGCAAAGCGCGGCCCGGCAAACCCCGCTACGCTCGCGCCATGCACGCCAGAGTCCTGCGCTATCTCGACGAAGTGGTCCGCCGCGGTTCCATCCGCAAGGCGGCCGAACATCTGCACGTGGCCCCCACGGCCGTCAACCGCCAGATCCTCGACCTGGAGGCCGAGCTGGGCACGCCCCTGTTCGAGCGCATTCACAAGCGTCTGCGCCTTACCCCGACGGGCGAGATGGTGCTGGCCCATGTGCGCGCCACGCTGCGCGAGCATGCGGCGCTGCGCGAGCGCATTGCCGAACTGCAGGGCGCGCGCAGCGGCGAGATCACCGTGGCCGCGACCACGGGGCTGGCCGGCTCGCTGCTGCCCTCGCTGGTGCATGAATTCCGCCAGCGTCACCCGGGCATCGTGGTGCGCATCATCGACCTGCCCCTGAGCGACATCGCGGCCGCCGTGGAAGGCGGCGACGCCGACCTGGGCCTGGCCTACGACCTGTCCGAACGCCCCGCGCTGCGCGCGCTGGCCACCAGCGAATGGCAGATCGGCGCCATCGTGCCGCCCCGGCATGCGCTGGCGCGCCAATCGTCCGTGCTGCTCAGCGAGTGCATAGGCCATCCGCTCATCCTGCCCGCGCCGCCGCTGTCCATCCGCAGCCTGCTGGACGAAGCCTTTGCGCGCAACGCCATCGAGGTCACGCCCGTGGCCGAGTCCACCTCCATGGCGCTGATCCAGCGCCTGGTCATGCTGGGCGAGGGCATTGCCCTGCTCAATCCGCTGGACGTGATGGAGGAGCGCAGCCGCAATGCCCTGGTCTTCGTGCCTTTGCGCGATGCGCATCTGCGGCGGCAGACGCTGGTGCTGACCGGCCGGGCCAGGGGTCAGTTGAGCGCGGCGGGGGAGCTGATGGCCCAGTCCATCGGCCAGGCGCTGGCAAGGCTGTTTGCCGGGGGGCGGTGAGTCTTTGGCACTGTCCACTTTTTGTGGACACATCGGGCGGAATTCAGCGCTATCGGCAATGGCTTGTCCTTCCTAGACTGGCGGCTTTTCCATTTCGAAGAAGAGAACGCCATGACCTTGATCGCACTGAACGCCGATGTACTCGTCACCATGGATGCGCAGCGCCGCGAGATCCGCGACGGCGCCCTGGTGGCCGACGGCCCGGCCGTGCAATGGGTGGGCGCCACGGCCGATCTGCCGCCGCAGTACCGTCGCATGGTGGACGACGGCACGGCACAGGTGCTGGACATGCGCGGCCGCGTGGTGATGCCGGGCCTGGTCAACACGCACCACCACATGTACCAGAGCCTCACGCGCGCCGTGCCGGCCGCGCAGGATGCGGAGCTGTTCTCGTGGCTCACCAACCTGTACATGCTGTGGTCGCACCTCACGCCGGAGATGATCCACGTCTCCACCCAGACCGCCATGGCCGAGCTGATGCTGTCGGGCTGCACCACCACCAGCGACCACCTGTACCTGTATCCGAATGGCGCTCGGCTGGACGACTCCATCGCCGCGGCGCAGCAGATGGGCATGCGCTTTCATGCGGCGCGCGGCTCCATGAGCCTGGGCCGCAGCAAGGGCGGCCTGCCGCCCGACGCGGTGGTGGAGGAAGAGGAAGCCATCCTGCGCGACAGCCTGCGCCTGATCCAGCAGTACCACGACAGCGCACGCCACTCCATGCTGCGCGTGGTGCTGGCGCCATGCTCGCCGTTTTCGGTGACGCGCGAGCTGATGCGCGAGTCCGCCGTGCTGGCGCGTGCGCATGGCGTGTCGCTGCACACCCACCTGGCCGAGAACGACAACGACGTCGCCTTCTCTCGCGAGAAATTCGGCCTCACTCCCGCGCAGTACGCCGAAAGTCTGGGCTGGGTCGGCCCCGATGTCTGGCATGCCCACTGCGTCAAGCTCGATGCCGAGGGCATTGCGCTGTTCGCGCGCACGGGCACGGGCGTGGCGCATTGCCCGTGCTCCAACATGCGCCTGGCCTCGGGCATCGCACCCGTGCGCACCATGCGCGATGCGGGCGTGCCCGTGGGCCTGGGCGTGGACGGCAGCGCCTCCAACGACGGCGCCCACATGCTGGGCGAGGCGCGCCAGGCCCTGCTGCTGCAGCGCGTGGGCCACGGCCCTGCCGCCATGGGCGCGCGCGAGGCGCTGGAGATCGCCACGCTGGGCGGCGCGCGCGTGCTGGGGCGCGACGACATCGGCGCGCTGGCGCCGGGCATGTCGGCCGACTTCGTGGCCTTCGACATGTCGGGCGTGGGCTACGCGGGCGCAGGCCATGACCCCGTGGCCGCGCTGGTGTTCTGCACGCCCACCGACGTGTCCACCAGCGTCATCAACGGCCGTGTCGTGGTCCGCGACGGGCTGCTGCTCACCGCCGACCTGCCGCGCGTGCTGACCCGCCACCGCGAGCTGGCCCGCACGCTGTTCGAGCGCGCAGCGGGCCACTGACATCTCCCTGCAGCGCGGCAGGCCGGCACCCAGGCCATCGCGGGTGCCGACCTGCCGCGCTGCGCCATTTCCCCGAAGCATCTCCAGGAGGCTCGAAGACCCGGACAGCACTTTCAGGACCCCCACCCTTTTCCGGCACCACTGCCCCGACATACATACAAGCGCCTCTGAAGAGGCCAACGGCCAGGACACAAGGAGACAAGACAATGGAACAACTGCTTTACAAGGTGGAAGACCGACCGCCAATGCTCATCACCACGGTGCTTCTGTCGCTGCAGCACCTGCTGGCGGCGCTGGGCGGCATCATCGCCGTGCCCCTGGTCTTCGGCGGGGCGCTCAAGCTGCCGGCCGACCAGATCGTGGCGCTGGTGAATGCAGCGCTGCTGGGCTCGGGCGTGGTCACCATCGTCCAGTGCAGGGGGGTGGGGCCCGTGGGCATACGGCTGCCCTGCGTCATGGGCACCAGCTTCGCCTTCGTGGGCGCGGGCATCAGCGTGGGGCTGGAGCATGGCGTGGCCGGCATCCTGGGCTCCTCGCTGGTAGGGTCGCTGGTGATGATCGTGGGCAGCTACTTCATGCCCGTGATCCGCCGCTTCTTTCCGCACACCGTGACCAGCGTGGTCGTGACCATGATCGGCCTGTCGCTGACCCCCGTCGCGGTGGACTGGGCTGCGGGCGGCGTGGGTCGCAGCGACTACGGCGCGATCGGCCACCTGGCCATCGCCGGCTTCGTGCTGGTGCTGGTGATCGGCTTCGTGCAGTGGGGCAGGGGCATCGTCTCTGCCTCGGCCGTGGTGCTGGGCATCGCCTGCGGCTATGTGCTGTGCCTGGCGCTGGGCCTGATCGACTTCACCCAGGTGAGCGAGGCTGCGGTCTTCGCCATCCCGCAGCCGCTGACCTTCGGCATGACGTTCCCGGTGGCCGGCATCGTCGCCATGTCCATCGCTTTTCTGGTGACCATCGTCGAGACCACGGGCACCTTCATGGCCCTGGGCGCGGCCACGCAGATGCGCATCGACGGCAAGCGCCTGTCCAGCGGCATGCTGTGCGACGGCGTGGGCTCGGCTTTTGCCGCCGTGATGTCCAGCCCTCCGCTGTCCACCTTCGCCCAGAACGTGGGCGTGGTCTCGCTGACCGGCGTGGCCAGCCGCCACGTGGTCATGCTGACGGGCGTCATGCTGCTGCTGGCCGGCCTCTTTCCTGTGCTGGGCGCACTGGTGGTGACGATTCCGCAGCCCGTGCTCGGCGGCGCGGGGCTGATGATGTTTGCCATGATCATTTCTGCCGGCATCCGCATGCTCAGCGGCGCCGAGCACTCGCGGCGCGCCAGCCTGATCATCGCGGTCTCGCTGGGCTGCGGCCTGGCGGTCACGGTGCGCCCGGACCTGCTGGCCCGCATGCCTGCCTTCGTGCGCGAAGTCTTCGGTTCGGGCATTACCGTCGGCGCCCTGGTCGCGGTGGGGCTGAACCTGCTGCTGCCCGGCCGCGAGGTCGATGCCCATCCCGAGGAAGCCGTGGCCTGAGGCGCATTTTCATGGGCCTACACTGCGGCCCATGAACACCACCGCCCCCCGCACCGACATCACCATCTACCACAACAACCGCTGCAGCAACTCGCGCGGCGCGCTGGCCCTGCTGCGCGACAACGGCATAGAGCCGACCATCGTCGACTACATCGCCCAGCCCCTGGACGCTGAGCAACTGCAGGCCCTGGTCCGGCAGCTGGGCATGCCCGTGCGCGAGCTGCTGCGCAGCAAGGAAGCCGTCTTCGCCGAGCTGGGCCTGGGCGATGCATTGGCCAGCGATGCGCAGTTGCTCGCCGCCGTGGCCGAGCACCCGGTGCTGCTCAACCGCCCCATCGTCGTCACACCCAAGGGCGCGGCGCTGTGCCGCCCGCCGGAGAAGGTGCTGGCGCTGATCTGAGATGCACGGCGAGGCTTCTAAGCCTCGCCTAAGTCTGCCCCTTCAGACTTCTCCCCAACGCAGCAAGGAACGCTGCTTTTGAGGAAAGGTCTGCCATGAACAAGATTCTGTCGACTCCCCGCCGTCTGGTGCTGGCCCTGGTGGCCGCAGGTGCCATCGGCGCCCTGGGCGCCACGGGCGCCGGTCTGGTTGGTGTGGTGCATGGCGATGCGCGTGCCGCCACGTCGCTGTTTGCGCCTGCAGCACAGCCTGCTTCTGCCGCTTCTCCTGCTTCTCCCGCCGGCGCCGTGGCGGCGCCCAACTTTGCCGACATCACGGCGCGCAATGGCGCGGCCGTGGTCAACATCAGCGTGGTCGGCAGCTCGCGTGCCATGGGCGAGGACGGCGACGAGGCCGCAGCGCGCCAGGGGCAGCAGGGCGTGCCGGGCATGGACCCCAACGATCCGTTCTTTGAATTCTTCCGCCGCTTCGGCGTGCCCGGCATGCCGGGCATGGGCCAGGGCCAGCCCCAGCGCGACGTGCCCACGCGCGGCGAAGGCTCGGGCTTCATCGTCTCCAGCGACGGCCTGATCCTGACCAACGCCCACGTGGTGCGCGGCGCCAAGGAAGTGACCGTCAAGCTGACCGACCGGCGCGAGTTCAGCGCCAAGGTGCTGGGCGCCGATCCCAAGACCGACGTGGCCGTGCTGCGCATCGAGGCGAAGAACCTGCCCACGGTGTCGCTGGGCAAGACGGCCGATCTGCGCGTGGGCGACTGGGTGCTGGCCATCGGCTCGCCCTTCGGCTTCGAGAGCAGCGTGACGGCCGGTGTGGTCAGCGCCAAGGGCCGCACCCTGCCGGACGACAGCTTCGTGCCTTTCCTGCAGACCGACGTGGCCATCAACCCCGGCAACTCGGGCGGCCCGCTGTTCAACGCACGCGGCGAGGTGGTGGGCATCAACAGCCAGATCTACTCGCGCTCGGGCGGCTACCAGGGCGTGTCCTTCGCCATTCCCATCGAGGTGGCCACGCGCGTGCAGCAGCAGATCGTGGCCACGGGCAAGGTGCAGCATGCGCGGCTGGGCGTGGCCGTGCAGGAGGTGAACCAGGCCTTTGCCGATTCCTTCAAGCTCGACCGTCCCGAAGGCGCCCTGGTGTCCAGCGTGGACAAGAACGGCCCTGCCGCCAAGGCGGGACTGGAGCCCGGCGACGTGGTGCGCAAGATCGATGGCCAGCCCATCGTGGGCTCGGGTGATCTGCCGGCCTTTGTGGGCCAGGCGCTGCCGGGCCAGAAGGTCACGCTGGAGATATGGCGCAACGGCGAGGCCCGCACGCTCAGCGCCGTGCTGGGCGATGCCAGCGACAAGGCTGCCAAGGTGGCCAAGGACAAGCCCGACGCCGGCAAGGGCAAGCTGGGCCTGGCCCTGCGCCCGCTGCAGCCCGAGGAAAAGCAGCAGATCGGCGTGAAGGACGGCCTGGTCGTTGCCGACGCCGCAGGCCCGGCGGCCGAGGCCGGCATCACGCAGGGCGATGTGCTGCTGTCCATCAACGGCTCGCCTGCCGGAGATATCGAGGCCGTGCGCGCCGCCATGGCCAAGGCCGGCAAGACCGTGGCCGTGCTGATTTGGCGCGATGGCAACAGGATATTTGTTCCCGTACGTCTCGGGTAAGCGAAAGGAGGTAAGGGACTGAAAAGCACCTGCACACTGAATTGATCGCACAGCCCCGGCACGAATGTGCCGGGGCTTATTGCATGGGGAATTCAACCGGCCAGTGGCTGGCTATTCCTGCATTCGTGCGGCAATGTGATGGTTGTATTCTGTGAATTCGCGTCCTTTTGCGTTAGCGGTGTTTCAAATTGTGACGATTTGAGATAGAGCGAATACGCTTAGACTGCCGGCCCATCCAGGCGGGCGTGCACCGTTCTGGTTTCAGGAAGAAGCGCCCGCAAGGGCCCATGGCAAAACAGGAAGGGCATGCTTTGAAGCAGGACTACAGCTTGCAGGCGGCGGGTTTGGGCGCATCGTTCGGCGCGCGCGTCATCCTGGCTGAGGTGGACTTCACGCTGCCCACCCACGGCATCACGGCCCTGCTGGGCCCCAGCGGCTCGGGCAAGTCCACGCTGCTGCGCACGCTGGCCGATCTCAATGCCGCCAATCCGCGCTTTCGCCGCTGGGGCAGCGTGCGCTACGCGGGCCAGGAATGGACCGGCGCCATGCAGGCGCCGCGCCTGGTGCAGCAGCAGGCCCGGCTGATGATGGCCAGCACCTTCGACGCCATCGTCGAGCTGGCCCGGCCCCGCCTCAAGCTGGTGCCGCATGCGCTGCGCGACTGGTGCCGCGCCCAGGTGCAGGCCTTCGGCTTTCCCGAGCTTGCGCTGATGTTCGACCAGCCGGCGCTGCAGCTGTCCCCCGTGCAGCAGCGTGCCGTGGCCATCCTGCGCGAGGCGCTGGCCGAGCCGGCCCTGCTGATGGTGGACGAGCCCACGGCAGAGCTTGAGGGCTACGAGGCCTTCGTGCTGCTGGAGCTGCTGCGCCAGGTGGCCCAGCGCACGGCCGTGCTGATGAGCACGCACCACCAGCAGCACGCACAGGCCGTGGCGCAGGACATGCTGCTGCTGGCCGGCGGCCGCATTGCCGAGGCGCAATCCATGGAAGCCTTCCAGCGTGCGCCGCTGTCGCTGGCGGGCCAGCAGTTCCTGCGCACCGGCAGCTGTGCCGTGGCCTCGCCCGATGCGCGGGCCGAAGACCTGGAGGAGGGCGTGCCCCTGCCTCCTCCGCTGCCTGCAGCGGCCGTGGCCGCGATCTCCGAATTCCTGTCGGACGCAGTGGCCGCCGAGCCTGCATCCGAACCCATGCCTGTACCCGCATCTGCGCCCGGGCCTGCACCCGTGCCTGCGCCGGTACCAGCACCCGCGTCCGCACCGGCACCCGCTGCCGCAGCCCGGCCGCGCGCCGTCAATCCCTCCGTGCTGGTGGACTGGCAGCCGCTGGTGGCCGACCCGCAGGCCGTGCCGGCCAGCCGTGGCCCCAGCGGCTTTGCCTGGCTGGTGCCGGGCCGGTTGGCGGGCGCGCCGCAACCGGGCGTGGTGCAGTCCATGGACTTCGACCTGAAGGCCCTGCGCGGCTGCGGCGTCACCGTGCTGATCACGCTGACCGAAAACGACCTGCCGCAGGAGCCGCTGCAGCGCCATGGCCTGCGCAACCTGCACCTGCCGGTGCGGGACCACGAATCACCGTCGGTGGCCCAGATCCAGATGCTGCTGGCGCGCATGTCGGCCATGCTGCGCGCGGGCGAGGTGCTGGCCGTGCACTGCCTGGCCGGCCTGGGCCGCACGGGTACGGTGCTGGCCGCATGGCTGGTGCGCGAGGGCCTCACCGCCGACGAGGCGCTGCGCCGCGTGCGCCTCATCGATGCCCAGTACGTGCAGTCCCAGGCCCAGGAGGACCTGCTGTATGCGTACGAAGTGGCACTGCTGCTGAAGATGGGCTGACCGATCACATCCATTCACAAAAAAGGAAAGCTGCAATGAGCCTTGATAACGTTTTGAGCGAGGTGGCCGGTTCGGTGCCCGAATGTCTGGCCATCGGCTATGTGGATGCCGCCTCCGGCATGCTGCTGGCCATCCGCACGGTGGACTCGCATCCGCGCGAAGTCATCGATCTCGTGGCCGCTGCCACGGCCGACCTGTTCAACGGCCCCAACGTCTCGATGATCGAGAGCCTGTTCAAGAAATCGCGCGGCCTCAAGGACGACGGCCACCACTACTTCCAGGAACTCATCGTCAACAGCGACAACCTCATCCACGTCTTCCTGCGCGGCAAGCTCATGCCCGACTACGTGGCCGTCTTCGTCTGCCGGCGCACGGCCAACCTGGGCATGGCGCTGACCAAGGCCCGCATGGCCATGCCGAAGATTGAAGCGGCGGTGTGACCGCCGCTCACCCCCTGAGTCGCTGCGCGCCTTCCCCCTCTCTAATCGCTTCGCGAAGGAGGGGGACGACAGCCTCGCGGCGGGGCGGCGCGGCCGGCTTAGGCCCTTGCTCGCTGCCCCTGACGTTTGAGCGCGCCAGTTTCGGGCGGCATGTGCCTCAGAACTGAGCCAGCCGTCCAGGGAGCTATTCTTCTGCCATGCGCTTACTGCTTGTCGAAGATGACGCCATGATCGGCGAGGCCGTGCAGACCCTGCTGCGCGGCGAGGGCCATGCGGTGGACTGGGTCCGTGACGGCCTGCAGGCCGATGCGGCCCTGTGCCCCGGCCCGGGTGGCGGCCATGGCTATGACATGGTGCTGCTGGACCTGGGCCTGCCGGGGCAGGACGGTTTGCAGGTGCTGCGCCGCCTGCGCGGGCGCCGCGACCGCACGCCGGTGCTGGTGGCCACGGCGCGCGATGCCGTGCGCGACCGCATTGCCGGGCTGGATGCGGGGGCCGACGACTACGTGGTCAAACCCTATGACCTGGACGAGCTGCTCGCGCGGCTGCGTGCGCTGGCGCGCCGGGCGTCGGGCGCAATGGATCCGCTGTACGAGCGCGAAGGCGTGCGGCTCAATCCCGCCACGCGCGAGGCCAGTGTCGAGGGGCGCGACGTGGTGCTCTCGGGCCGCGAATGGGCGGTGCTGGAGACGCTGCTGGCGCGCCCGGGCAGCACGCTGTCGCGCCAGCAGATCGAGGACAAGCTCTACGGCTGGGGCGACGAGGTCAGCAGCAACGCCATCGAGGTCTACATCCACGGCCTGCGCAAGAAGCTGGGCGCGGGGCTGATCCTCAATGTGCGCGGCGTGGGCTACATGGTGCCCAAGCCATGACGGCGCCGGCTTCCTCTGTCATCGCCCGGCTGCGCGGCCGCCTGCCCGGCGCACTGGGCACGCGGCTGCTCCTGTTCCTGGGCGCGGCCATCGTGCTCACGGCGCTGCTGCAGGGCCTGCTGGCCTACCGCAACGCGCTGCTGCAGACCGACACCCTGTTCGACTACCAGATGCAGCAGACCGCCTTCGCGCTGCGCGCCGGCCTGCCGGTGGATGCGCGCGGCAGGCCCCAGGGCACGCCGCCCGAGGATGAGAACCACGAATTCATCGTCCAGGTCTGGACCAACGAGGGCCTGCGCATTTTCGAGTCCGCGCTGGGTGCGGCATTGCCGCAGATGGCCGTGCTGGGCTTTGCCGATGTGCCCGCGCGCGGCACCGTCTACCGCGTGTTCTCGCTGCAGACGCGCTCGCAGGTGATCCAGGTGGCGCAGGACATGCGCGTGCGCCGCACGCTGGCGCGCGATGCCGCCTGGCAAAGCCTGCTGCCCATCGCCTTGCTGGCGCCCGTGCTGGCGCTGGCCGTGTGGTGGGTGGTGCGCAGTTCGCTGGCGCCCGTGCAGCGCGTGCGCCGCGAGCTGGCCGCGCGCCGCCCGCAGGACCTGGCCCCCGTGCCGGCCGAGGGCCTGCCCGACGAGGTGCGGCCCCTGGTGGCCGAGCTCAACGCGCTGCTGCAGCGCGTGGGCCAGGCCTTCGAGGCGCAGCAGCACTTCGTGGCCGACGCCGCGCACGAGCTGCGCTCTCCGCTGGCCGCGCTCAAGCTGCAACTGGTGGCCTTGCAGCGCGCGCCCGATGCGGCCGCGCATGACGAGGCCGTGCAGCGTCTTTCGGCCGGCATAGACCGGGCCACACGGCTCGTCGAACAATTGTTGACATTGGCGCGGCAGGAAGCCCAAGGCACGGTACAAGGCACGGCCCCAGGCCCGCAAGGCATGCAGGGGCAGCACGGCGCTGCCACGGCCGCACCTGCGGACGTGGACATGCGCGAGGTGGTGGAGCAGGCCCTGGCGGACCAGGCCGTGGCGGCCCAGCAGCACGGCCTGGACATGGGCCTGAGCGAGTCCCCGCATCTGCGGCAGTCCTTTGCCGTGGCGGGCGACGCACAGGCCTTGCAGATGCTGGTGCGCAACCTGCTGGACAACGCCATCAAGTACGTGCCGCAAGGCGGCCGCGTCGATGTGGGCTGGCGCAGCGATGCCCAGGGCCGCGCGCTGGTGGTCGAGGACTCGGGCCCCGGCATTGCCGAAAGCGAGCGCGAACTGGTGCTGCGGCGCTTTGTGCGCGGGCCTTCAGCGGCTTCTGCGGGCCAGCAGGCGCAGGGCAGCGGACTGGGCCTGGCCATCGTGCAGACCATTGCCCAGCGGCATGGAGCACGCCTGCTGCTCGACCGCTCGCCCACGCTGGGCGGCCTGCGCGTGCAGGTGATATGGCCGCCTGTGTCGGCCTGCTGACAGCGGCGCGTGGCGCGCAGGCTTGTCGGCCTGCAGCGCGGCCGGGATGCTTCCCGCCTGCGTCTGGCCGGGTCACAATCCCCAAATTGGTGCCGGCCCGCCTGCCTTCCCATTCCCTCATCAGGCGCGCGGGCAGTCTGCTTCCGTCGTCATTTCGAGAGGTATTTCATGGAGTCCCTTGTCCAGCGCCTGTCCCAGTCCGTGACCCAGGCGCATTCTCTGGAAGAGTTGACGCGGCCCCTGCTGCAAATGCTCGAAGAGAGTACGCATCTGGAGTCCACCTATCTCACCACCATCAACGAAGAACAGGGCCAGCAGCGCGTGCTGTACGCGCGCAACGCGAGCGAGATGCAGATTCCCGAAGGCCTGGTCGTCCCCTGGGGCGACACGCTGTGCAAGCGCGCCCTGGACGAAGGCCGCATGTACACGCCCGATGTCGGTGCCTGCTGGGGCGACTCCGAGGCCGCGCGTGAACTGGGCATTCGCACCTACGCCAGCGCCCCGGTACGCTTTTCCGACGGCCAGCTCTACGGCACGCTGTGCGCGGCCAGCAAGACCTCCCAGGCGTTGAGCACCGAGGCCCAGGGCCTGCTGCGCCTGTTCGCCAACCTCATCGCCGAGCGCGTGGAGCGCGAGCAGCTCATCACCAGCCTGAGCAAGGCCAACCAGGAGCTGGCGGCACTGGCCTTGCTGGACCCGCTGACCGGCCTGCCCAACCGGCGCTGCCTCACCGACGAGCTGGGCCGGCTCATTGCACGCTGCGCACGCAGCCAGGAATGCGTGGTGGTGGGCTTCATCGACCTGGACCGCTTCAAGAACGTGAACGACGAGCACGGCCACGAGGCCGGCGACGCACTGCTGCGCGCCATGGGAGAGCGCCTGTCCTCCCATCTGCGCAGCGCCGACATGCTGGCGCGCTTCGGCGGTGACGAGTTCGTCTTCATCGGCGTGGGCCCGCTGTTCGGCAGCGAGGCCGACGCCGTATCGCGCGACCTGCAGCAGCGCCTGTCGGAGGCCTCGGTCATGAAGGTCGAGCTGCCCGATGGCAAGACGCTGGACTACGGCGGCGCCAGCGTGGGCGTGGTCTGCCTGCGGCCGGACTCCATTGACGCCGACGACGCGCTGCAAAAGGCCGATGCGGCCATGTACCGCGTCAAGATGGCACGCAGCCGCGGCGCCAGGGGCACCGCGCTGCATTGAGCCAGCCGCAGGCACTGGCCCGGCGGCCAGGGCCTGTTGCTGCCTTGCTCTGGCCTGTCTGGCGGCTTCTCGCGCGCGCTCTTCGCTCTTGTTTCTTTCCGTCTCAGCCTGCTGCCAGCATGGGCTGCCTGCGCTGCAGCTCCACGGCGGCATGCTGATGGCCGCTTGCCGCCTCCAGCTTGAAGGCGCCCACCGTGCGCACCAGATCGCCGGCCTGGCCGCGCAGGCTGGAGGCCGCGGCGGCCATCTCCTCCACCAGTGCCGAGTTCTGCTGGGTGGCCTGGTCCATCTGCGTGACCGCCTGGCCGATCTGGGCCACGCCCGAGCTTTGCTCGGAACTGGCGGCGCTGATCTCGCCCATCAGATCCGTCACGCGGCGTATGGCGTCCACCACCTCGGCCATGGTCGTGCCGGCCTGGTCGGCCAGCGCGCTGCCGTTGTGCACGCGGCTGGTGCTGTCGGTGATGAGCTGCTTGATCTGCTTGGCGGCCTCGGCGCTGCGGCTGGCCAGGCCGCGCACCTCGGTGGCCACCACGGCAAAGCCCCGGCCCTGTTCGCCGGCGCGTGCCGCTTCCACGGCCGCGTTCAGCGCCAGGATGTTGGTCTGGAAGGCAATGCCATCGATCACGTTGATGATGTCGGCGATCTGCCGGCTCGACTCGCTGATGCCGCGCATGGTATCGACCACCTGCCGCACGACTTCGCCGCCCTGCTCGGCCACGGTGGAGGCGCCCAGGGCCAGCTGGTTGGCCATCTGCGCGTTGTCGGCGTTCTGGCGCACGGTGGAGCTGAGCTGCTCCATGGAGGCTGCCGTCTGCTGCAGCGCGCTGGCCTGGCTTTCGGTGCGCGAGGACAGGTCCTGGTTGGCCTGCGCGATCTGCCCGCTGGCCGCCGCCACGCTGACCGATCCCTGGTGCACCTGGCGCACCACGCCGCGCAGCCCCTCCTGCATGGTCTGCAGCGCGCGCAGCAGCATGGACACCTCGTCCTTGCCGCGCACATCGATGTGCCGCGTCAGGTCTCCCGCCGCCACGGCATCGGCCGTATGGATGGCCTGTCGCAGCGACCGCGCCATGTTGCGGATGATGGACCAGCCCAGCAGCACTCCCAGCAGCACGCCCCCGATGATGGAGCCCACGGCCACCGCAAAAATCACCTGGTACAGCGATTGCGCGGCCTCGTATTCCTCCTTGGCGACGCGGGTCTGCAGCGCGGTCAGCTGCACGATCACATCACGCAGCGGCGCGTACAGCGCCTCGTCCTTGTCGATCAGCAGCTGCCGGGCCAGCTCCAGGTCACCGGACAGCAGCGCCTGCTGGGCCGGCTTCAGAAAGCCCTGCAGGAACAGCGCGCGCACGGCCTCGAAGCGGTCGGCCAGCTGCGCCTCTTCCTCTGTCATCCGGGTCTGGCGGAACGAGGCCCAGGCCTTGTTCACGTCGTTGATGTTGGTCTGTATCTCCTGCTGCTTTTGCTGCGTGTATTCGGGCAGGTGCACGGCAATGGCGCCCGAGACCGCATTGCGGTTGCGCAGCAGCAGGCGCTGCACTTCCAGCAGATCGCCCAGTGCGACCAGGCGCTCTTCATAGACCACCTTGAATCGGCGGTTGGACTCGCTGATTCCATAAAGCCCGAAAGCGCCGATCACGATCATGAGCAGTGAGAGAAAACCAATCAAGGCGGTCAGGCGAGTCGATAACTTGAAATTATTCATACTGCGTCCTTTGCATGCATTGCGGATGGTTGGTGGGTACTCGCGTTGTCAGGCCGCCCCGTGATGGCTCACATCTCTCGCAAAAAGAACTCGGTCGTGAAAATGAGATTTCATTCACGGGAAATGCCCGGTCTGCACAAAGGCTCACAGGCATCCGGAAACGGCGATGCTGGCTTGCCGATGGCCTGCGTGGCCAATGGCGATCCATGTTGTATTGGTTTGTAAACTATTTGTTACAAACTATAGTATGAATCGGATGGGGCAGGCAATACCAGCTTTTCAGGTATTCGCCCTGGCCTGATAGGGGTTCTCTGCCCATTGCTGCGGCAGGAAGAGACGGCCTGTGCCCGGGGCCGTCCCTGGCCGGCGCCGCGCGCCGGACGGGCCCGCCTAGAATCCGCGTTTGCGCGTGGCCGCTGGCACGCTTTCACGAAAGAGATCCATGAAACCCAAAACACTGGCCGGTGCGCTGGCCGCCCTCTGCGTGGCTGCGGCCGGACTGCTCTATGCATCGCCCTATATCGCCCTGCACCAGATCGGCAAGGCCGTGGAGCGTCGCGACGCCCAGGCCCTTTCCGGCTACGTGGACTTCCCTGCGCTGCGCGAAAGCATCAAGGGCCAGATGATGGCCAGGCTGCAATCCCAGATGGGCGGCTCGGGCGACAGAGCCTCCAACCCCCTGGCCGGCTTTGGCCAGCAACTGGCCCAGGGCCTGGTCAGCCAGTTCACCGAGGCGCTGGTCTCGCCCGACGGCGTCATGCTCATGCTGGAAAAAGGCAAGCCCGGCAAACCCACGGACGTGGCCGCCGCAGGCGTGGGCGTGGACACCCAGGGCGGGCCGCCGCGCAAGGACTACTCCGTGGAGTACCAGGGCTGGTCCAAGGTCTTCGTGCACCCGCGCGGCGAGCCGGGCGGCTTCGTCTTCAGGCGCGAAGGCCTGATGGGATGGAAGCTGGTGGCCGTGAAAATGGATTGACAGGGGCGGGCCTGCGGCCTTCGCCCCGGCGCTTTATCCCTGGTGCAGTACCTTCATCACATGGCGCTTGCCCAGCCGCAGCGCACGGGCATCGGCCTCCTGCCGCGTGTCGCAGCCCTGGTCTTCGGTGACTGCTCCCAGGGCCTTGCCGCTGGCCACCTCCAGCAGCGTGGCGCGCGGCAGCCAGGCGCCGGGCGTGACATCGCTGGGCAGTGATGCTGGCGTGATCCGCACGCCCATGTAGAGAAGACTGTCCATGGCTTGCCAATATCCCGGGGGGCTCAGCCTGCCAGCGGCGGGCGCGGCAGGGCCAGCCACTGCTGGACGGCGGGGTGCTGCCACTGCCGGCGCGCATAGGCGGCCAGCAGCGCAGGCACGGCGTCGCCGTTGAGCACCAGGCGGTTGAGCATCAGCGCCAGGTCCACATCGGCAATCGACCATGGGCCGGCGATGTGGTCGCCCTCCGAGCGGATGAAGGCTCCGGCCACCGAAAACAGCTTGCGCGCCGCCGCCTGGCCCGCATCCGACAGCGGCGTGGGCGTGGGGCGGTAGAACACCACCTCGGTGCTGCGCTCCGAGCGCAAGGCCATCAGATCGCTGCGCAGCCAGGCCTGGACCTGGCGCACACGGGCGCGCGCCTGCGCATCCTGGGGGTAGAGCGGTGCGCCGCCAAAGCGGTCCTGCAGGTACTCGCAAATCGCCGAAGACTCCGACAGGCTGAAATCGCCGTCCACCAGCGTGGGCACCCGTGCCGTGAGCGATGCCGCCACATAGTCCGCCCCGGTGTTCTGTCCCGCCGAAAGGTCCAGCGTGCGCAGCTCGAAGTCAATCCCCTTGACCTTCAGCGACACGAACACGGACAGGGCATAGGGAGAGGCGAATTGCGAATCGGCGTACAGCAGCATGAGGGCCTTTCAGGGGGACTGCATCGGTGATTGGGGCACTGATGGTAGCTGAGCACTCGGGGCCTATGGCCCGAGTAGGCAGTCTGCCTCACCTTGTGACTCCGATTGTCCAAGTCAGCCTCGCCGACTGGCCCACGCCATGAACTTTGCCAACCGGTGGGCACTGTACATGGATCGGCAGCATCGGTCAGAAGGTTAAGGGTCCTCTGCACAGATCAAAAACGATCTGCTACGCACCATTCATCACAACACTGTCCAGACAGCCAGTCGCCTGTAAGTCGTTGCGATTGCAACGATAGATAGTTCATGCCTGAAGTTGGCTGTCACAGAAAAAGTCGATTTTTGCAGAGGATTCCTAAGAAAATTCTTAAACTATCGATAGCCTGTTTGCACGCATTTATTGCATCTATAGAATTTCCCTATAGCATTGGGCCAGCCCCTAAAAATCAGTAGCCGTACGCTGACTCCAGCTGCGCCGGTCCGCTCTTGGCGGATGGTCACGCCAGAACAATGCCGCCCACCTTTGGAGTTGGGTTTTTGGTGCTTTTGATTATCCAGTTCTCAGCTTTTCCCAAGCTGGAGTTTTAGGATTCAATTGATTGGACCACGTTCCCTCTCGAAGGCTGCTTGGCGCAAGTTGAGCAACTCGCCTGTATTAAATCAATAGGCGATATTTCTATGGTTCTTAATATTTCTGGGGGAGAATTATGAAAAGTTTACTTGTTTTTTTCTTTGTAATATTGAGTGCGATTTTTCCTGATACCGTCCTGGCGAATGAAGAGGTCGTGCAGGTGAAAATATCCACTCATTTCAAGGGTGAGGTGGTTAAAAGGAGTGCCGTCGTGGGTTTGGGTGATTCAATAAAGCTCACATCCAGTCAAGAAGGAATGATTGTTGCTATAGAATATGTGATAAAAAATATTCAAGTGAATAATTTGAAGAAATATAGCTTATCTGCGACTTTATACTCTGGTGTAGAGGGTGGTGAAACTTGGTTGTCCAAGCGCGATATTTTTGCAGTTGTGGAAAAATCAGTTCCTGCCTTTTTCAGACTTGACGAAGCATCTGACGAGATGCAGGTGGAGGTAACCATAGCTGACATCCAGGACGAAGAGGGATACTTGAAAAATATGCCTAGAAAAACCTGCGATTTGAGCTTGGAAAGTCCTATTGTCCTGAAATCTCAGAGTGCATCAGGAACGTATGGCTGCTGCGATATCCGTTGCCAATCTCTTAATGGAACCTGTTGTGGCGCAATTATGTGCTGTCTCAGGGATCCCGATAGCTATCCAGTTTGGCAAAATGATATTGCGCATGATTGCTGCTGTTATCCACCTCAATATTAAGCAAAGATAGCATAAGGAACTCATTTACCGTCCAGCACGAGCGCCCCGAACCAACCCTCGCCGCCCGCCTGTACCAAGAGTTCCAGCGCTTGAACTTCGCCGAATGGCCCACAAAGCCGGCCAGGACCAACGGACCCTGAAGCAGTCCGAGTCCGGCGACCTTGTCCCTGACGCCACGGCGTTGCAGCAACTGCACCTTGCTGGAGTCGATATTGGCTAGGTGCTGTTGTCTCTGCGCTCCGCCACGCCCGACGCCGATGTGCAGACGCGGCTTGCGCGTGGCGAGGCCTTTGTGGGTCGGTGTGGCGTGGCAGGCCTCGCAGGCGCAGGACACGCGGCTGGGCGAAGTGCGCGAGGCCGTGCTGCGGCTGGAGAACGTGGTCGTTCAGGGCTGATCCGCACCCGGTTCACCCCGGGCGGCCCATGCCGCCTTCAAAGACATCGCGCACGTCACGAAAGGTCTGTGAACCCCATTCATCACGGTGCTCGCCATGCAGGGCGGCCGCCACGTAAACGATCTCCGACAACTGCGAGATGCGTGCCGCCATGCCGTGCGCCACGATATGGCTCTCCGTGTTCTGGTAGTCGCCCATTTGCATCAGCACCTGCGCCAACTGCTGGACCTCGTAGTTGGCCTCGCGGGCCAGTTCGCGCCACTGCGATGGCGTTGCACCGGTGTCCAGCCTCGCTTGCAATTCGTACAGCGTGGTGCGCGGAAACACGATCCCGTCCACCGGCGTCTCTGATATCTGAGCCAGCGCCTGGGCCGCTACTGCCAGCAGGCGGGTGCGTGGGCCTGACTCCGCATCGCCGGGCACCAGCCGCGCCGAATTGATGCAGGCGGCCACGTCAAACGCCGTGTTCTGCAGATCGCACGTCGAGCCGGGCTGCGCCGCGTGGCGTGCCACATCGCTGGCGATGCGCAGCAGGCGGTCGGACTCCCCGCTGTGCCGGTGCTTCTCGTCGGTCATCGCGGCCTGCGTGAGTGCTTCAGCGGCCTGCAGGAACAGCGCGCGGTCCGCCTTGGCGAGCTTCTTGCGCGACGGTTTGGCGGCGGAGTGCTTCATGGACCTCCTTCGTGCAACGTACAGGCGCGCAAAGGAGCCGCCTGAGGGGTCAGGTAGTATTTGAAGTCAAGGTCTACAAGGTACATCGACTATTGCACGGAAATCCGTGGTCGTCAACAAGATGAATGCAGAAATCCGTGTAATTTTTGGTGAACGCCTTCGTCAGGAGCGCGAGCGTCTCGGCCTGTCTCAAGCGGACATGGCCAAGCTGGGCGGCACCAAAATGCGCACTTATCAGGACTGGGAGCGTGACGTGGCAACCGTCAGCGCCGAGTTTCTTGCACGGATTTCTGCGCATGGCCTGGACATTTCCTTTGTGCTGACCGGCCTCCGCTCGTTTGATCCGAACGCCATCCAGCATGAGCGCCCCGAACCCACCCTTGCCGCCCGCCTGCAACAGGAACGCCAGCGCCTGAACCTCAGCGAAGCCGAACTCGCCCGCAAGGCCGGCCAAGCCAAACAGGTCCTGCAGCAATTCGAGTCCGGCGCCCTCGTCCCCGACGCCACGGCGCTGCAGCAATTGCACCTTGCCGGCGTCGATATCGGCTACGTGCTGCTGTCCCTGCGCTCCCATGCGCCCGACGCCGATGTACAGGCACTGCTGGCGCATTACGGCAAGGCGACGGACGCCGGGCGTGCGCTGGTGCGAGGGGTGGCGGAGCTGGCCGGGCGGGGGTGAGGTTCACCCTCCACAGGGTTCAGTGTCTTGTCGCCCGGCCCAGCGACGTGCGCGGCTTGCCGTGCAGAAGGCGCCGCAGGACATAGGGCAGGCGCCAGGCGGGCCGCAGCGATGGGCCTGTGCGCTCCACAAAGAGTAAAACGGCAGCAACAGCCATGGCCGGCAGGTGCCAGGCCGCGGGAAAGGCGAAGGGCGCCAGCATCCACGGCCAGCATGCCGTGGCGCATGCCACGCCGGTTCGCAGTCCGTGCTGCAGGCTGTCCCGGTTGGCCGTGGGGCCGCTGGCGGCCACGGGGTACAGCCTGTGGCAGGCATTGTGGGCGCGCGTTCCTGCGGGCGATGAACTCCACAGGACCGCCACGGCAATGCAGGCAAGAATGAGCGCGGGATGCGCGGCTGCGTGCAAGAGGGCGGCAAGCGGCACCATGACCAGGCCGGCCGCCATCCACACCAGCGCATAGCCCGCAAGCAGCAGGCCCGCCGCCAGCAGGCGCCGGCGGGCCACGCTCGATCGCATGGCGTGGCGCACCTGCCGCAGTGCCAGCAGCGGCATCATGGCCAGAACCATGGCCAGCCATGCCACACCGAGGATGCCGAGCGTGTGCCCGTCCAGCACCAGCGGCGACAGGTCGGCCAGCGTGACCGAGGACAGCGAGCCGCACAGCGACAGGCCGGGCGTGGCAGGCGGGCTGATGGCCAGGCTGATGAAGCCTGCCCCCGACACGGCCATCAGTGCTGGCGCGGGAGCGGTCCGCAGGTCTCTCAGCAGCGCGTCCATACGCGGGCCTTAGCGGGTGGCGTCCTGTGCGACCACGCTCACGCGGTCCACGGTGATTTCGCGCCCGGGGTCGGCTTCGGGCTGTTCGATGGCCACGTTCAACTGGTCCAGACTGCCGCCTGCGTCCAGGATGGCCTGCGTGGCATCGGTGATGTCGATGGTGGCGCCCAGTCCGTTGCCTCCATGCGGTCCGTCGCTGGCCGAGGCCTTGGCCAATCCGAACAGGGCGACGGTGTCTGCATGCCGCGCTGTCGCCCCGGGCGAGCCGATGGAGACCGTCAGCACGCCGCTGGGCGCATTGCCGCGAATGCCTTCCAGGTGAAGAAAGTAGCGCTGTGGCCGCGGCAGCGCGGCGCCTGCCTGCAGCAACTCGACCTTTGCGGCACCGGGGTCCGCGATCGATACGGTGGTCAGCCGCGGCGTGCGGCCCACGATGACCCGCTCCGCATTGGAGCCCAGTACACGCGGCGCGGGCGGCGGGACCGTCGAGAATTCTGCGGGCATGTCGATCTCCTGCGGTGTAAGGCCTGCCGTGCTGGCCGTGAGCGTGGTGGCGCCCGTGCCGCTGGTCAGATTGTCATAGTCAGGGGCCAGCGCACCGCCAGGCAGGGTTTCACCCGGATCATAGGAGGCCAGCTTTCCTTCGGTGTCCGGCATGACGAAGCCGCGGCCGGCAGGTCCGTTGCTCCAGGCGGCGCTGTTGTCCTGGATGTTGCCGGGCTGGGTCAGCCAGGCGGCCCAAAGCCGGTCCACATTGCAATGGTGCACCCAGAAAATCGGGTCCAGGGCGGCATAGTCGGGGTCTGACATGAATCCATAGGGCTCCTGCAGTCCGCCGACCATGATGTGAACCAGATTGTGCGGATTGGATTCAATGGCGCCAGTGTCGCTGCCGTCATGGGAAAAGGCGGTGATGCCACCGCCGTATTCCAAGGTGCCGGGAGCGCTGGTGAAGCGGTGGTAGTCCTGGCAACCCAGCGTGATATCACGGGGAATGTCAGGCGTTGGTCCCAGGCGCTTTGACCCATTGCGCCTGGCCTTGGCCAGGAAATTGGGAGAACCATCCGGCAATTTCTCTTCCAGGAAAGCCTGGGGTATGTTGCGTGCGGCCTGATTGCTGGAATTCAGGTAGTTCCAATAGGGAAGCGCCCAGTCCGCAGGACCGCCAAGCTCCTTGACGGTCTTCGCCACAATGGCTTCGAATGCGGCGAGATAGCCGCGATGCCAGGGAAGAAAGTACCAGGTGCCATGCTGGCATTGGTCCCACATCTCCTCGGTTTCGGATGTGGGTGGCAAAGGGTCCTTGGCCGAAAGCACGCCGGCACTGATCCAGCCGCTCTTGTTGATGCCATGAATGGCGGCAAGATATCTCCAGCTGGTCCTGTCCGTAATGGGAAGAGAGTAAAGGTGCCCCACGGCCTTGGAATACCAGATCAGCGTTTCATTCCAGACAGTTCCACCTTGATTGACATCACGACGAATTCCAGTCATTGCGTTCTCCTCCATGAAAGTTGGAGACTGGAGTGTATGAAGGCGGATTTTATTTTGCAAGGAATTGTTTTTTTATTGTGTCGGGTAGGGCATTTCAATTGATATTGAGATCGCATTCACATTGCGATCATCTCAATGGGATTGAATTGAGGATTTCCAGTATTGACCCATGGTAGGCATTGAGTCAGCTGACGGTGACGATTTTTTGTGTTGGAGCCGGGTTCTGGGTTCTTGCCATGGAGCTATCAAGGAAATGCATTGAGGGACGGCAGAGAGCGGTAAGCCCGGTTGCTCGTTTCGCGGCCGGTGAAATGAAAAAAGCCACCCGAAGGTGGCTTTTGTTTTCAGCCCTGGCGGCGGCGCATTCTTGCGATGCCGAACATGGCCAGAAGGGACGACAGCGCGATGATGCCCCATTCAGACAGGGTGGGAATCGCCGCAGTGCTGGCGGGTGCTGCCAGCAGTGCAAAGCCTCCCGGATCCTGGATGGATTGGTTGGCTATGCCGTCGTTGTCGCCGAGCCCGCCGTCGGTCAGCGTCAACGTGGCGCTCAGCCGGTCCGATGCCAGCACAGCACGGTTGGCAGGCAGTTGGTACCAGTGTGGTTGAGCACATGCTGCGCCTTGGCAGTTGAAACCATCAGGGCTGGGGCCGTACTTCATGTATACCGCGCCTGCAGGCACCGGTGTGCTGAAGTTCAGGGTGACGGTTGCATCGCTGCCCAGGTTGCCGCTGCTGAGATTCAGCGAGAGCAGTCCAGAGGGGAAAGTCACGCCTTGCGGAGCGGTCGCGGGTGGCGTGGTGCTGAAGCTGGCGTTGCTCACCTGCCAACCGTTGGCTGTCTGCAGTGCGACCATTGCCTTGCTGCCTCCAGCGGTGGACCAGGGGGCTTCGCAGCTGTTGGCGCTGCCGCCGTTCAAGCCCTGGCACTGCCAGGTGTATTTGCCACTGGCGCTGGAGATCGCCGTAGCCGTGCCCGCGCTGCACAGGCCCGCTGCAGGGGCCAATGCCGTGGCTTGGCCCGCCGCCGTGCCACAAGCGCCAGCGACTGGCACCTGTACATCAACGTTGTGCACGGTTCCTGTCGCGAAGCCCCCTGCAATGGGCTTGGCTGCTGCGGTGCTCTCGATGCCGGTGCCGCTGCTGTTGAGGTCCAGGCGCAGGCTGCCCGTGCCGCTGATGGCAGTGACGGGTACAGTCCATGTGATGCCGTTGTCGGCACTGGATGGCGTGCCCATCGTGCCGGTGGCGGTGCCTGTAGTGGTCAGCGCGAAATCGGTGCCATCCACTCCGTTGACCGCTTCGCTGAAGGTCACTGCGAAATTGATGCTTGTGGCGCTGGCTGATGGTGTGCCCTGCGGGGCAATCGATGCCACCGAGGGTCCACCCGGCGTGGCACTGGCGACGACGTTGCCGAGGAAGTCACCCCAGATCCATAAAGAAGAGGCGCCGGCTGCGGCAGATATCGTCTTGGTTTCCGTATCGGTGGCGACATCAATGACATGGACTGTGCCATTCGCTGTTACAGCATACAGCGCCGCATCGTTTGCCGAGATACCAAGGCCCGTGATACCTGAGACCTCACCGCTCAGTGTGAGCGTTTTCTGTGTTGAAGTGTTGGCAGTGTCAACGACGTGCAGTACATTGTTGTTTCCGCCAACATATAGTTTGCTGCCATTCTTTCGAACTGCTACTGCCTTGGCGGTGCCATTAATACCGCTTATTGTGATCTGAGTAACCGTGTTGTCTGCCAAATCGATGAGGCCAACCGTGTTGCCAGCATTGCTCGACGTATATAGTTTTCCGGCTCCTGTCGGGTCATAAGCCAAGCCAAATCCCGAATTTGAGACGTTTTCCAGTGTGGATAACGTGTTGGTGGCAGTATCCAGTTTTTTGATCTCACCAGTGTCTCCACACCGCACATAAAGTGAGGCACCGTCTTGGCTTAGTGCAGAGGAGATTGTCCAGCATCCCGTATTTAAGCTGGCAGTGATTTGTTTGGAGTTGGCGTCTATAATATGCAGCTTACTATTGACGTAATCACTGACGTAGGCGATGGCACCATCTGCAGAAAAGGTGATGGAGACAGATGATCCAGTGTTGTCGATAACTGCTTTTAGGGAGTTGTTTGTTGTGTCAATAACTCCCAGTTTGTTGTTGTATCTGTATTGTCCGAACCACGACTCATTGTTGGCGCCTGGTCGCAATGCAAGAGTGTAGATGTTATCATTTAACGTTGCGTCCATGCTTGCTGGACTTAATGTGGTGGCGAGTTCTCCAGTCGCGGTATTGATGACCGAAATTGTTCTGCTGTTTGAATTGGGAATATAGGCGTAATCGGCGGCGCTTACGGCACAGGCAATGAGTGAGAGCGAAGCGGCGGCGAGGACGTGCTGCAAAGAACGGCGCTGAATCATGTGTGGACACCTTTGAGGAAAACCCCTGAAAGCTTGCAATGCACGCCTTGAGGATTGGGGAGGCTGGAAAGAAGAATTGCTTGGACCGGAGGTTTGGGCCTTGGTCTCATAGTGAGACTTTTGCTACAAATTAGAACAAAAAGAAACATTCTGAATCTGAGCAAGTCTGAGCAGATCGCGTTACCAGGCGCTTCATCAGGGGGGGCTGGGGTAGGAGAGTCCCCCCCAGTTGTTGTGTTTTTGCTGCAGGTGCAGGGTCCTGCGGCCATTGAGTCTCCATGCTGCGGCAGTCGGGCAAAGGCTCCATCCAATTCATGCCAAACCGCAAGCGACTCAGTCCGCGTGCTTGATGGGTGCGCCGAGGCTGCAGCAGCTCGTCAGCCTGTGCTATCGGTTCCGTACATAGGACTGGCTCTGGACGATCGCCCCGAACGGGAGCGGGGCGAATCGCGATCTATGACGGTGTGCGATGCAAAAAAGCCCCTCAACACCCTATCCGGTGTCGAGGGGCTCTTGTCGTTTCTGCACTGTTCATGTCCCCGGTATGTCACCAGACCATTTACAGTGCGCGCAAATGATTAATGCAAAAACCATCTGATGGTCCCTCCGACAGGAATCGAACCTGTATCTGGCGCTTAGGAGGCGCCCGTTCTATCCATTGAACTACGGAGAGGAGCAAACGGCGATTGTAAACCCATGGCGGGTCCGCCCCGCGCAGCGCCGGCAGGGCGGCTGCGCAGGGGTGGGGCGTCAGTCCTTGCGCACGGTGTAGATCAGGTCCAGCGCGCTGGTTTCCCCGGTCTGGCCGCGCAGGGTGAGGCGGCGCGAGAGGTCGTAGAAGATGTACAGCGTGCCCATGGCGCCCGAGAGGCTTTGCTCGTAGGTGACATAGAGGTCGCTGGACAGGCGCTTGCCCAGGGTGAGGGCGGCGCCGGTGGAGCCTTCGCCGCCCGGTCCCTTGAAGCCGATTTCGTCCAGGCCTAGGTTGCTGGCGATCTTGCCGCTGTTGTTGCGCCCGCCGCTGAGCAGGGACAGCGCGGCCTGCTGGAGCAGGGCGCTTTCGGCGCCGCCCGTGGCGGGGTCGCGGCCCATGACCACCCAGGAGAGCTTTTCGGCATCGGGCATTTCGGGGTCGGAGTACAGGCGCACGCGCGGGGCGTTGGCCGTGCCCTGCACCTGCACGCCTGCGCGCACGGCGATGTTCGGGCGCAGCGCCAGGATGTCCAGCGAGGGGTTGGCGTAGGGGCCGTTGAAGCGGATGAGGCCGGTCTCCACGTCCAGCGACTGGCCCCAGGCGCGGTAGCGGCCCTGCACGGTGCGGATCTCGCCGGTAATGCGCGGCGGGCCGCCCGCCACGGTGGGGCCTTGCACTTCCAGCGCGCCTTCCAGGCGTGTGGTGATGCCGTAGCCCTGCAGCGCGAAGTCGCGGCCCAGGTCAAGCTTGACGAGGATGTCGGGCAGCTTGATGGTTTCCGCGCGGGCCTGGGCCTTGCGGTCGGCCTGCTGCTGCTTGCGCGCCGCTTCCTGCTCGGCCTTGCGCGAGGCGGCCGAGTGCACGACCACGTCGGAGTCCAGCGAGGGCGCGGATTCCTCGGGCAGGATGATGGTGGCGCGGTCGGTGGTGAGGTCGCCGCGCAGCGTGAACTGGCCTTGCTCCAGCCTGGCCTGCAGGCCGCCCGAGACGCTGACCTGGCGGTCCGCGCGCACCAGCACCTGCAGCCTGGTGGCCTGGGCGCGCAGGTCCATGCTCAGGCCGGAGTTGCTGCCATCGGCGTTGGGCGGGTCCCAGCGCACGAAGCCCGAGCCCGTGAGTTCGCCGCCTTCGCGCGGTGCCGTGGTGAGGTTGCCGCTGTAGCCCAGGATGCGCGCATTGCTGCCGCGCCCGCCCTGCATGCGCAGCTCGGTCAGGTCCAGGCGGTTGCCTTGCAGGCGCGCGCGCAGCACGCCGTTTTGCAGGTCGATGCCGTCCAGCGCGGACAGGATGCTCAGGCCGTCGGCCGAGAGATTGCCCTGCCACTGCGGGTTCTGGCGGTCGCCGCTGATCTCGGCCTTGGCCTGCAGCGAGCCGGTGACGCGCCAGCCGGGCGGGGCGAACAGCGCCCAGATGCCGATGTCGGGCATGCGGGCGTCGATCTGGCCGGACAGAGGGGCCTTCTCGGGCCAGGTCCAGGTGCCGTCCTGCTGGGCCAGGCGCGTGCCCAGCTGCGCGGTCAGGGTGCCGGCGCGTTCGCTGTCCCAGTCGAGCTTGGCCTGCACGTCGTCGCCCTGGGCGCGCACGCTCAGGCGGGCCTGCTTGATGTGGGCGCGCATGCCGGCGCCGCGCACGGTACGGGTGCGCACTTCGCCGGGCTTGCTGGAGCGCGGCCCCGTGGTGTGGATGACGGTGGTGCCCGAGCCGTCTTCCACGGCCAGGCGCAGGTCGCCGGCTGCACGCTCGACCAGCAGTTCGGCCTTGAGCGCGGGGCCTGTCGTGTCGATGTCCCAGCGGGCGTTGAAGCTCAGGTCGCCGCTCAGGCCCATGGCGGCCAGCGGGGGCTCCTCGGCCATGGACAGGGCATCGACCCAGGCCAGCGGCAATGCCTGGGCGCGGCCGGTGCTGCGCAGGGCCCAGCGGCCGTCGCTGCCCTGGCTGGCGCGGGTGTCATCCCAGGCCAGCAGCACGGGCTGGGGCGCTTGGGCATTGGTGCGGCGCTGGGGCAGGGTGGGCGGCGTGACCTGCAGGCTGCCGGCCGATGCCGTGAAGGCGGTGGACAGCACGGTGCGGCCCGTGGTGCGCTGGGCGATCCGTACGGGCTGGTTGCCTGCCAGTTGCAGCTGCCATGGGCCGGGCAGGTCCTGGCCCGGACTCAGCCGGGCCTGCAGCTTGTCGATGCTGGCCTGCCAGTCCAGGGGCGCGGCACCGCGCGCCGTGGCAAGGCCTGCCTGCAGGGCCGTGTCGATCTGCGCGGTCTGCGTGCCGCGCTTCGCCTGGCCGGCCAGGGTGAGGCTGGCCTGCTCGGGCGAGCCCTTGAGGGCCAGGCGCAGCTCGGGCAGCTCCAGCGCCTGCTCGGGCGGCGTGTTGGCGGGCAGGTAGCGCAGCTTGGCGGCCTGCAGGTCGGCCTGCAGCTGCAGGCCGCTGGCGGGCAGGGGGTCGCCCACGGCGGCCTTCATGCGCTTTTGCAGTGCGCCCCATCCGCCGCGCCAGCTGGCGTCCAGCTGGGCCTGGCCTTCGATCAGGGCGCCGGCCAGCGGGTCCTTCATGCCGGGCAGCTTGCGCAGCCACTGTGTGAGGGCGGTGAGTGACGACAGCTTGAGCTGGCTGCTGCCCTGGCCTGCGGCAGGGCTGATGTGGCCGTCCAGCGAGAGTTCGGCGCCGGGCAGCTGGGCCTTCAGCACGGTCTGCAGCTTTTGCTGTTCGGTGTCGAACTGCAGGCTGCGGCTGCGCACCGAGGCCTGCAGCGCATCAAGCTGCAGGTTCTCCAGCGACAGCACGGGCTGGGCCCAGCGGCCTTTGGTGGCGAGTTTTTCTATGCGCAGGGGCTGGCGCTTGGCGCCTGCGGGCGCTGCTGCGGCCTGGATGTCCACGCTGAAGTCCACCTGCTGCTCTGCCGTGGTGCTGGCGCGCAGCTCGCCCTGCAGCGGTGCGGCTTCCAGGAGGCTGTAGAGCGCGGCGGGGTCCAGGCGCTGGACCTTGGCCTGGCCTTCGAAGACCTTGGTGGCGGGCTCGAAGCGGCCCTGGGCGTCGATGCTGCCCGAGCCGATGGCGATCTGCGCCTGCTCCAGCAGCCACTGCTGGCCGTCATAGCGCACTGCGGCCTCGATCTGGTCCAGCGGCAGGCGCTGGCGGTCCCAGGGGCCGGGCATGGCGTTGTTCAGGCGTGTCGTCAGCTGCCAGGCGGTGGTGGCGATGGCCGAGCCTGGTGCCTGGTCCGGTGCCTGTTCCGTGGCGGGTGCCTGGGCTGTATCAGCTGCCTTGCCATCCGGCCCGGCCTGCAATTCGCCGCTGATGCGGGTGCGCGGTCCCTGGGGCCAGAAGGCGGCGATGTCGATCTGGCTGAGTTGGGCGCGCGCGGTCTGCAGCGGCTGGGGCTGCCAGGGCCGGATGCTGGCCTCGATGTCCGCGTGCATGGGTTCGGACACGGGGGCGGCTTCCTTGCGCTCCCTGGCCTTGCCGTTCTTGCCATCGGCCTTGGCGGATTTCTGTACGGCGGGAGGGTCAGGCGTTTCCTCGGGCACCGTCCCGGGCTTGGCATCAACCTGGAGCTTGATGCCCAGTTGCGCAGCGGCGGTGGCCAGGGTGCCGTCGATCCGGGCCTTTGCCTGCACGGCCAGCGGTGCAGGTTTGGGGGCCTTGGCTGCGGAGGCCTCGTCGTCCGAAGCCAGGGCAGGCGCCTGCAGGTCGCCCTGCAGCTCGGCCTGGATGGCCATGGGCGCGCGGGCCTGCAGGCGCAGCCTGGCCTGGTAGCTGCCATCGGCCCATTGCAGGTCGCGCACGTCCAGCTGGTGCTCGCTGCCGTCGTAGACGTAGTGGCCTTGCAGGCCCAGTACCTCGGCCTGGGGCGGGCCTTGCCAGACGATGCGTTCCACATGGAAGGGCACGTCGATCTTCACGGGCAGCACGAGCTGCTGCAGCGGTTCGACGGGTTTCTTGTCCTCGGGGTCGGGCGTGCTGGCAATGTTCAGCTCGGCGATGCGGACTTCGCCCAGGCGCACGGTGCGCGACAGCAGGGGACGCAATTGCCAGCCGATGGTGGCGTCGCGCAGCTCCACCTTCATGGTGGGGCTTTGCCATTGCAGCCAGCCGATGCGCCCGCCCTGGCGCACGGTGCCGGTGACTTCCTTGGCCTGCAGGCTCTGGCCTGCGGGCAGCCAGCCGGCCACGCGCTGCAGGGTGTAGGCCAGCGAATCGGCACGGCCGCTCCACCACCAGGCGGAACCCAGCAGGGCGGCCAGCAGCAGGACCAGGACCAGGAAGAACCAGAGCAGGTAGCGCAGCCAGCGGCGGCGGGGCGCAGGCGACGGAGGGGACGCCTGGGGGTTTTGGTCTGGCGCGGCGGAGGAGGCAGGGGTATTCAAGCGGGAATCCACCATGGTCAGAAGTTGAAGCCCAGGCGCAGGTGCAGGCGCAGCTGCTTTTCCTGGGCGCCCCAGGCGATGTCGGCCTGCACGGGGCCCACGGGGCTGCGCCAGCGCAGGCCGGTGCCCACGCCCACGCGCATGTACATGGAGTCGGGCGCATCGCCCACGGTGCCGGCGTCCAGGAAGACGGCGTGCTCCCAGTCCTGTGTGTTGCCCTTGATGACGATGGGCCGCTGCCACTCGATGCTGCCCACGGCCATGTAGCGCCCGCCGATGACCTTGCCGCTGTCGGTGCGCGCACCGATGCTCTGGTAGCCGTAGCCGCGCACGGTGTTGTCGCCGCCGGTGATGAACAGCTGGGTGACGGGCAGGTCGGCATCCTTGCGGGCCAGCAGGGCACCGCCGGAGGCGCGCAGCGCCAGGCGGCTGCGGCGCTTGGTCTCGGGATCGACCTCGCCGATGGGAATCAGGCTGAGCCAGCGGCCCGAGACACGGCCGAACGGTGTGCGCTGGGGCGTGAGCGTGGTGCCCGCGCCGACTTCCCAGGCAAAGCCGAAGCCCGAGGAGGGCGCCAGCGTGCTGTCGAAGTAGCGGCCCGTCCAGCCGTAGTTGGCCGTGACCGACGAGCTGGACGGGGGCGCGCCCTCGCCCTGGGTCTTGGCGTAGTCGTACTGCAGGTAGTAGTTGCGGTCGATGTGGTCTTCGGACTTGGTGCGGCCGGCGCGCAGCTGCAGGCTGTTGACATCGAAGTCGCCCGAGGGCGCGCGCTCGGCCTTGGCCGTGGTGAACCAGCGCCACAGGGTTTCGTCGGGCAGGGCGGTCCACTGCGTGGAGATCAGCGGGTTCTTGCGGTCGAAGCGCATGCGCGTGACGGCACGCCAGCCCAGCCAGGGCAGGCGGTTGTGGATGTGGTCCACGCTCAGGCGCGGGCCGGTGTCGGTGCTCATGCCCACGCCGAAGACCCATTTTTGCATCTGGGCCTCGCGCACCTGGGCGATGACGGGCGTGGTGACCTGGGCGCCCTTGCGCTTGATGGCTTCCTCGTCCTCGGCGGCGCTGTCTCCCTGCTGGGGCACGTTGGCCAGCGTGAGGAAGACGGAGTCGTAGTAGCCGCTGCTGGCCAGGCGCAGCTGGGCATCGACCAGGGCGGTCTGGTCGTATTCCTCGCCCTCGGGCAGGCGTGCGATGCGGGCCGTCCCCACGGGGTCGTAGCGCTGGGCGCCTTCGATGCGCAGCGGGCCGAAGGTGTAGGCCGGGCCGGGCGCATAGGCCACGCTGACGTCGGCCTCGTGCGTGTCGGCGTCGATGTCGGCCAGGCTGGAGTCGATGCGCGCCAGCGGGTAGCGGCGCGACTGCAGCGTGCGCAGGCCCTGGCTCTTGGCCTGGCTCCAGCTGGCCTGGCTGAAGCGCTGGCCGGGCTGCAGCGGCCATTGGCTTTCGATGGTGGCGCGCTGCGAGGCGCCTTCGGGATCGTCGGCATTGACGCCCGCAAAACGCACCTGGCTGCGCGCAATGGTGGCGGGCTCGCCAGGGTCCACCTTGACGGTGACCTGCAGCGGGGCCTCGTCGGATTCGGGCGTTTCCTTGATCTCCACCGTGACCGTGGGGCTGAAGTAGCCCAGCGTGCCGATCAGGTCGCGCACGTTGGCGTCGGTGGCGCCCAGCAGCCGCGTCAACTCGCGCCGCTGCAGGTCGCTCTGGTAGCGGTAGCGGCGCAGTTCGAGGTGCTTTTCCAGCAGCTCGCGCACTTCCTTGGGCGCATCGACGACAAGGGAGAAGGCCGGGTCGCCGGTCGCTGCAATCAGCGACGGGTCCGTGTCCTTGTCATCATTCTTGGACGGCAGGAGGCTGCAGCCGCCGAGCATCAGGGCTGCACTCAACAGAAACAAAAACGCCGGCCCTCGGGCCGGCGCTGTCGCGGGGGGGAGCTTGGGCATCGGCCTATTTTGACAGCAGGCGCATGGCGTCTTCCAGACCTTTGAGTGTCAAAGGGTACATGCGGTTGCCCGTGAGCTGCTGGATGATGCTGATGCTCTGGCGGTACTGCCAGACGCCGGGCGGCTCGGGGTTGATCCAGGCAAAGCGCGGGAAGGCATGCGTCAGGCGCTGCAGCCATTCGGCGCCGGGCTCCTCGTTCATGTACTCCACGCTGCCGCCGGGCTGCAGGATCTCGTAGGGGCTCATGGTGGCGTCGCCCACGAAGATCAGCTTGTAGTCCTTGTTGTACTTGCGGATGATGTCCCAGGTCGGAAACTTCTCGGCGAAGCGGCGGCGGTTGTTCTTCCACATGAAGTCGTAGACGCAGTTGTGGAAGTAGTAGAACTCCAGGTGCTTGAACTCGCTCTTGACGGCGGAGAACAGCTCCTCCACGCGCTGCACGTGCTCGTCCATGGTGCCGCCCACGTCCATGAGCAGCAGCACCTTCACGTTGTTGTGGCGCTCCGGGATCATCTTGATGTCCAGGTAGCCCGCGTTGGCGGCCGTGCTGCGGATGGTGTCGGGCAGGTCCAGCTCCAGGTCGCTGCCTTCGCGTGCGAACTTGCGCAGCCGGCGCAGCGCCACCTTGATGTTGCGCGTGCCCAGCTCCTGCGTGTCGTCGTAGTCGCGGTAGGCGCGCTGCTCCCAGACCTTGACGGCGCTCTTGTTGCGGCCCGGCCCTCCGATGCGCACGCCGGCCGGGTTGTAGCCGCCGTGGCCGAAGGGGCTGGTGCCGCCCGTGCCTATCCACTTGTTGCCGCCTTCGTGGCGCTCCTTTTGCTCCTCCAGGCGCTTCTTGAGCGTGTCCATCAGCTCGTCCCAGCCCATGGCTTCGATGGCGGCCTTCTGCTCGGGCGAGAGCTCGCGCTCCAGCAGCTTCTTCAGCCAGTCCTGGGGAATTTCGCGCGTGAGGTCGGCCACCATCTCCACGCCCTTGAAGTAGGCGGCGAAGGCGCGGTCGTACTTGTCGTAGTGCTTCTCGTCCTTGACCAGCACGGTGCGGCCCAGGTGGTAGAAGTCGTCCAGGCTCCAGGCGTCCTCGCTCCTGGGGCCGACCACGCCGGCCTGCAGCGCCTCCAGCAGGGTCAGGAACTCCTTGACCGAGACGGGCAGCTTGGCCGCGCGCATGGTGTAGAAGAAGTCGATCAGCATGGCATCTCCCGGGGGCCTTGCGTACGCGCCCTCATGTGCGCGCCACGGCGGTGCTGCCGTCCGAATGGCGCTGCAACTGGTCCAGCAACTGGGCGCGCGACTCGGGCCATTCGCCGCTGCGCAGGCTGTACATCACGGTGTCGCGGATGGTGCCGTCACGGCGCAGCGCGTGGCCGCGGATCACGCCGTCCTTCCTGGCACCCAGGCGCTCGATGGCGCGCTGGCTGGCGAAGTTGAAGCAGTCCGTGCGCCAGCCCACCACATGGCAGGCCAGCGTGTCGAAGGCATGGCCCATGAGCATGAGCTTGGCCGAGGTGTTGACATGGGTGCGCTGCACGCTGCGCGCGTACCAGGTGTAGCCGATCTCCACGCGGCGCACCTCGGGCAGGATGTCGTGGTAGCTGCTGGTGCCCAGCACGCGGCCGCTGTCGTCGTCGAGCACGGCAAACGCGAAGCGCTTGCCCTGGCTGCGCTGCTCCAGCGCGGCCTCGATATAGGCGCGCACGTCGTCGGGCTCGGGCGCGGAGGTCACGCGGATGCGCCACAGCTGGCCGTCCTGCACGGCCTCGCGCAGGCCCGCTTCATGGCTGAGCGCCAGGGGCTCGAGCCGCACGCCGTTGAAGCGCATGACCACGGGCTGCACGAAGCCCTGGTGCGCCACGGCGCCAGCCACGGGGATGGTGGTGACCTGGCCGGTGATGACCGGCACGCGCGGGTCTGCGCCGGCGTGGTCGGGGCCTTCGGTGTCGGGCTTGGAATCCGGCATGGCTGGCCTCAGCGGTTGCGCTGGTTCATGAAGACCAGCTTCTCGAACAGGCTCACATCCTGCTCGTTCTTGAGCAGGGCGCCCACCAGCGGCGGCACGGCGACCTTGCCCTCGGCGGTCTGCAGCGATTCCACGGGAATGTCCTCGGCCACCAGCAGCTTGAGCCAGTCGATCAACTCGCTGGTGGAGGGCTTCTTCTTGAGGCCGGGCAGGTTGCGCACGTCGTAGAACACCTTCATCGCGGCGGCCAGCAGCTCGCCCTGCAGCTTGGGGAAGTGCACGGCCACGATCTGGCGCATGGTGTCGGCGTCGGGGAAGTTGATGTAGTGGAAGAAGCAGCGGCGCAGGAAGGCGTCGGGCAGCTCCTTTTCGTTGTTGGAGGTGATGAACACCAGCGGCCGGTGCTTGGCGCGGATCATCTCGCGCGTCTCGTAGCAGTAGAACTCCATGCGGTCGATCTCGCGCAGCAGGTCGTTCGGGAATTCGATGTCGGCCTTGTCGATCTCGTCGATCAGCAGGGCCACGGGCCGGTCTGCCGTGAAGGCCTGCCACAGCACGCCCTTGACGATGTAGTTGTGGATGTCCTTGACGCGCTCGCCGCCGTCGATGTCGGACAGTTGCGAGTCGCGCAGGCGGCTGACGGCGTCGTATTCATACAGGCCCTGCTGGGCCTTGGTGGTGGACTTGATGTGCCACTGCAGCAGCGGCATGTCCAGCGCGGCGGCCACTTCCTCGGCCAGCATGGTCTTGCCCGTGCCGGGCTCTCCCTTGACCAGCAGCGGGCGCTGCAAGGTGGCTGCGGCATTCACCGCGAGCATCAAATCCTGGGTGGCGACGTAGTTCTCGGAACCTTGAAATTTCATGGGCGGTATCAGCGTAAGTATTGATGGGGACGCTTGACGGTGACTGCCATAATCGTTCGCGCTACCCGCTCAGCAGTAGGCATCCGTCAGAACTCTTGAAGGATTGTGCGCGCAAAATGATAAAAACTTTGACCACGGTATTGGCGCTGGCTGTCGCATCTGTGACCTCTGTGGCACAGGCCCAGCAAAGCAAAGGTGACGCAAAGGCAGGGGAGGGGAAGATCGCCATGTGCATTGGCTGCCATGGCATCCAGGGCTACCAGGCCAGCTTCCCCGAGGTGTACAAGGTCCCCAAGATTTCCGGCCAGGGCGCACCCTACATCGTGGCCGCGCTGCAGGCCTACCAGAAGGGCGAACGCAAGCATCCCACCATGCGCGGCATTGCCGATCCGCTGACCGAGCAGGACATGGCCGACGTGGCGGCCTACTACGCCGAGCATGGCGTGGCCAAGGCCGCCGACGCCAAGGTCCGCGAGCCCAGCACCCAGGTCGCCGCGCTGCTGCAAAAGGGCGCCTGCGTATCCTGCCACGGCCAGGGCTTTTCCAAACCCATCGATCCCAGCTACCCCAAGGTGGCCGGCCAGTACGCGGACTATCTGTACTCCGCCCTCAAGTCCTACAAGACCGAAGGCAACCCCCATATCGGCCGCAGCAACGGCGTGATGGCCGGCATTGCCAAGCAGTTCACCAACAGCGAACTCAAGGCGCTGGCCAACTACATCGGCAGCCTCGATGGCGAGCTGCAGACCCTGCCGCAGCCCCATTTCCGCCTGGGCCACAAATCGCAGTGAATCGCGCGCAGCCCCATACCCCATAGCAAAAGCCCGCAATCGCGGGCTTTGTCTTGAGGGTGATGCACAGAGGCGCTATGCGCCGCCCGTGGCCTTGGCGCCGTCACTCGTGGCGCGGCGCTGGACTGCGGCGATATAGGCTTCGCCATCGGGCGGGCGGCCCGAACGCTGGCTTTCCCAGAGCATCTGCCCCAGGCATTCCATGGTGGCGTGGTGGGCGTCGTGCAGCGAGTCCAGGCGGCGGCTGAGCAGCTCCACGGCCTGGCGTATGCCGCGCGGCTGGTCGATGCTGCACTGCTCGCTGATGGACAGATGCATGGACAGATGCAAAAACGGATTGGTCACGCCGGGCGTGGCGTCGTAGTCGCGTAGCAGGGCGGCGTCCACGTCGGCAAGGTCATCGAAATACTCGGGATGCTCGGCAATCCAGAGGCTGGCCAGCGTCTCTATGGCCTCCATCGGCGCGCCGCTCAGCATCTTGGTGCGCACGCCGCAGAAAAAGCGCCGCACATCGGCTTGGGTGGGGTTGAACATGGTGGCGCGCAGCGTAGCACGCGGCCCTTTTGGGCGGGCACGCAAGGACTTTGCCGAGGGCCCGCCGCAAGAAGAGGTCAGAGCACCTCGAAGACCCTGCCGGTCTGGGCGCCTTCCACGCTGCGCTGGTAGGCCAGGGCCACGCGGGCGGCGGGCACGGTCTCGAAGCCGGGGAAGACCGAGCCATAGGCATCGGCCGATTCGGTCAGCAGGGTGGGGCTCACGGCGTTGATGCGCAGGCCGCGCTGCAGTTCGACCGCGGCGCCGGTGACGAAGCCGTGGAGGGCGGCATTCACTGTCGATGCATTGGCGCCGTGGCGGATGGGCTCGGTGGCGGCGACGCCGCTGGTCAGCGTGATGGAGCCGCCGTCGCGCAGCCAGCGCTGGCCCAGCAGGGCGAGCCGCACCTGGCCCAGCAGCTTGTCCTGCAGGCCGGAGTTGAACTGCTCGGCCGTCATCTCGGACAGCGGGCCGAAGTGCAGCTTTCCGGCCGTGCTGACGATGGCGTCCACCTGACCGGCGGCTTCGAACATTTTCTGCAGCGTCTCGGGCTGGGTGAAGTCGGCGCGCAGATCGCCGCTGTTGCGGCCCACGGTGACGATGTCATGGCGCGGGGCCAGCAGGGCGTGTACGGCGCGGCCGATGGTGCCGGAGGCACCGATGAGAAGGATCTTCATGCGGTTTTCTTTCTGAGGGGGTGAACAGGCCTCCAGTGTTTTGCAAATCATGGATGGCATAAAGTAGCCGGATCTTTTTGTACTCCTAAGCATTGGTTGGCAATCCATGGACAAGCTGCGCAATATGGAGGTCTTCATGGCCGTGGTCGAGGACGGCAGCTTTGCCCAGGCCGCGCGGCGCCTGGACATCTCGGCCGTGATGGTGGGCAAGCATGTGCAGCAACTGGAAGCCCATCTGGGCGCGCGCCTGCTTCAGCGCACCACGCGGCGCCACAGCCTGACCGAGGTGGGGCGCAGCTTCTACGAGGATAGCCGCCAGGTCTTCGAGCAGTTGCGCTGGGCCGAGTCGGCCGTGGAGCGCAGCCGCAGCGCGCCCCAGGGCCTGCTGCGCATCAGCGCGCCGACCACGCTGGGCAACCATGTGATCGCACCGCTGGTGGCCGACTACCAGCTGGCCCATCCGCTGGTGCGCGTGGACCTGCAGTTGAGCGACAGCATGGTCGACCTGGTGGGCGAGAACATCGACGTGGCCGTGCGCATCGGCCCCGTGGGCGGCGAAGGCCTGGTGGCGCGGCCGCTGCTGCCCTATCGCATGGTGATCGCGGCGGCGCCTTCGTACCTGCGGCGGCGCGGTCATCCGCGTGGCGTGGGCGATCTGGCGCGCCATGACTGCCTGAGCTACGCGGTCTGGCAGCGCCGCTCGGAATGGATTCTGCGCGGCGACGGCTCGGCGCCGGTGCAGTGGCCCGACGATGCCCGCCTGCGCTGCAACAGCGGCGACGGGCTGCGCCATGCGGCGCTGCGCGGCCTGGGCCTGATCCTGCAGCCCGAGGTGCTGCTGGCCGCCGACATGGCCGCGGGCCGGCTGGTGCCCGTGCTGCAGGACTGCGTGCCACTGCCGCGCCCGGTGCACCTGGTCTATCTGCCGGACCGCCGCCAACTGCCCAAGCTGGCGCAGTTCGTGGACCACATGGTGCAGGCGCTGGGCGCGTCCTGAGGCCCGGTTTTCAGGGGGTGGGCGGGGGCGGGGTTTCCTGCGGCGCCTGGTCCTTCTCCTGCTGCGCCTGGGCCTCCTGCCGCTCCTTGGCCATCTGCTCGACCAGCTGCTGGCGGCCCTGCTTGGCCACGGCGATGAGCTGGGCCTGGTCCTTGTGGTGGGGGTACATGCGCTCGATCAGCTGCAGGTTGTGCTCCCGAAAGCGCGCGGTGGTGCGCCGGGCCTCGGCAGGGCTGTGGCCAGCGAGCTCCAGCACGGTGCGTGCCGAGACCAGGCTGGACTCGAAGACTTCGCGCTCGACATGGTGCACGCCCAGGTCGCGCAACTGGTACCAGTGGGCCATGTCGCGCGCGCGGGCCACGATCTCCAGGTGCGGAAAGCGCTTGCGCACGCGGGCGGCGATCTTCAGCGATTGCTCGGAAGAGTCCACGGCAATGACCAGCACCCGCGCCTTGTCCGCGCCGGCAATGCGCAGCAGGTCCATGCGGGTGGCATCGCCGAAGAACACGCGGTAGCCGAAGGTGTGTGCCACTTCCAGCATCTCCACGCTGTGGTCGAGGATGGTGGCCGGCACGCCCTGGGTCAGCAGCACGCGCGCCACGATCTGGCCGTAGCGGCCAAAGCCCGCAATGATGATCTGCGCGTCCTGCGGCTCCGAGATTTCATGGGCCCTGGCAGCCTGGCCCGCGCCGTCGACCTGGCAATCCTTCATGTCGGCAAAGCGCTTGAGCAGCAGCTTGTCCATCAGCACCAGCACCAGCGGGCCGATCAGCATGGACAGGGCCACGGCGGCCACCAGCATGGACGAGATGCTGTGGTGGAACACCTTGTACTGCGCCGCCGTCTGGAACACCACGAAGGCGAACTCGCCGCCCTGGGCCAGCAGCAGGGTGAACACCGGGCGCTCGCGCCAGGGCAGCTTCAGCACGCGGGCCAGGGTGTAGAGCACGGCGCCCTTGAGCGCCAGAAAGCCCAGCACCATGGCCGCCATGGCCCAGGGCGCGCGCAGCAGCACGCCGAAATCGATGCTCATGCCCACGGCCATGAAGAACAGGCCCAGCAGCAGGCCCTTGAAGGGCTCGATGTTGGTCTCCAGCTCGCTGCGGTACTCGCTGTCTGCCAGCAGCACGCCGGCCAGGAAGGCTCCCAGCGCCATGGACAGGCCCACCTGCACCATCAGCATGGCAATGCCCACCACCAGCAGCAGCGAGGTGGCCGTGAAGATCTCGGGCGTGCGGCTGCGGGCGATCCAGCGCAGCAGGGGGCGCAGCAGCAGGCGGCCGCCCACCACCACGGCGGCGATGGTGCCCACGGTCTTGAGCACCTGCAGCCACAGGTGGCTGTCTGTGTGCGTGGCATTGGCGGCCTTGACCGCGCCCAGGATGGGGATCAGCGCCAGGATGGGAATGGCGGCCACGTCCTGGAACAGCAGGATGGAAAAGCTGGCCTGGCCGCTGGGCGTGCGCATGAGGTTGCGCTCGGCCATGACCTGCAGGCAGATGGCCGTGGACGACAGGGCCAGGCCCATGCCCGCGATCAGGCTCACGCGCCAGGAAAAGCCGAAGGCCCAGGCCGCCAGGAACAGCACGCCCGTGCAGGCCAGCATCTGCGCCAGCCCCCATCCCAGGATGGGCCGGCGCAGCTCCCACAGGCGGCTGGGCTGCAGCTCCAGCCCGATCACGAAGAGCATCAGCACCACGCCGAACTCGGCAAAGTGAAGAATGTCATCCACATTGCTGACAAGCGACAGTCCCCAGGGGCCCATGGCAATGCCGGCACCCAGGTAGCCAATGATGGCGCCCAGGCCCAGGGCACGCGCAATGGGCACGGCCAGCACGGCGGCGGTGAGATAGAGAAAGCCGTAGGTCAGCCAGATGGGGGCGCTGTGTTCCATGGAAGCTCGGGATCTTGGAGTTGGTGTTTACCCTGGGGTGATTGATTGTGTCACTCTCACAGCTGGGTCAGCTTTTTGACAGGGTTGAAAATGCCCCCCACGCTCCCTTTGCTGCGCTAGGTCCGCTGCCCCTGGCCGGGCGCCCCCCGAGGGGGCCGTTTTCATCTTGGGGCGGCCCGGCGATGAAAAATGCCACCGAATGCTTCACCGCCCCATCCGGCTTTGCCGCGGCAGTGCGCCAGATCGGCTGCACGGTTTTAAGATGCCGGCCTGCTCCGTATTTTTAAGGTGTTTGGCATGGATTGGCACACTTGGATCGCCTACTTTGTGGCCTGCTGGATCATTGCGGTCTCCCCGGGCTCGGGCGCCGTGCTGTCCATGAGCCATGGCCTGTCGTATGGCGTGCGCAAGAGCAGCGCCACCATCTTCGGGCTGCAGCTGGGGCTGCTGACCATCTTGCTGATCGCCGGCGCGGGCGTGGGCTCGCTGCTGCTGGCCTCCGAATGGGCGTTCAACGCCGTGAAGATCGTCGGCGCCTGCTACCTGATCTACCTGGGCATCAGCCAATGGCGCTCGGGTGCCGCACCCCTGGCCACCCAGGAATCCATGCCCGAGCTCAGCGTGCGCCGCCGCGTGCTCACGGGCTTCCTGACCAACGCCACCAACCCCAAGGGCATCATCTTCATGGTGGCCGTGCTGCCCCAGTTCATGACCACCAGCCGCCCGCTGTGGCTGCAGTTGCTGATCCTGGCCGCCACCATGCTGGCCGTGGACACCATGGTCATGCACGGCTATGCGGCCAGCGCCAGCGCGCTGCGCGGCTTCATGCGCAGCGCGCGTGCCGTGCGCAGCCAGAACCGGGTCTTCGGCGCGCTGCTGATGGCCGTGGGCACGGGGCTGTTCTTCGTGCAGCGCGCCTCGCGCTGAGGCCGGCCCTGGGCTAACCCTAGCTGTCGCGCGCCCGACATGGAGCGCGCGGCACCGGCCCCTACCATTTGGGGCATGAAAACCTTCCATTCCTATTCCGAAGTGCGTGCCTGCGTGGGGCAGGAAGTCGCCGTCAGCGACTGGATCACCATCACCCAGCAGCAGGTGCAGCTGTTCGCCGATGCCACGGGCGACCAGCAGTGGATCCATGTGGACCCCGAGCGTGCGTCCAAGGGCCCCTTCGGCGCGCCGATCGCGCATGGCTTTCTGACGCTGTCGCTGATTCCCCAGTTTTTCCAGAGCTGCTTTCACATCGAAGGCGCGCAAATGGGCGTGAACTACGGCCTCAACCGCGTGCGCTTCACCTCGCCCGTGCCCGTGGGCAGCCGCCTGCGCGCGCGCCTGACGCTGCAGGCCGCCGAGCCCATCGAGCCCGGCGGCCTGCAGATGACCTGGCTGGTGACCGTGGAGCGCGAAGGCGCCGACAAGCCCGCCTGCGTGGCCGAGTCCGTGGCCCGCAACTACGGTGCCAAGGCCTGAATGAAAACTGACCCCCACGCTACCCTTGCTGCGCAAGGCCCGCTGCCCCCCCAAGGGGGCGCTTTTCATGTTGGGGCTGCCCGGCGATGAAAAAAGCCCGCAGGCGGCACCTGCGGGCTGGCTGCGTGGTGGCAGCGGTTGCGGGGTCTGGGGCTCAGGCGCCGAAGTTCAGCTGGCCCGAACGCTCGGCAGCGGCGGCCTCGCGGCGCACTTCCTCGCGGCTCACGCCAGCAGTGGCGGTGTTCTGGATGGGCAGGTAGCCTTCGGCGACGGAGGGCATGGTGCCATTGGCCTGGGCGGCCTTCAGGTCGGCCATGACCTGGGCACGTGTCAGCGTGCTTTGGGTCTTCACTTCGGGCGGGTAGCTGCTGTTGTCGGCGTAGTCGAAGCCGGCGGCCTGGGCGGCGAAGGCGGAAACGGTGAGGGCGGCCAGGACGGCAAAACGGCGGGTGTTCTTCATGATTCAAGTCCTTTGTTTTGTTTCTGGGACAGGGCGTTCCTTGCGGAAATCGCTTGGTAACGTAGAGCCCATGACTCAAATGTAGGACGGTGTGGAATCGGGATAAACCCTTGGATTGGCAATGCGCTTTTTCAGCGGTTGAAACAATCGGCGGGGAACTTTCCGCCGACCCGGGCCGGTCGCTCAGGCCGCGCCGGGCGCGCCCTCGGCCAGTGCGGCGCCGGCAAACTGCTGCTGGCGCCAGGCTTCAAACACCGTCACGGCCACGGCGTTGGACAGGTTCAGGCTGCGCTGCTGCGGCAGCATGGGCAGGCGCAGGCGCTGCTGCGGCGGGAACTGCTCGCGCAGCTCGGCGGGCAGGCCCTTGCTTTCGGAGCCGAACACCAGCCAGTCGCCGGGCTGGAAGCCGATGGCGTGGGCGGGGCTGCTGCTGTGCGTGGTCATGGCGAACATGCGCTGGCGGTCCGGCCGGCAGTCCTGCAGGAAGGCCTGCCAGTCGGCATGGCGGCGCACGGGCGCGTACTCGTGGTAGTCGAGGCCGGCGCGGCGCATCAGGCGGTCTTCCATGGAAAAGCCCAGCGGCTCGATCAGGTGCAGGCTGCAGCCGGTGTTGGCGGCCAGACGGATCACATTGCCGGTATTGGGCGGGATCTCCGGCGCGACGAGAACGATATGGAACATGGCCCGTATTGTCTCGCGGCGGCAGATGCCCCCGGGCCCCGGTCCCCTGCGGTCAGGGCGTGCGCGCCAGCACCAGGGCGCTGACCTCGGCCGCGCCTGCGCGGCGCAGGCAGGTGGCCAGCGCATGCAGGCTGGCGCCCGTGGTCATCACATCGTCGATCAACAGGATCTTGCGGCCGCACACGTGGGCCAGCTGCGCAGGTGGCACGGCAAAGACCGTGCGCAGCTGGCGCAGGCGCAGGGCGCGCGGCAGGTCATGCTGGGCCTGTGCCGTGTGGGCGCGCTGCACGGCCTGGTGCCGCAGCTTGCCCCGGGTGGATGCGCTGCAGAGCGCGCGGGCCAGCACCAGGGTCTGGTGAAAGCCGCGCTCTCGCAGGCGCTGCGGCGACAGCGGCATGGGCAGCAGCAGGTCGCATTGCTGCAGTTGCTCGCGCGCCTGAGGCAACTCCAGCAGCAGATCGGCCAGGCTGCGTGCCAGGCCGGTATCTCCCCGGAACTTGAAGTCGCCGATCACCGTGTGCCACGGGTAGGCATAGTCCAGCGCGGCCAGGCAGTGCGTCAGCGGCGGCGGCTTGATCAGGCAGGCGCCGCAGGTGCGGGGACCATCGGCGCCGGTGCGGGCCGGCAGCGGCATGGCGCAGCGCCCGCATCGCGCCATGGGTCCGGCCCAGCGTGCGCGGCAGTCCTGGCACAGGCGCCGCGCAGGCCAGCGGTGGCAGACGGCGCATTGGCTGGGCAGCAGGCCGGGCAGGCCGGCATGCCAGCGCGAAAGCCATGACGCAGGCAGGTTGGGCATGGAGTCAATATACTCGCGCCGCGTCCGCCACCCCTTTGCTCCGGGGCCGGGCGCCTGTCTTTTGAGGAGCACGGATTCCCCGCCCAGCCATGTCCCACGAATTGCCTCCCACCATCGATCCGGCCGCCGCATTGCGCTGGCAGCAGGGCGCGCCTGCGGCCTCGCCGTGGCTGCATGAGGAGGTGGCGCGCCGCATGCAGGAGCGGCTGGACTGGATCGTCAAGCCGCCCCAGCGCTGGTGCCACTGGCAGCCCGTGCGCGGCGGCCTGCAGGCCCATGCGCTGCTGCGCCAGCGCTATGCGCAGTCCGAATGCCTGGTCTATGAAGCCTCGCCGCTGCATGAGGCCGCCGCCCGCGAGCAGCTGGGCGCGCGCTGGTGGCAGCCCGCGCGCTGGACCGGGGGCGCCACGCGCTTCGGCGAGCCCGAGCCCGCCGGCGTGGACATGCTGTGGGCCAACATGGCCCTGCACCAGCAGGCCGACCCGCAGGCGCTGATCACGCGCTGGCACCAGGCGCTGTCCGTGGACGGCTATGTGATGTTCTCCTGCCTGGGGCCCGATACGCTGCGCGAGCTGCATGCCCTCTACGCCCAGCTCGGCTGGCCGCCCGCCGGCCAGGCCTTCACCGACATGCATGACTGGGGCGACATGCTGGTGCACGCAGGCTTCAGCGAGCCGGTGATGGACATGGAGCACATCACGCTGACCTTTGCCACGCCCGAGCGGCTGCTGCAGGAGCTGCGCGAGCTGGGCCGCAACTTCCATCCGCAACGCTTTGCCGCGCTGCGCGGCCGCCGCTGGCAGCAGCGCCTGCACGACGCCTTGCGCGAACGGCTGGCCGGCCCCGACGGACAGCTGGCGCTGACCTTCGAGATCGTCTACGGCCATGCCTACAAGCCGCAGCCGCGCGTGCGCCTGGAGTCCAGCAGCGCCGTGTCGCTGGAGGACATGCGCAGCATGCTGCGCCAGCCACGCAACACGGGTTTGCGATAGCCTGAATGTCGCTTTCCGGTCATTGATCGAAAACAAAAACGTCTACACTTTTCCCGAGCTGACAGAGACAACAGCTTTTCCCTGGGCTCGCTCTCCCGGGCCGGGAAAAGACCAGCGGTCCGCAGGCCGAAAGGGGAGACGATTTGGTGTTTCGCTTTGCCACGGGAACGAGAACGGGCCGGCGCATTCAAGAGTGGCCCGCCCGCAAGTTTGATCATCACCGGCTGCAGCAGTGCCTGCTCCTCTGGGAGCGGGCACTGGCCTTTCTGTCACTGTGTTCCCTGCTGCCCGCACTGCTGGGCCGCATGCGCTGCCTCTTTCCATCCGCTCCCGGCCCGCACGGCACACACGGCACACATGCCCTTAAGGGCCGGCGCGCGCGCATCCTCCCATCCACTTTGCTGCTGTCCCCCGAGTTCATGCGCCTGCAGGCGCAGGCGGGGATGGCGGCCCGCCCCCATCCTGGTCCCACGTCCGAGCTGCCGTTGATGCCGGCTGGCACGCTATTGGTGATTGCGCGCAGGCACATCTGCGGCGCTTTCATGCATGCTCGGAAAGTTGAGGCCGGGAGTTGCCCTTTGGGCAGGCGTTGAACGGTCTGGCTGCGCGGCCCCCACGCCGGCGCAGCGGAGCGAGTGGATAACCCGAGGCTTAGATGTAAGTGAAAACTATGAAAAGCATTTCCACCAGGCTGGTTCTCTGGGGCTTGATGAGTGTGGCAGGGGCAGGCTCCCTTGCACATGCGGCGACAGATCTGCCAGGCGGCCCGGCCGTCAATCAGCTCAACCTTCATCCGGCGGTCACGCGCATCGCGCACGAGCAGCATTACCTGCACTGGATGATGCTGATCATCTGCACGGTGATCTTCATCGGCGTGTTCGCCGTGATGTTCTATTCGATCTGGAAGCACCGCAAATCGCGCGGCGCCAAGGCCGCGAACTTCCACGAATCGGCCACGGTCGAGGTGGTCTGGACCGTCGTGCCCTTCATCATCGTCGTGCTCATGGCGCTGCCTGCCACCAAGGTGCTGGTGGCGCAGAAGGACACCACCAACGCCGATGTCACGATCAAGGCCACGGGCTACCAGTGGAAATGGGGCTACGACTACATCAACGGCGAAGGCGAGGGCCTGAGCTTCATCTCCACGCTGGACAGCAGCCACCGCGTGCTGTCCGACAGCGGCGATGTGTCCAAGGCACCCAACGACTACCTGCTCAAGGTGGACAACCCGCTGGTCGTGCCCGTGGACCGCAAGGTGCGCATCATCACCACGGCCAACGACGTGATCCACTCCTTCATGGTGCCGTCCTTCGGCATCAAGCAGGATGCGATTCCGGGCTTCGTGCGCGACACCTGGTTCCGCGCCGAGAAGACCGGCGACTACTACGGCCAGTGCGCCGAGCTGTGCGGCAAGGAGCATGCCTACATGCCCATCCACGTGAAGGTGCTGTCCAATGACGGCTACAAGGCCTGGGTGGACGAGCAAAAGAAGATCGCCGCCGCCAAGAAGGACGACCCCAGCAAGGTCTGGTCCCTGCAAGACCTGATCGCACGCGGCGAGAAGGTCTATGCGGCCAACTGCGCGGCCTGCCACCAGGCCAACGGCAAGGGCGCCGGTCCCATCAAGGCGCTGGACGGCAGCCCCGTGGTCCTGGGTCCCACGGCCGAGATGATGCATGTGGTGCTGGAAGGCCGTGCCAACGGCGCCATGCCCGCCTGGAAGCAGCTGAGCGATACCGAGCTGGCCGCCGTGGTCACCTTTGCCAAGAACCACTGGTCCAACAAGACCGGCCAGCTGGTGCAGCCGGCCGAGTTCGTGGCCGCCCGCACAGGCAAGTTCCCTGCGCAGTGAGCACGCAAGACAGATGAGCGATTGGAGATAACAGCATGAGCGCCGTACTTCCCCCCATCCACAGCCCTGCGGGCGAGGGCCACGAACATGCGCATGAGCACGAGCATGGACACGGGCATGACGACCATCACCACCACGCCACGCCCACGGGCTGGCGGCGCTGGATGTTCGCCACCAACCACAAGGACATCGGCACGCTGTACCTGCTGTTCTCGTTCACCATGCTGATGGTGGGCGGGGTGCTGGCGCTGCTGATCCGCGCCGAGCTGTTCCAGCCCGGGCTGCAGATCGTCAACCCCGAGCTGTTCAACCAGCTGACCACCATGCACGGCCTGATCATGGTGTTCGGCGCCATCATGCCGGCCTTCGTGGGCTTTGCGAACTGGATGCTGCCGCTGCAGATCGGCGCCTCCGACATGGCCTTCGCGCGCATGAACAACTTCAGCTTCTGGCTGCTGATCCCGGCCGGCCTGATGCTGGTGGGCTCGTTCTTCATGCCCGGCGGCGCACCCGCCGCAGGCTGGACGCTGTATGCGCCGCTGACGCTGCAGATGGGGCCGTCCATGGACACCTCCATCCTGGCCATGCACATCATGGGCGCCAGCTCCATCATGGGCGCCATCAACATCATCGTCACCGTGCTCAACATGCGCGCGCCCGGCATGACGCTGATGAAGATGCCCATGTTCGCCTGGACCTGGCTGATCACGGCCTACCTGCTGATCGCCGTCATGCCCGTGCTGGCCGGCGCCATCACCATGACGCTGACGGACCGCCATTTCGGCACCAGCTTCTTCAACCCCGCAGGCGGCGGCGATCCGGTGATGTACCAGCACATCTTCTGGTTCTTCGGCCACCCCGAGGTCTACATCATGATCTTGCCGGCCTTCGGCATCATCAGCCAGATCGTGCCGGCCTTCAGCCGCAAGAAGCTGTTCGGCTATGCCTCCATGGTGTATGCGACCTCGTCCATCGCCATCCTGTCCTTCATCGTGTGGGCGCACCACATGTTCACCACCGGCATGCCCGTCACGGGCCAGCTGTTCTTCATGTACGCCACCATGCTGATCTCGGTGCCCACGGCCGTGAAGATCTTCAACTGGGTGGCCACCATGTGGCGCGGCTCCATGACCTTCGAGACGCCGATGCTGTTCTCGGTGGGCTTCATCTTCGTGTTCACCATGGGCGGCTTCACGGGCCTGATCCTGTCGATGGCGCCCATCGACATCCAGCTGCAGGACACCTACTACGTGGTGGCCCACTTCCACTACGTGCTGGTGGCCGGATCGCTGTTCTCCATGTTCGCGGCGTACTACTACTGGGCACCCAAGTGGACCGGCGTGATGTATTCGGAGACGCGCGGCCAGATCCACTTCTGGGGCTCGCTGATCTTCTTCAACGTCACCTTCTTCCCCATGCACTTCCTGGGCCTGGCCGGCATGCCGCGCCGCTATGCCGACTACCCCATGCAGTTCGCCGACTTCAACATGGTGGCCTCGCTGGGCGCGCTGGGCTTCGGCCTGATGCAGGTGTATTTCTTCCTCTTCGTCGTCGTGCCCGCCATGCGCGGCAAGGGCGAGAAGGCGCCGCAAAAGCCCTGGGAGGCTGCCGAAGGCCTGGAGTGGGAAGTGCCCTCGCCGGCGCCGTTCCATACCTTCGAGACGCCGCCCAAGCTGGATGCGACGGCGACCCGCGTCATAGGCTGAAATGAACCACCCCCTGGGTCGCTTCGCGCCTTCCCCCTTCCTCGGTGCCCCTGGGGTGGGGCGCGACAGTCTCAGAGATTGCCAGTAGTCATGGAGATCAGAAAAATGGATGCACAGCAACGAAAAGCCAACGTGCGGCTGGCGCTGATCCTGGTATCGGTGGCGCTGGTCTTTCTGGCCGGCTTCGTGATCAAGATCACCGTGCTCCATTGAGCGCTTGAAGGCAACAGGAGGGCAATCCGTGAGCGTGCGCAGTGAAAACGCGAAGATGGTGGGCAAGCTGGCCGTGGTGGCGCTGGGCATGTTTGCATTCGGCTACGTGCTGATCCCCATCTACAAGCACATCTGCGAGCTCACGGGCATCAACATCCTGTCGCTGTCCGAGCGGCAGGTGCCGGGCAACGGCACGGCCGGGCGCGATGTGAAGCTGCCGGCCAACTCGCAGGTGGACAAGAGCCGCACCATCACCGTGGAGTTCGACGCCAATGCGCGCGGGCCCTGGGACTTCAAGCCGGCGCAGCGCTCCATGCAGGTCCATCCGGGCGAGCTGGCCACGGTCATGTACGAATTCCAGAATGTGCAGAACCGCCGCATGGCGGCCCAGGCGATACCGAGCTATGCGCCACGCCAGGCGGCTGCGCATTTCAACAAGCTCGAGTGCTTCTGCTTTTCGCAGTACACGCTGGAGCCAGGGGAAAAGCGCGAGTGGCCGGTGGCCTTCGTGATCGATCCGCGCATCTCCAAGGACGTGACCACGATCACGCTGTCCTATACCTTCTTCGAGGTGGGCGGCAGGACGCCGGCCGCGCCCACGGGCGATGCGCCGGTGGCCGCAGGGCCGAAGCAGGAGCCGGCCTCATGAATGCGCCGCAACCCGGGGACAAGCGCCGCCCGCCCAGCGTGTGGCGCACGGTGCGCGCCGTGGCCTGGTCCCTGTTCGGCGTGCGCAGGGCTAGCGAGTACCAGCAGGACGGGGAGCGCATCACGCCGCTGCATGTGATTGCAGTGGGGCTGGCGGCCATCTTCCTGCTGGTGCTGGGATTGATCGCGCTGGTCAAGCTCGTGGTCTGAGCGGCGCGGCCATCGGGGACAGAGAGTGATCGACGGGAAACACAGAACCAAGAATGTCAGGAGCTGAGCAATGAGTGCAACCACCCACGGCAAAACGCCTTACTACTACGTGCCGGCAGAGTCCAGCCATCCCGTCATGGCGGCGGCGGGGCTGTTCTTCGTGATCCTGGGCGCGGGCAACTGGATCAACGGCCATGAATGGGGCATGTACAGCCTGGGCCTGGGCCTGGTCTGGTGGCTGGCCGTGCTCTTTTTCTGGTTCCGGGAGGCCGCGCATGAAAGCGAGTCGGGCAAGTACGGTCGCAAGATCGACCTGTCCTTCCGCTGGAGCATGAGCTGGTTCATCTTCTCCGAGGTGATGTTCTTCGGCGCCTTCTTCACCGCCCTGTGGTGGGCGCGCTCGCACTCGGTGCCCGCGCTGGGCAGCCTGGACAACGCCTTGCTGTGGCCCGACTTCAAGGCCGTCTGGCCCAGCATGGCAGCCGGCGCCACGGCCTCGCCGGCCAACAGTGTCGAGCCTTTCCAGACCGTGGGCCCGTTCTGGCTGCCCACCATCAACACGGCGCTGCTGCTGACTTCGGGCGTGACGCTGACCATTGCCCACCATGCGCTGCAGGCCGGCCACCGCGCCCGCACCATCGCCTTCATGTGGATGACGGTGATCCTGGGCTTCGTCTTCCTGTGCGTGCAGGGCTACGAGTACTACCACCTGTACACGGATCTGAACCTCAAGCTGTCCTCGGGCGTGTTCGGCTCGACCTTCTTCCTGCTCACGGGATTCCACGGCTTCCACGTCTTCGTGGGCATGCTGATGCTGTTCTTCATCACCATGCGCCTGCATGCCGGGCACTTCACGGCCGAGCGGCATTTCGGCTTCGAGGGCGCGGCATGGTACTGGCACTTCGTGGACGTGGTGTGGCTGTTCCTCTACGTGCTGGTCTACTGGATGTAATCTGTATCCGGCCCCATGCAAAAAGAAGCGCCAGGGCGCTTCTTTTTGTTTGTGGGGGCAGGGGGCTTGTCTATTGCCCGGCGGTCCAGCCGGTGGGATGGATGTAGCCCAGCTTGGCCGCCAGCAGCACGCACAGGAACAGCGCGATGGACAGGCCCACGCGCAGCGCCAGTGCACGGAACATCGCGCGGCTGCGGCGCCTGTCGTCGCCCGCTCCCTGCTGGTCTTCGGGATTGCGGCGCATCATGAAGAACAGGGCGCTGCCCAGACTGGCGACAATGGCCAGCAGGGCGAGAACGATCACGAATTTCATGGGTGGATTATCCGGTGCGTGTTTCCAGAATGCCAGAGCGCTGGCGGTTTGTACTGATCACCTTGGCCGCGCTGATCGGCGTGGCCGTCACGCTGTCCCTGGGCCGCTGGCAGCTGCAGCGCGCGGCCTACAAGCAGGAACTGTTCGACGCCGTGCAGCGCCAGCAGGGCCTGCCGCCGTGGAGCAACGCCCAGCTGGCAGCCGTGCAGCCCGGTGCGGTGCCGAACCCCGAAGCCGCGCCCTGGCTGCACCGTCCCGTGCAATTGCAGGGCCACTGGATTGCGGGGCAGACGCTGTACCTGGACAACCGCCAGATGCAGGGCCAGCCGGGCTTCTTCGTGCTCACGCCGCTGCGGCTGGCTGCGCCGCATGAGGACGTGGTGATTGCCGTGCAGCGCGGCTGGGTGCCGCGCAACTTCCTGGACCGCACGGCCCTGCCCGAGGTGCAGACGCCCGAAGGGCTGGTGACCGTTGAGGGGCGCATGGAGGCCGCGCCGTCCCGGCTCTACGAATTCGGCCGTGCAGGGGCAGACCCTGATGGGCAAAAGTCGCGCATCCGACAGAATGTGGACATTGCCGAATGGGCCGTGGCCTCCGGGCTGCCGCTGCGCGAATGGAGCCTGCTGCAGACCGGCGAAGCCAGCGAAGGCCTGCGGCGCGACTGGCCCGTTGTGACGGCCGGTGTCGAGAAACACCATGGCTATGCGTTCCAATGGTTTGGACTTGCGGCCCTGATCACGCTTTTGTATGTCTGGTTCCAAATCGTCCGACGCTTTGTCCGCCCGCGCCATGCCCGCTCCTGAGACTCCCCTGGAGATGACTGTCCATGGCCTGCCACCCTTGCAGCCGGGCCTTGCCGGCGCGCAACGCACGCGCAGCGGCCGCTGGAAGATGCTGGCCGTGTTCGCGGTCTGCGCCGCGCCCGTGGTGGCCTCCTATTTCACCTACTACGTGCTGCGGCCTGGCCAGCAGCGCAGCTTTGGCGAGCTGATCGCGGACCAGCCAGCCTTGCCACCGGCCACGGCCACCACGCTGGACGGCGCCCCTGTACCGCTGCAGTCGCTCAAGGGCCAATGGCTGCTGCTGAGCGTGGCGGGCGGGGCTTGCGGCAGCGCCTGCGAAAGCCATCTCTATCTGCAGCGCCAGCTGCGCGAAACCCTGGGCCGCGAAAAGGACCGGCTGGACCGGGTCTGGCTCATCTCCGACGACGCTCCCGTGCCTGCCCACCTGCGCCCCGCGCTGGCCCAGGCCACGGTGCTGCGCGTGCCCGAGGCCGTGCTGCGCGGCTGGCTGCAGCCCGCGCCCGGTCATGCGCTGCAGGACCACCTGTACGTGGTGGACCCGCAGGGCCACTGGATGATGCGCATGCCCGCCGGGCTGGGCATGGCCGACGCCGGCAAGGCCAAGCGCGACCTGGACCGGCTGCTGCGAGCATCGGCCTCGTGGGACACGGCGGGACGCCCCGGCGACGGCGACTGAGGCCTGCGCCAAGGAACCGAGCCGGCAGCCAGGCCGTCTCATGGAGGCAGGCAGGCCCCGCAGCGCCGGGGTCTTGCGGTTATGGGTTATGGTTTGCGGCTGTGCGAAAGCGCCTTCAGCAGACGCTTTCGCCTTTTCCCTTTCCAGCCCGGGCGGCGCGCAGGCTTTGCGGCCACGCAGCCTGCGGCAACTACCTTGTTGAGGAAGCATGAACAAACGGACAGCGCTGCGCTTTCTGGGCGTGACCGCCATGGCATGGGGCGCCCTGGCGCTGAGCGGATGCTCGCGCGAGGCCAAGACCAGTTTCCAGGGCGTCGATGTCACGGGCGCCGAATACGCCAAGGACATTCCCCTGCGCGATGTGGACGGCAAGCAGCGCAGCATCAAGGACTTTGCGGGCAAGGTCGTCGTGGTCTTCTTCGGCTACACGCAATGCCCCGACGTATGCCCCACCACCCTGCAGGAGCTGGTCGAGGTCAAGCAGCAGCTGGGCGCCGATGGCGACAGGCTGCAGGGCGTCTTCGTCACCCTGGACCCCGAGCGCGACACGCCCGAGGTGCTCAAGGCCTACCTGGGCAACTTCGATCCCGGCTTCGTCGGCCTGCACGGCACGCCCGAAGAGACGGCGGCCGTGGCCAAGGATTTCAAGCTCTTCTACAAGAAGGTGCCCGGCAAGACCGAAGGCACCTACACGCTGGACCATTCGGCCGGCAGCTATGTCTATGACACGGCCGGCCGCCTGCGCGTGTATGAGCGATACGGCGGCGGCCCGCAGGTGCTGGGCGCCGACGTCAAGGCCCTGCTGCAGGAAAAGCGTTCCTGATCCTGCGCGCGCCGCAGCCAGTGTGACCGCCGTCACATTGGCTGCGTTTAGGCGCGATGCGGCACACCATCCCTGATGTGCATCGCCGCAGGACTGCTTAGAGTGGGCCCCGCCTGGAGCGTCATGCCGACGCCCCGCCCATCTCCAAGAGACCTGATCCATGCGGCGAAACGTGTACGTCACCCAGCGTGAGTACCCTTTGAACGAAGGAGAGACGCTTCTTTCCGTCACCGACCTGAAGGGGCGCATCGTCTATGCCAACGATGCCTTCATCCGCGTCAGCGGCTTCGAGGCCGCCGAGCTCTACGGCAAGGCCCACAGCATCGTGCGCCATCCGGACATGCCGGCCGCCGCCTTCGCCGACATGTGGTCCACCATCCAGCGAGGGCTGCCCTGGAGCGCCCTGGTCAAGAACCGGCGCAAGAACGGCGACCACTACTGGGTGCGCGCCAACGCCAGTCCCATACGGCATGCGGGCACCGTGGTCGGCTACCTGTCCGTGCGCACCCGGCCGCAGCCGTGCGAAGTGCAGCAGCATGCGGCGCTCTATGAACAGATCAATGCCGGCGTGCGCTCGCTGGGCCTGCACCGGGGCTTCCCAGTGGGGCGTGGCGCCGCGGGCGCGCTGCAGCGCTGGTGGCGCTTCAGGCCGCTGGCCTGGCGGGCGCAGGCCATGGTGGCGGGACTGTGGCTGCTGGGATCGGCCGGGCTGTGGTTGCCGTCGCTGCAGGCCTGGGCCTCGGCTTTGCCCCTGTCCCTGACGCTGGCCGAGATCTGGCCCGCCTGGCTGATCTGGAGCCTGGCTTGCGTGGCGGCCGGGCAGTGGCTGCGCACCAGGCTGCTCATGCCCCTGGCTGCCCTGCGCGGACAGGCCCAGGCCGTGGCCAGCGGGCAGCAGACGGGGGAACTGTTCACGCAGCGCACGGACGAGATCGGCGCCATCGGCGGCGCCGTGCGGCAGACCGGACTCAACCTGGTCTCCCTGGTGGACGACATCCAGGGCAAGAGCGACCAGGTGCGCCGCTGCGCGCTGGCCGTGCAGCAGGGCAGCACCGAACTGAGCGACCGCACCGAGGCTGCCGCCGCCAGCCTGGAGCAATCGGCCCAGGCCATGCAGGCCCTGGCCTGCGCCATAGAGCGCAGCAGCGCCCAGGCCGGCGAGGCCGCCCGCCGCGCACGGCATGGCGTGGACATGGCCGGGCAGAGCAGCCGCATGGTCGCGCAACTGGACCAGGGCATGCGCGGCGTGGCCCGGACCAGCGACCAGGTCGGGGAGATCAGCTCGCTCATCGACGGCATTGCCTTTCAGACCAATCTGCTGGCGCTCAACGCCGCCGTGGAGGCCGCGCGCGCCGGCGAGCACGGCAAGGGCTTTGCCGTGGTGGCCGACGAGGTGCGCGGCCTGTCCCAGCGCAGCGCCCACGCTGCGCGCCAGATCAAGGCATTGATCGAGGCATCGCAGCAGCAGGTGGCGCAAAGCTGCGCCATGGCGCGCGAAATGGGCGAGGCCATGCTCGCCGTGCAGGCCGACATGCGCGAGCAGCTGCTGCTGGCCGAAGGCATGCAGGCCGCCAGCCAGGCCCAGGCCGGTGGCGTGCAACAGGTGCAGGCCGCCGTGCAGCAGCTCGAACAGATGACCCAGCACAACGCCACGCTGGCGCGCGACACCATCGCGCACGCGCAGCAGCTGGCCGCGCAGGCTCAGGCGCTGGAGGCTGCGGCATCGGTCTTCCACGGCAAGGGGCCGTCCGCATGATGGCGTCGGCCTGGAGCGCGCAAGCCGGCCATCTGATCGGGCCGTGCGAGGCGCTGGATGAGGAGCTCAAGCGCGTGGCCATGGAGGCCGCGCCCGACGGCATCGTGCTCGTGGATCGCAAGGGCCGCATCCTGCTGGCCAATCCCGCCATGCAGGCCATGAGCGGTTATGGCGCCTCCGAGCTGCTGGGCCGTCCGCTGCAGATGCTGCTGCCGCCCGAGGCGCATGCGGCCCATGGGCCGCAGCTGCAGTCCTACTTCGCCCAGCCCGCGCGCCGGCCCATGGGGCAGGGGCGGGACCTGTGGCTGCTGCGCAAGGACGGCAAGCGCCTGTCCGTGGACATCGCCCTGGGCCATTCCCCGCACGGCGGGGGCGTGGCCGTGGCCTTTGTGCGCGACCTGTCGCAGCTGCGCCAGATGGAGGCCTGCATGCACTACCACGCCACGCACGACACGCTCACCGGCCTGCTCAACCGCTGGCAGTTCGGGTTGCAGCTGGAGCAGGCGATCTCGCAGGCGCAGGCGCAAGTGGGTTCGGGCTCGGGTTCGGGCTCGGGCACCGGGCCCGCGTCCTTTGCGCTGCTGCTGCTCGACCTCGACAACTTCAAGGCCATCAACGACGGCTATGGCCACGACGTGGGCGACCAGGTGCTCAAGGAAGTGGCTCGCCGCCTGCAGGCCGCGCTGGGCACTTCGGCCACGCTGGCGCGCATGGGCGGTGACGAGTTCACCGCCGTGCTGCATCCCTGCAACGGGCCGGACCTGCGCCGGCGCGTCGACGCGCTGCTGGGCGAGCTGTGCCGGCCCTGCGCCATCGGCCACTACGCGCTGAACTTCGGCGCCAGCGTGGGCGTGGCCTTCTACCCGCAGGACGCGGGCGATGCGGCCACCCTCATGCGCTATGCCGACATGGCCATGTACGACGCCAAGCAGCGCGGCCGTGCCTCCTACGCCTGCTATGCCAGCGCCATGGGCGAGGCCATGGCCGAGAAAGTGCTGCTGCACGAACGCCTCAAGCGCGCCCTGGACCGGGGTCTGCTGAGCCTGCATTTCCAGCCCCAGGTGCAGGTGATGGGCGGCCAGGTCCAGGGCGTGGAGGCCCTGCTGCGCTGGAACGACGAGCAGATGGGCTGGGTCTCGCCGGAGCGCTTCGTGCCCGTGGCCGAGTCCACGGGCCTGATCCTCGCTCTGGGCGAATGGGTGATCGATGCGGCCTGCCGCCAGGCCGGCGACTGGCTGCGCGCAGGCATGCCGCTGCGCGTGGCGGTCAACCTCTCGGCCCAGCAACTGCGCCAGGCCGACCTGCAGCAGCGCCTCATGGGCAGCCTGGCCCGGCATGGCGTGCCGCCGCACCTGCTGGAGCTGGAAGTCACCGAGTCCGCCGCCATGACCGACCCGCAGCAGGCGCGCGAACTGCTGGGCAGCCTGCTTGCTGCAGGCGTCTGCGTGGTGCTGGATGATTTCGGCACCGGCTACTCCTCGCTGGCCCACCTGCGCGATCTGCCCGTCTCGCGCGTGAAGATAGACCGCACCTTCATCGGCCCCATGCTCGACAGCCCGGCCGACGCCAAGATCGTCAAGGCCGTGATCGCGCTGGCCCGCACCCTGGGCCTGCAGGTGGTGGCCGAAGGTGTGGAAACCGCCGAGCAGCTGCGCCTGCTGCGCATCCTGGACTGCGACGCCTACCAGGGCTGGCTCTTCGCCCGCGCCATGCCGGCGGAGCAGATTCCCGCGCTGATTCACAAGCCCGTGGCGACCTTGCTGGCGCAGCAGGAGGAAGAGGCGCTTGAGCATCAAACTGCGGACTGTTGCGATGGGAAGGCAGCGATGGTGAGCAGGGACGGCGGTTCTGCCAAACCTGGCGCTTGATGTTGCAACAGGTCGGCAAGCCTACCGGTCCGCCCGATCAACCGCCACGCCTCTCGCACCCCACCTCCTTCACCCCACCTCCCTCACCCCACCTCCACTGATCCTCGACAACACCGCAGGCTGCAGCACGCAATGCCATCGATCCGGCCGCTCCAGCGCGCCCAGTTGCACCAGGCGCACAAGGCTGCGTGCGATGGTTTCGCGCGTGGTGGCCAGCAGGGCGGCCAGTGCGCCCTGGCTGGGCAGGCGCACGAGCAGGCTTGACTGCAGCGCGGCCAGTTGCATCAGGGTGGCGGCCAGCTGGCGCAGCACGCCGGGGATGCGGACGATGTGGGCCCATTCCGCCAGCAGGGCGTTGTTGCAGGTGTAGCTGGTGGCCAGCGCGCGCACGAAGGCGGCATCGACCAGGCCGCGGCGCGTGATGGTGGCGATGTCCACGCAGCAGATGCGCCCCGGGCCCAGGGCCTCGAAGTGCATGGCCGAGGGCTGCTGCAGCCAGCCCGGGCTGCCCAGCGCGTGGCCGTTGCCGAACAGTGCCACGGGCCGCTGCACGCCGTCGCCGCCACGGCGGATAGCCAGGACGAAACCGAGCTTGATCACCTGGAATTCATGGGCAACGCAGCCTTGCGCCTGGAGCTTCTGGCCCTTGGCCAGGCCGCGTTCGCGGATGTGCGGCAGCCATTGCAGGAAGGCGGGTTCGGGCAGTTGCCCCAGCAGGCAGTGCGACGAACGCATGCATTCGCTGCAGCGTACGGCTGAAGGCGCAAAGGACGACGATGGCATGGCACGGACGGTTCGAAGGCGCCGCAAGCCAGGGCAGGAGGCGCCCTGGCGCTGGCAGGGACCCGGGCGTGCGGCCAGGGCGAAGCCGTGCAGGCTAGCGGGCCCTGCGGCTGAATGCAACGCGATGTAACCGTTTTCGCGCCAGATGGCGTCAATCCGCCGCTGTTCCTTGACCTGGGTCAGACGGCTGCCGTGCTGCTGGCGCTGCTGGCATGGTCGGCACCGCTGGCCGTTTCGCTGCCGTGGGCGCGGGCGGCTTCGCGCATGCGTGCCAGCTCGCGTGCGGGCAGGGGGATGTCGCCGCTGGCGACCTTCATCAGCAGGCAGTGCAGCATTTCGGTGGACAGGCCGTGCAGCACCAGGCGGTGGCCGGCCCGCAGGGTGGACAGCGGCACCAGCGGGTGCTTGTTGTTGAGCATGACCAGGTGCTCGGGCGAGGCGAGGATCTTGGCCGCATAGATGGCCACGGTCTCGTCCAGCTGCAGCGAGTTGCTGGCGCGCCAGAAGTCGTTGTCGGTCAGCAGCAGCTGGTAGACGGGCGTGTAGACCTCGATGGCGCTTTGCAGGTCCAGCAGGTTCAGGCGCCCGCGCGGCATGTCCTCCAGGCGCAGGGGCGGGTTGCGCAGCATGGAGAAGTCGGGCTCGGCCACGGGCTGCAGTTCCTGGCCTGCGGCGCGCAGCGCGTTGTTCAGGCGGATGACGAAGTTGAACAGGTTCAGGTCGTGCCTGAGGAACAGGTCGTCCCTGATGTCGTCGATGCTGCCTGGCTCCAGCGGTGTGGTGGACACGGGCGTGGGCGCGTTGGCCGCGACAAAGGCCAGGATCTGCGAGCCCAGGTGGAAATGGCGCAGGATGAGCCAGTTGGCCTCGGGCGAGACGAAGCGGTTCATGCTGAAGGCCAGCAGCCGGTGCAGCAGCCTGGAGTGCGCCCAATTGCGCGGCAGCAGCACCTTGAGGATCTGGATGAGCACGATGCTGGTGCGTGCAAGTGGCCGCAGGAAGGGCAGCAGGTACTGGCGCGAGCCGCTGCTGCAGTCGCGCAGCCAGGCGGCCTTGACGTCGTCGGGCAGCGGCGTGCTCTGGTCCAGGTACAGGGCACGCCAGGGGCTGGGGTCGCGCTCGTCGTGGGGCTGGTCGATGAAGTCTGGCGGTGGCATCAGTTCTCCTCGGTCAGGACATGCTCGAACTGCATCAGGTACAGCGCCGCCGTGTGGCGCGCGGTGCGCACGATGGCCTGCGCCGCCGTGCCCCCGCTGCCGTCTGTGCCGTCCAGCGCCATCACCATCTGCACGGCCATGAGCCAGCGTTCCAGGTGGTGTTCGTCGTTGGCGCCGTGGTATTCCAGGAAGCGGAAGGCATCGGGCGGCAGCGGCAGGCTGGCGCGCAGCAGCGGCAGCAGGCTGGGCACGATGCGCTGGCCCGTGCCTTCGATGATGTAGATGGCGCCCAGCAGGCCGATCGGATTGGGCGTGGCGGCCAGGCCGTGCAGATAGGCGTTGAGCGCCTCGCCGCCGGGGTTGCGGCGCAGGCGGGTGAGGTCGGTCTCGGTGCCACCGGCCTTGAGGTAGTCCTCGTGCAGGATGCGGAAGTCGTTCTGCTCCTCGCCCGCATGCACGTCGATCAGCGCGGCCAGCGCCGCATGTTCGCCGGTCAGCGAGGCCGCGCCCTCGCGCATCCACAGGCTGCCCTCGCGCACCTGGGGAACCCAGTGGCTCATCCAGCGCACGTAGTCCGCCGTCTGCAGCCTGCCTGTGCGTATGCGCTGCAGCAGCGGCGTGCGCCACACGCGCGAGCGGTAGTCCTGCCAGAGGCTGGCCAGTTCGGTCAGCAGCGGCGCCAGCGTGGCCGGGGCCTGGTTCGGGTCGTGGGGCGGGGCGATGGTGGAGACATCGGGCAGCAGGTCCGGGGCAGCGGGAGCTTCGGCGGTGGCACTGCGTGCTGCGGCGGTGGTCGGGGTGGCGGTGGGAGCCTGGGCCGCATCCTCCACTTCCAGCAGCATGTAGCCGGCCGTGAAGCGGCCCGATTCGGGAATGAAGCACAGCACGGTGTCGCCGTGCTTCAGGCGTGCCGATTGCGTGCGCAGGAACTCGGACAGCATCACGAAGATGGAAGCCGCGCCCGTGTTGCCGCGCCAGGCCAGGTTGCTCCACCAGCGCTCGCGCGGGATGCCGAGCTGCGCCTTGCCCAGCAGCTCATCGACCACGGGGATGAAGCGCTCGGACGAGTAGTGGCACAGGAAATGGTCGATGCCGCGCTCGGGCACCCAGCCCGTGTGGGCCAGGTGGGCGTATTCGTGGATGCAGACATCGAACAGGTGCGGCAGCAGGCGGATGTCCTGGCGCAGCGACAGCGCGCCTGCGGCCTCGGCATCGCCCCAGGCGGCAAAGTCCAGGTGGCTGGTGGCGCGGTCGGGCGTCAGGCCCAGCTGCATGCAGACAGGGTAGTCGCCCGCAAAGCTGCGCAGGTGCGTCCAGCGCAGCTTCAGGCGCAGGCCGGGCGCGTCGGGCAGGGCCTGCGGGCCGCCCAGCAGCACGGCGCCCGCGCCATCGGACAGCATCCAGCGCAGGAAGTGGGCGTCGAAATCCGTGTTGTATCCCTGTGCCGCGAAGCGCGAGCGCTTGAACAGGCGCGAGGGCATTTCGCTGGCCACGGCCAGGGCCAGCGAGTCGGGCGCGCGGTCCACGGCCTGGGCCGCCGCCTGCAGCGCGCCCACGCTGGCGGCGCAGACGCCGTGCACGGACAGGGTCTCCATGGGCGGCGCGGCCATCTCTCCCTGGATCATGCTGGCAAAGCCGGGCATGAGCGCATCGCCGCCCGAGGAACCGCTGGCCAGGAAGCCCACATCGCCCAGCGCGCGCCCGGCCTGCGCCAGGCAGTCCTGGATGGCCTGGGCGGCCATGGCCGTGTTGCTGTGGACAGTGCGGCCTTCGGCGTCGATGGCGTAGTGGCGCTGGACAATGCCGTTCTCGGCCAGGATGCGGCGCTTGAGGCGCTCGGACAGGCGGTTGAGCGGCGCCACGTAGGCATCCATGCCTGCGTTGTCCACGGGTTCACCGGGCAGGAACATGCCGGCGGCATGCAGATAGACGTTGGAATAGGCGACGGGCATGGGTTCTGGGACGTATCAGTCGTATGTTCCGGGAGGCATGTGCGCACGCGTGCGGGCCGGCGGCCAGATCGTGCCCAGCACGAAGACGCGGGCCATGTAGGGTAGCAGTCCGCCTTCGTTGAGCGCAGGGGCCACGCGCTGGCGGTAGTGCTCGCTGTGCAGGCGCGTGAGCTCGGACCAGTGGGCCTGGGGCCGCTCGTGGTGGGCCGTGTGCAGGCCGATGTTGAACAGCAGCGGATTGACCCAGCCCTCGAAATTGCGCGCGTAGTTCAGTGGCGTGGCGCTGTCCAGCCGCTGGCCGCGCGTCAGCGGCCGGCCATCGGCATGGGCGTGCTGCAGGTAGTTGGTGGCCAGCAGCCAGTGCAGGCCATGCAGCTGGGGAACGATCACCAGCAGCAAGGCCTTTTGCCAATCCAGCGACAGCAGCAGCGCCCAGCTGCCCAGCCACAACAGGTACTGGCCCATGCAGTAGCGAAAGGCGCCGGGCCAATGCCGCCGCAGCTGGCCCAGCCAGCGCAGGAACAGCGGGTACAGCACCCAGCCGGCCTGCAGCGGGTGGAGCAGGTAGCCCAGCAGATGGTTGTGGTCGCCGCCGAAGCGGTAGGTGCGTGCCATGTCGCGCGGGCCGTGGCGGAAGCGGTGGTGGTTGGCCACATGGGCGGGCCAGAACACGAAGGTCGGGTGGCCTTGCAGCAGGGTCAGCCAGTAGTCGGTGAAGCGGTTGGCCCAGCGCCCGCGCCACATGCGCAAATGCGTGTGGTTGTGGTGGATGACGCCCACGCCCAGCGTGAGGAACAGCTCGATCCCGTAGAGCCACAGGTTCCAGCCGTGCTGCCACTGCCACCACACGATCAGCGGCAGCGCCACCAGATAGGCCAGCGACTGCAGGTCGCGCCAGTGGCGCAGCCGGGGCAGCCGGGGCTGGACGTGGCGAGCAGGCGGTCGGCTCATTCCGTCCTGGGCCGGGCCGTGGCGGGCAGGGCCACGCGCGTGCGCATCAGCCGGTCCATGAAGGCCAGCGCAAAGCCATAGTTGCCGTTGGGCCGGGCATGGTGCAGGTGGTGGCGCCGGCTGGCGGCCAGCGCATGCGTGTCGGACACCCCGGGAAAGAAGTCGTAGTTGGAGTGGCCTATGACGTTCAGCAGCAGGCTGAGCACCGGCACCGAGGCCAGCGACCAGAAACTGAAGTCGTGCACCACCATGGGCAGCAGGATGACGTTGCCCAGCATCAGCGCCTCGATGGGATGGAAGCTGTAGGTGGACCACGGCGTGGTGACGATGGAGCGGTGGTGGTCGCCATGAAAGCGCCCCAGCAGCCGCGTATGCAGCAGGCGGTGGTTGATCCAGAAATGCACATCGTTCCAGATCAGCAGCACCACGATTTCGACGGCAATGCGCCAGGGGCCTGCATCGGGCTCCAGCCGCGCCCACCCCAGTTGCAGAAGGCCCCAGGGCACGATCATGCCGATGCCGAAGATCAGCACCGAATGCAGCGACTGGCGCCATTCGCGCTGCAACTGGTCGGGCTTGAGCGGGCGCGTGTCCAGCACGCGGCCCACGCCGCGCCGCTGCAGCCAGCGCGTGAGCGCCGACATGCCCCAGCCACCGGCCAGGTAGAGCACGCCAAAGAAGGCCAGGCCCCAGGCCATGACCTGCCAGGCGTTGAGTTCGGTAAAGGCTTGGGCTGCGGTCATGGGGGTGTCAAAGAGGGCACGTCACTGGGCGCATCATTGTGCGCGTATGCCCTGTTCGCGGATGATGCGGCCCAGCGTCGCCACGTCCTGGCGCATGCGCAGGGCCAGGCCTTCGGGCGAGCTGCCCACGGCCTGCCAGCCCTGGGCGGCCAGGCGCGCGCGCATCTCGGGCGAGCGCACGATCTCGCTCACGGCCTCGGCCAGCTTGTGCACATGGGCGGCGGGCATGGCCTTGGGCGCCGCCACGGCGTTCCAGATCTCCAGGTCGAAATCGCCCACGCCCAGCTCCTTGAGGCTGGGCAGGCCCGGCGCCAGCGGGCTGCGCGCGGCCGAGGTCACGGCCACGCCGCGCAGCTTGCCGGCCTGGACCTGGGCCATGGCCAGCGCGGGCGGCAGCATGGACAGCTGCAGGTCGCCGCCCTGGATGGCGTTGAACACCTGCGGGTAGCCGGGATAGGGAATGTGCTCGGGCCTGAGCGCGGAGCGGCTCTTGAGCAGCTCCATGCCCAGGTGGCCCACGGTGCCCACGCCGGGCGAGCCGTAGCTCCAGCGGCTGCCGGCCTGGGCAGCGGCCTCCAGGAAGGCCCGGCCCTCGGGCGCGCCGGCCGGCGCCACCAGCACCAGGGGTGCCACGCCGATCAGGCTGACGGGCTGCAGGTCCTTGACGGGGTCGTAGCGCACGGCGGGGTTGAGCAGGCGGGCAATCGTCAGGTTGCCGTTGATCATCACGCTGAAGGTATGGCCATCGCGCGCACGGGCCACCTGCTCGCCTGCAATGTTGCCGCCTGCGCCCACCTTGTTCTCGACGATGACGGGCTGGCCCAGGCGCTTTTCCAGCGGCTCGGCCAGGGCGCGCGCCGTGAGGTCGGGCGAGGAGCCCGCGGGAAAGCCCACGATCAGATGCAGGGGCCTGCTGGGCCACTGGTCGCGCGCCACGGCGGCGCAAGGCAGCAGGGCCGAAGCCAGGGCGGTGGCCAAGGCATTGGCGAAGAGGCGGCGTAGTGGCGAGATGGCGCTGGCGGGCATGGGTGCGTGGGGGCCGCAAAGGCTGCGGGCAATAAAAAACCCGGAGATTATCCGGGTTTGTCTTGAAGCAGCCTGTCAGCCCAGGCCGTCAGGCCATCAGGCGAACTCGGCCAGGGCCTTCTTCATCTTCTTCATGGCAGCCACCTCGATCTGGCGAATGCGCTCGGCGCTCACGCCATACACGGCGGCCAGCTCATGCAGCGTCATGCCGCCCGAGCCGTCATCGTTGACCTTGAGCCAGCGCTCCTCGACGATGCGGCGGCTGCGGTCGTCCAGCGAATCCAGCGCCATGGCAATGCCGTCGGTGGCCAGATGGTCACGCTGGCGCGACTCGATCATGGCCGTGGGCTCATGTGCGCCGTCGGCCAGATAGGCGATGGGACCGAAGGCCTGCTCGCCATCATCGCTGGGCGAGGGGTCCAGCAGCACGTCGCCACCGGCCAGGCGCGTTTCCATCTCCATGACTTCTTCGCGCTTGACGTTGAGCTTCTCGGCCATGGCGTCGATCTCGCCGGAGGTCAGCGTGTCGCGCAGCATGGCGCCGTCCTCGGCCATGGCGGCGTCGGACTTCAGGCCCTGCTTCATGGAGCGCAGGTTGAAGAACAGCTTGCGCTGGGCCTTGGTCGTGGCGACCTTGACCATGCGCCAGTTCTTGAGGATGTACTCGTGGATCTCGGCCTTGATCCAGTGCATGGCGTAGCTCACCAGGCGCACGTTCTGATCGGGATCGAAGCGCTTGACGGCCTTCATCAGGCCGACATTGCCTTCCTGGATCAGGTCGCCGTGGGGCAGGCCGTAACCCAGGTACTGGCGCGAGATGGACACCACCAGGCGCAGGTGGGACATCACCAGACGCCCTGCGGCGTCCAGGTCACTGTGTTCCTTGAGCTTGCGGGCGTAGTCCTGCTCTTCCTCGAGGGTGAGCATGGGCAGGCGGTTGACCGCGGAAATGTAGGCATCCAGATTGCCCAGAGGCGGCACCAGGGCCCAGGGGTTAGCGGGCGCCAAGGTGGTCGCAATGGAGCCGGAGGCGTTTGTCATTGCAGAGTTCCTTTCTTCCATTCCTTCATATTAGCACTCGTTAGGATTGAGTGCTAAAGCCGAAGTTCCGCGGGTTTTTCAGTCGGTTGCAGAAATCTTCGGCACTGCAAAAAGTCGCTTCTGGCTAGTCTGAGCGATTTTTGGAAACCCTGCTTGCCGGCGGGAGGCATGTGTCGGCCCCCGCCGGGTTTTGACCCCTTTGCGCCTGGCTCCGCCGGCGACCGGCACGAAAGATGCAGGTTCGTGCAGTCGCGGTGCCCAGCGGCTATTTGAACCGTGGCTGCACGATGATCTTCACCGCCGACTCGTTGTTGTGGATCAGCGTGTCAAAGCCCTGGGCCACCAGGTCATCGAGCTGGATGCGCTGGGTGATGAAGGGCTCGAGGTTGATCTTGCCCTCCTCGACCAGCTTGATGGTTTCCTGGTGGTCGTTGCAGTAGGCGATGGTGCCGCGCACGTCCAGCTCCTTCATGACCACGCTGTGCACGTTGATGGTGGCCGGATGGCTCCAGATGGACACGATCACCACCACGCCCGTGGCCTTCGTCGCGGCCACCAGCGTGTCCAGCACCTTGTTCACGCTGGTGCATTCGAACGACACATCCACGCCCTTGCCGCCGGTGAGCTTCATCACCTCGGCCACCACGTCCACCTCGGAGGGGTCCAGGATGTGATCGGCCACGCCCGATTCACGCGCCTTTTGCTTGCGCTTGGCACTGAGCTCGGTGATGACGACGGTCAGGCCCTTGGCCTTGAGGATGGCCGACAGCAGCAGGCCGATGGGGCCGGCGCCGCCCACCAGTGCCACATCGCCGGCCTTCGCTCCGCTGCGGGTGTAGGCATGGTGGCCCACGGACAGCGGCTCGATCAGCGCGGCCTGGTCCAGTGGAATGGCATCGGAGATGGGATGCACCCAGCGGCGCTTGACGGCAATCCGCTCGGACAGCCCGCCACCGCGCCCGCCCAGGCCGATGAAGTTCATGTCCTTGGACAGGTGGTAGTTGTCGCCCGGCCCCGTGGGCACATCGTCGGCCACGATGTAGGGCTCCACCACCACATGCTGGCCGACCTGGATATCGTCCACCCCTGCGCCCACGGCGTACACCACGCCCGAGAACTCATGCCCCATGGTGATGGGGGCGGACTCGCCCGAGATGGGATGCGGGTGGCCGCAGGGCGGGATGAAGATCGGCCCTTCCATGAACTCATGCAGATCCGTGCCGCAGATGCCGCACCAGGCCACTTCGATGCCCACGGTGCCGGGCTCCACCACGGGTTCGGGGATGTCCTCGATGCGGATGTCGCCCCGGTCGTGGAAACGTGCTGCTTTCATGATTGAACTTTCTGTTTTGCAAGGCTGGGTTGGCGGGCGGCACAGCCGCCCCATGGCGATTATTCGGCCTTACCGCAGGTGATGAACTTGCTGCAGGTCATAGACACGCACCGGCAGGCCTTCCTGCCGCGCCTTGAGCTGCAGCGCCAGGTACAGCGAGTAGTGGCGCGACTGGTGCAGGTTGCCGCCGTGGAACCACAGCGCCTCTTGCTGCGTGGGCTTCCACATGTTGCGCTGCTCGCCCTCCCACGGTCCCGGGTCCTTGGTGGTGTCCGAGCCCAGGCCCCAGACCTTGCCCACCTTGTCCGCCACCTCCTGGCTGATCAGGTCGGCCACCCAGCCGTTCATGGAGCCATAGCCGGTCGCGTAGACCACCAGGTCCGCCGGCAGCTCGGTGCCATCGGCCAGCACCACCGCGTTTTCCGACAGGTGGCTGATCTGCTTGCTCGCCTGCAGCTTGATGCTGCCGTCGATCACCAGATCGCAGGCCCCCACGTCGATGTAGTAGCCCGAGGCGCGGCGCAGGTACTTCATGAAAAGGCCCGAGTCGTCATCCCCGAAGTCCAGCATGAAGCCGGTCGCCTCCAGCTGGCGGTAGAACTGAGCGTCGCGCTCGCGGATGCGGTTGTACACCGGCACCTGGAAGTCGGCCATGATGCGGTAGGGCAGAGAGGCAAAGATCAGGTCCGCCTTCCTGGTCGTCACGCCGCTGGCCACGGCGCGCTCCGAGTACAGGTCGCCCAGGCCGATGTCCATCAGCGAATCGGAGCGCACGATGTGCGTGGACGAGCGCTGCACCATGGTCACATCGGCGCCGTGCTCCCACAGGGCCGCGCAGATGTCGTGGGCGGAATTGTTGGCGCCGATCACCACCACCTTCTTGCCCGCGTAGGCGTCCGGGCCATGGTGCTGGGACGAGTGCTGCTGCTCGCCCTTGAAGATGTCCTGGCCCTTGATCTTGGGCACATTCGCCTTGCCCGACATGCCGGTGGCGAACACCACATGCCTGGGGCGCAGCACCTGCGTCTCGCCATTGCGCTCCACGGTGACTTCCCATTCCTGCCGGTCCTCATCGAAGCGGGCGTTCAGGCAGTTGGTGGACGACCAGTAGTTGACCTCCATCACCTTGGTGTACATCTCCAGCCAGTCGCCGATCTTGTCCTTGGGCGCGAACACGGGCCAGTTGTCCGGGAAAGGCATGTACGGCAGGTGGTCGTACCAGACCGGGTCGTGCAGGCACAGCGATTTATAGCGGTTGCGCCACTGGTCGCCAGGGCGCGCCTGGCGGTCGATGACGATGTGCGATACCCCCAGCTGGCGCAGCCGCGCGCCCAGCGCAATGCCGCCCTGGCCGCCGCCGATGACGAGCACGAAAGGCTGCCTGTCGCGGCCCAGTTCCTGGGCCTCCTGCTGGCGGCGCTCCAGCCAGGTCTGGCGGCCACGCCGGATGCCGTGCTCGGCCCCCATCGGGCGGCGCGTGCCCATGGGTTCCTCATGGCCCTTGAGCTCCTGGGCGGCCGTCAGCAGCGTCCAGATGCGCCCGTCCCTGATGCGGACATGGCCGCCGCCGCGCGCATGGCGCGTGTCGATCACGATCCAGGCGGACACCACGCCATCGGCCTCCTCCACCGTCTCGCGCTCGTCCAGCGAAAGGCGCACGGGCGCCGCGGCGTCCAGCTGCGCAGCCAGCATGTCGGCGATCTGGCTGCGCCCTTCCATGGTCTTGATGTTCCAGGTCAGCAGCACCAGGTCGCGCCAGTAGCATTCGTCGGCGAACAGGCGGCTGGCGGCCGCGAAGTCGCGGTCTCCCAGGGCATGGTTGAGTTGGTCAAGCATCGCCTTGGCGCGGGCGTTGGGCGTCGTATCGGTCATGGTTGTCTCCTTGATGCGGTCATGCCCGCTGGTTTTTCTTCGGGCAGGCGCTCTTACGCAATCACCATGCCAGGCAGGCCCGGCGGCAGGATGCGCCAGGCAAATCAAGGGGTTGCCTGCGCGCCTCCGGTACAAACCCTGCGCCTTGCACCCCGCTGCCCGGCATTGCCGCCCGCCACAGGTGGGGCAGCCCTGCGACACCTGTCGCACCAGGCGTGCTGCAGCGCAGCAGGGGCAGTGGGTAAGTCTTGATTGGCGCTGCGCCGCACAGGGCACAGAATCGTCTGCGGCACGTTCAAAGCCCGCATCGACTCCACGCCATGCCCCTGCAGTCCTACGCCTCGCACATCCAGGAAATCGAAGCCTTCGGCCTGGGCTACTCCCACCGCGGGCAGGAGCGCGACCGCGCCGTGCTGCGCAGCTGGCGCCGCTGCATCGACTCCCACCGGCTCGACCCGGCGCATACCAGCGAAGCCCACATCGTCACCGAAGGCCAGTTGCGCGCGCACCGCGAGGAGTCCGAGCCGCTGATCCACATCGCCCGCCATGCGCTGGAGCGGCTGTACCAGCAGCTCAAGGGACTGGACTACGTGCTGCTGCTGGCGGACCGGCATGGCGTGGCCGTGGACTTCCTCGGGCATGAGGCCGACAAGGGCGACCTGCGCCGCGCGGGCCTGTATCTGGGCGCGCAATGGCGCGAGGACCACTCGGGCACCTCGGCCGTGGGTGCCTGCCTTGAGACGGGCGAGGCGCTGACGGTGCACCAGAGCGACCATTTCGACTTCACCCACACCGGCCTGTCCTGCACGGCCGCGCCCATCTACGACATGCGCGGCGAACTCGCGGCGGTGCTGGACCTGTCGCTGCTGCGCTCGCCTGCCGAGCGGGCCAGCCAGAACCTGGCGCTCAACCTCGTCATGGCCGCGGCGCGGCGGGTGGAGCAGGCCAACCTGATGGCGCAGTCCGGCCAGGACTGGGTGGTGCGCCTGGCCCAGTCGCCCGATTTCCTCGACGTCGATCCCGACGCCTCCATCAGCGTCGATGCACGTGGCCGCATCCGCGCCATGACCCACGCGGGCGCGCGGCTGTTGGCAGCGGCCGCGCAACTGGACTGGCGCCAGCGCAAGAGCCTCATCGGCCAGCCGCTGGAGCGTTTCTTCGACGTGGACCTGCGCCACCTGTCCGAGCTGCGCCGCAATCGCCCGGCGCAGGAGCGCATCATCCGCGCCCGCGACGGCAGCATCCTCTTCGCCCATGCCATGGAGCCGCAGCGCCGGACACGCCGCCTGCAAGCGCAGGCAAGGCCGGCGCAGCCCCCGCTGCCTGCTGCGCTGCAGGCGCTGGACACGGGTGATGCCGCACTGCAGACGCTGCTGCGCAAGGCCGCGCGGCTCGCACCTCAAGAGCTGCCCGTGCTGGTGCAGGGAGAGACCGGCGCAGGCAAGGAATACCTGGCCCGCGCGCTGCATGCATCCAGCGGCCGCAGCGGCTCCTTCATTGCCATCAACTGCGCAGCCATTCCCGAGGCACTGCTGGAGAGCGAGCTGTTCGGCTACCTGCCCGGCACCTGGACCGGCGGCGCCAGCAAGGGCCGCGAAGGGCTGATTGCTGCGGCACACGAGGGCACGCTGTTCCTTGACGAGATCGGCGACATGCCCCTGGCCCTGCAGGCCAAGCTGCTGCGGGTGCTGTCCGAATCCGAAATCACTCCCTTGGGGGCGCGCGTGCCACGGGCGGTGGCGGTGCGCTTCATCTCGGCCTCGCACCAGCCGCTGGCCGAGCTGGTGCGGCGTGGCAGCTTCCGGGAAGACCTGCTGTACCGCCTCAACGCGGCCGAGCTTCGCCTGCCTGCGCTGCGCCAGCGCAGCGACCTGCAGACCATTGCCGACCAGATGCTGGCCACCCTGGGCAGCCACCTGCACCTGGGCGACGCAGCCCGCGCCGTGCTGGCCGCGCACGCCTGGCCCGGCAACCTGCGCGAGCTGCACAACGCGCTGCGCTACGCCGCAGCCCTGTGCGGCCACGATGGCGACGGCACCATCGAGCCCGACCACCTGCCTGACCACCTGCACGATGCGCTGCACCGCGCACCAGCGCGCACCGCCTTGGCTGGCAATGCCGGCGAGCCCGCCGCACAGGCGCTGGAACAGCTGCTTGCGC